>NZ_JBHWWF010000002.1:49721-294399 GCF_042736455.1 Streptomyces sp. NPDC060064
CGGGGGGGGGGGTCTGGGCTGCGCGGCGCCGCCTAACACCCCCCCCCCCCCCCCGGCGCCCACCCCCCCCCCCCCCCCCGGGGGGGGCCCGCCCGGCCGCCCCCCCGGCCCCCCCGCCCCCCGGCCCGCCCGTGGGATCAGGCGCCAACTACCCTCCAGCCCCTGGCTGTTCGCGGCGCCAGGTCTCCTGGTCGTCGGTACCTTCAGCCTGTATCCGTTCCTCAGCACCCTGGTCAACGCTTTCACCGACCGCCGCACCCTGGTCCCCGGTCAGTACGTGGGCCTCGCCAACTTCCGGGAACTGCTCGACGACGAGATGTTCTGGATCGGTCTGCGCAACAGCACCCTGTACGTCCTCGGTGTCGTCCCCGCCCTGGTGGTCCTGCCGCTGCTGCTGGCGATGCTCGTACAGCGGCACATCCCCGGCATCACCTTCTTCCGCTCGGCCTTCTACACCCCGGTCGTCGCCTCCATCGTCGTGGTCGGCCTGATCTGGGTGTGGATGCTCGACGACCGAGGACTGATCAACTCGGTGCTCGAGGCGGTCGGCGTCGGCAAGGTCGGCTTCCTCAGCGACCAGTGGCTGCTGCTCGGCAGTGCGATGGCGGTCACGGTCTGGAAGGGCCTCGGCTACTACATGATCATTTATCTGGCGGCGCTGGCCAATGTCCCGCGCGAGCTGCACGAGGCCGCCGCCGTCGACGGAGCGGGGGCCGTACGCCGCTTCTGCACCGTCACCGTCCCCGCGGTCCGCTCCACCATGGTCCTCGTCGGCGCGCTCTCCTCCGTCGCCTCCTTCAAGGTCTTCTCCGAGGTCTATCTGATGGCAGGTCCCAGCGGCGGCCCGGCAGGCGAGGACACCACGCTCGTGATGCTCGTCCAGCGCGTCGGCACCGGACTGACCGGTCGCGTCGGCTACGCCTCGGCCATCTCGGTGGTCGTCTTCGTCGTCACCGTCGCCCTGATGCTGCTGGTGCTCCGCGCCGACCGCAAGGAGGACGCATGAGCCTCATGAAGATCACGGACGCCGACGGCAGGCGCATCCCCGGCTGGCAGCTCGCACTCCGCTACAGCCTGCTGATCGCCGTACTGGCGCTGACCGTAGGGCCTTTTTTGTGGCAGCTGTCCACCTCGCTCAAGGGCCCGCACGAGGACATCTTCAGCTCACCGCCCACATTCCTGCCGGGCGAGCCGACGCTCGACAACTACGCGCGCGTCTCCCGGACCATCCCGGTCTGGGACTACGCGCTGAACTCGCTGAAGGTCGCCACCGCCAATGTGCTGACCAACTGCATCGGCTCCGCACTGGCAGGCTATGCCCTCGCCCGGATGCGCTACCGCGGACGCAGGGCCGCGACCCTGGTGTTCATCCTCGCGATGCTCGTCCCCGTCGAGGGCATCATCATCGCCCAGTTCACCACCATGCGTGACCTCGGCCTGAACAACACCCTGATCGCCGTACTGCTGCCCGGCTGCATCGCAGCGATGAACGTCCTGCTGATGCGCAATGCCTTCCTGAATCTCCCGCACGAGGTGGAGGAAGCGGCATTCGTCGACGGGGCCACCGCATGGCAGCGATTCCTGCGCATATCCCTGCCCTCGGTCAAGGGCACCCTCGCCGTCGTCGCCATCTTCGCCTTCATGGGCGCCTGGGACGACTTCCTGTGGCCCCTGATCGTGCTCAGCGACCCGGAGAACTTCACCCTGACCATCGGCCTGAACTATCTGCACGGCACCTTCGCCAACGATGAACGCCTCGTCGCGGCGGGCACGGTCATCGCCGTACTCCCGTTGATCGTTCTCTTCGCCTGTCTGCAGCGCTTCTTCTTCCGCGGTGTCGGCGAGGGCGCCGTCAAGGGCTGACCTGCCCGGCTCCGATCCGAGTGCCGCACCACAGAACCAGGACACCCCTTCCCCATGAGCTCTTCCGTGCCGCGCTTCGGCGCCAACTACACGCCCAGCCAGGGCTGGTTCCACCACTGGCTGGACTTCGACCTCGACGCCGTACGCGCCGACCTGGACTCGATCGCCGGCCTCGGCCTCGACCACATCCGGGTCTTCCCGCTCTGGCCGCTCTTCCAGCCCAACCGGACCCTCATCCGCCCGCGCGCCGTCGAACAGCTCGTACAGCTCGCCGACGCGGCGGCCGAACGCGGTCTGGACGTCAACGTCGACGGTCTGCAAGGGCACTTGTCGAGCTTCGACTTCCTGCCCGCATGGACCCGGACCTGGCACCGGCGGAACATGTTCACCGACCCCGATGTCGTATCGGGACAGGCCGAGTACCTGCGTACGCTCGCGGCCGCGCTCGGCGACCGGCCGAACTTCATCGGCATGACCGTCGGCAACGAGATCAACCAGTTCTCCAGCGGCCCGCACCCCGATCCGGACCGCATCTCGGCCGAACGGGCCGGGAGTTGGCTGCGGCGGCTGCTCGACGCCTGTGAGGCCGGGGCGCCCGGAAGGCTCCATCTGCACGCCGAGTACGACGCGGCCTGGTACCAGGACGACCACCCGTTCACCCCCGCCCACTCGGCACGCATCGGCGCCGTGACCGCCGTGCACTCGTGGGTCTTCAACGGCACCGCCCAGCGGCACGGACGTACGGGAGTTGCGACCGAGCACCATGCCGCCTACCTGATCGAGCTCTCCAAAGCCTGGGCTCTCGATCCGCGCCGGCCCGTATGGCTGCAGGAGGTCGGCGCACCCGCGCCGCTCGTCCCGGCCGAGCACGCCGCCCACTTCACCGAGGCGACGGTGGCGAACGCGCTGGACTGCCAGGATGTCTGGGGAGTCACCTGGTGGTGCTCCCACGATGTGTCCCGCTCGCTCGCGGACTTCCCCGAACTCGAATACAGCCTCGGTCTGTTGACCAACGACCGGCAGGTCAAACCGGCCGGCCGCACGATCGCGCGCATCGTCGAGGAGCGGCGGGGGAAGGAACACAGTCCCGCGCCGCGCACCACCGCACTCGTCGTCGACACCGGTGACGAGGAGACGGCGCCCCAGCGATCCACGTGCGCACCCGGTGGCGCCTTCTTCGAGGCCTTCGCCCGGCTCACGATGGAGGGCGTCCGGCCCACGGCCGTCCTCGCGGGCTGCGCGGAGGACAAGGAGCACCTCGCCGCACGAGGCATCACCGAAGTGGTAACCCCGGGGCAGGTCGGCGCATGACCATTCCCCACCCCGCCCCTTCCCGTAACTGGGGCTCCGCCCCAGACCCCGCTCCTCAATCGCCGGAGGGGCTGAACACCAGCCCCTCCGGCGATTGGGGACAGGCCATGAAACGGAGCGCACCATGACCCCCCACCTCAGCCGACGCGCCCTCCTGTTGGCATCGGCGGCGGCAGCTTTGACCCCGGCCCTCGTGCCCGGCATCGCGTCCGCCGCGACGAAGACAACGCCCGGCACGCCGTACGCCTCCTACTGGTACCCCGACTCGTTCCCCTCCGGCACCCCGGGCCAGGGCATCACCTGGCGCAGCCTCAAGGCCTGGCGCGCCGAGGACGACACTGATCTGGTGTTCAACAAGTCGGCCGTGCCGCTCGCCCGGCGGTTCACGCCCACGCCGGTCAACGCCACCGCCCGCAGCGGGCAGGCGCGCGTCCAGTCCCTCGTCTCCTTCGGACCCACCGCCGGCAACCCCTCCCAGGGCGCGGCCACCGCCGACTACTACGCCCTGACCCACTGGTCCTACCTGGACGAGCTGGTCTTCTGGGGCGGCTCGTCGGGGGAGGGTCTGATCCTCGCGCCCAACGCCCCGATCGTGGACGCCGCACACCGCCACGGTGTGCCCGTCCTCGGCAATGTCTTCCTGCCGCCCGTGGCCTACGGCGGCGATCTGCGCTGGACCCGGGACCTCGTCCAGAAGGACTCCTTCGGCAGATTCCCGCTCGCCGAGCGGCTCGTCGCGGTCGCCACGGCGTACGGTTTCGACGGCTGGTTCATCAACGCGGAGACCGGAGGCGGCAACAGCGCACTCGCGGCCGACATGCTCGGCTTCGTGAAGGAGCTGAAGAATCTGGGCGCGCCGAAGGGGCTGCGCGTCTGCTGGTACGACTCGATGACCGTGAACGGTTCGGTGAGCTGGCAGGGCGCGCTGAACGACCGTAACAAGGCGTTCTTCCAGGCCGCCGACTCCATGTTCATCGACTTCCGCTGGTCGCGGTCCTCGCTGGCGTCCTCCGGTCAGGTCGCTCAGCAACCAGGGCGCAGCCGCTATGAGTTGTGGGCGGGAGTCGATGTCGAGGCGAACGGCTGGAACAGGTCCGTCGACTGGGACGCCATCATCCCCGAGAATACGGCGGACATCGTCTCGCTGGGCTTCTACCGGCCCGAGTGGACCCGTAACCACCTGCCCGCGGACCGCACCCCGGCCCAGTTCCACGCCGCCGACGACCGGTTCTGGAGCGGGCAGTCGCTCGACCCGTCGCGGCCCGCCCCCGGCGAGTCCTGGCGTGCTCCCGCGCGCGCCGTCGCCGACCGCTCGACCGTCGACACCGTGCCCTTCGCGACCACCTTCAACACCGGCCACGGACTGCGCTGGTACGAGGGCGGCAAGGTGACGTCGGACGCGCAGTGGAACCATCTCGGCGTTCAGGACCGCCTCCCGTCCCGCCAATGGGTCGTGCGCACGAACGGTCAGCGCCCGTCGGTCGCCCATGACTTCGCCGATGCCTGGCACGGGGGCAGCAGTCTCCTCGTCGACGGCTCGCTCGATGCGCCCACCACGGTGGAGCTGTACGCGACCAGGCTCCCCCTCACCGCGGACACGGTCGTCGAGCTCACCCACCGCGCCGACGCGGGCCGGGTCGGGGTCGAGCTCGCGGTGGCCGTGGCCGAGCCCTCGGGGCCGGGCGCACCCATTCCGTACACCTACCTCCCC
Source organism: Streptomyces sp. NPDC060064 (assembly GCF_042736455.1). Classification (NCBI taxonomy): domain Bacteria; kingdom Bacillati; phylum Actinomycetota; class Actinomycetes; order Kitasatosporales; family Streptomycetaceae; genus Streptomyces; species Streptomyces sp. NPDC060064. Next base: position 54,607 of record NZ_JBHWWF010000002.1, read on the forward strand.
GTGGGCACCACGGGCCCGGGCAGCGGCTGGACCACCTCGACCGTGCGGCTGAACAGCCCGACCGGGACCGTGCGCGCGCTCGGTGTCCGACTCACCGCGATCAGCGGACCCGTGAAATGGCGGCTCGGCGCCCTGGCTGTGCGCGACAAGGCCGCACAGTGCCCCGCCGCCCCGGCCGGCCTGAGGATCACCGCCACCACGGGCGGCGACTTGCGCTTCGGATGGCAGGGCGCCCCGGGGGCGGTTCGTCACTACACACTGCACCGCGTCCTGCCCGACGGGAAACGGCGCTTCCTCGGGGCAACCTGCCAGCGAGCATTCTTCGTCCCCGGCCTCAAGCCCGAACAGGGTGAGCGGTCGGCGCGGTTCGAACTGCGCGCGGTCGGGGAGCTCTACACCACATCGGCACCATCGACCGCAGCCCACCCCTGGTAACCACCACCCGAACCCTCGGAGCAGCCCCGCATGCATGACGACCGCAGCCTTGTCGAAGCCCGCCTCAAGCGCGTCCTCGACGAGCGCATCCGCCCCGCCGTGTACCCCGAGTCCGTACCGCTGGAGGTGGCCGTCTGGAACGCGCCGGGCGAACCCGTCCCGGTCGCCGAAGGGCTCGCCGCCTCGCCAGGCCCGATCGCGGTCGGCGACATGTGGGGCGCTCCGTGGGGGACCAGCTGGTTCCGGGTCACCGGGACCGTACCGGCCGCGTGGGCCGGCAAGACCGTGGAAGCGATCCTCGACCTCGGCTTCGACGAGAACATGCCCGGCTTCCAGTGCGAGGGCCTCGTCCACCGCCCCGACGGCACCCCGGTGAAGGGACTCAATCCGCGCAACCAGTGGGTGCGCATCGGCGCGCCCGTCGAAGGCGGCGAGGAAGTGCGCCTCCACATCGAGGCCGCCTCCAACCCTGTGATCCTCGACTACCACCCCTTCCTGCCGACGCAGCTCGGCGACAAGGAGACCGCGGGCACCGACCCGCAGTACACCCTGACCCGCATGGATCTCGCCGTCTTCGACGAGACCGTGTGGGAGCTCGTGCTCGACCTGGAGGTCCTCGGCGAACTGATGCAGGAGCTGCCCGTGGAGGGCGCCCGCCGCTGGGACATCCTGCGGGCCGTGGGCCACGCCCTCGACGCGATCGACCTCCAGGATGTGAACGGCAGTGCTGCCGCGGCCCGTTCCTGCCTCGAGGGAGTCCTCTCCACCCCCGCCGGTCCCTCGGCGCACCGGATCAGCGCGATCGGCCACGCCCATATCGACTCCGCCTGGCTGTGGCCGCTGCGCGAGACGGTACGCAAGGTCGCCCGTACGACGTCCAATATGACGGCGCTCCTCGAGGACGAGCCGGAGTTCATCTTCACCATGTCGCAGGCGCAGCAGTTCGCCTGGATCAAGGAACACCGGCCCGAGGTGTACGCGAAGGTCAAGAGGGCCGTGGCGCAGGGGCGGTTCGTGCCTGCGGGCGGCATGTGGGTCGAGTCCGACACGAACATGCCGGGCTCGGAGGCGATGGCCCGTCAGTTCGTGCACGGCAAGCGGTTCTTCCTGGACGAGTTCGGTATCGAGAACGACGAGGCCTGGCTGCCCGACACCTTCGGCTTCGCGGCTGGACTCCCGCAGATCATCAAGGCGGCCGGTTCCAAGTGGCTGCTGACACAGAAGATCTCGTGGTCGCAGACGAACAAGTTCCCGCACCACACCTTCCAGTGGGAGGGCATCGACGGCACCCGGATCTTCACGCACTTCCCGCCCGTCGACACCTACAACTGCTCGATGAGTGGCAGCGAAATCGCCCACGCGGCGAAGAACTTCAAGGACAAGGGCGTCGCCAGGCACTCCCTCGCACCGACCGGCTGGGGCGACGGAGGTGGCGGCACCACCCGCGAGATGGTCGCCAAGGCGGCCCGGCTGCGCGACCTCGACGGTTCGGCGACCGTCCGGTGGGAGACCCCCACGGAGTTCTTCACCAAGGCCGAGGCCGAATACCCCAACGCGCCCGTCTGGGTCGGCGAGCTCTATCTGGAGCTGCACCGCGCCACGCTCACCAGCCAGGCGAAGACCAAGCAGGGCAATCGCCGCAGCGAACATCTGCTGCGCGAGGCCGAACTATGGGCCGCCACCGCCGCCGTGCGGACCGGATTCCCGTACCCGTACGAGGAGTTGGACCGCATCTGGAAGACGGTGCTGCTGCACCAGTTCCATGACATCCTGCCCGGCTCGTCCATCGCCTGGGTGCACCGGGAGGCCGAGAAGACATACCGGGCCGTCGCCGAGGAGCTCAACGGCATCATCGACGGGGCGCAGCGCGCGCTCGCAGGCGACGGATCCGGAACCCTTGTCTTCAACTCCGCGCCGCACGAGCGGCACGGTGTGGCGGCAGGCGGTGCCGCGGTGGCGGCCGTCGGCGGCAGCGCCCAGCTCTCCCCGCGCGAGGACGGCGGCTTCGTCCTCGACAACGGCCTGCTTCAGGTCGAGATCGACGGACGAGGCCTGGTGACGTCCGCGTACGACATCGGCGCGGAGCGCGAGACGGTGGCCCCCGGCGGGGTGGCGAACCTGCTGCAGATCCACCCCGACTTCCCGAACATGTGGGACGCGTGGGACGTCGACGCGTTCTACCGCAACACCGTCACGGACCTGACGGACGCCGACGAGATCACCCCTGTCGTGACCGGCACATCGGCGGCGGTGCGCGTCGTCCGCGGCTTCGGCGACTCGAAGGTCACCCAGCTGCTGACCCTGCCCGCCGGCGCCAAACGCCTCGACATCGACACCGAGGTCGACTGGCACGAGACGGAGAAGTTCCTCAAGGTGTCCTTCCCGCTGGACATCCATGCCGAGCGGTATGCGTCGGAGACCCAGTTCGGCCATTTCCACCGGGCCACGCACACCAACACCAGCTGGGAGGCGGCCAAGTTCGAGGCCTGCAACCACCGCTTCGTGCATCTGGAGGAGCCCGGCTGGGGCATCGCGCTCGTCAACGACTCGACGTACGGCCATGACGTCACCCGTACCGTCCGCGCAGCCGACTCCGGAACGACGACCACACTCCGCGTCTCGCTGCTGCGGGCCCCGCGCTTTCCCGACCCGGAGACCGACCAGGGCGTGCACCGATTCCGCCATGCCCTCGTGCCCGGCGCGGCGATCGGCGACGCGGTCCGCGAGGGCTTCCGCATCAACCTCCCGGAGCGACGGGTTGCGGGCGACGCGGCGGTGACCCCGCTGGTGACGGTGGACAACGACGCGGTCGTGATCTCCGCGGTGAAGCTGGCGGACGATGCGAGCGGCGATGTCGTCGTACGCCTCTACGAGTCCCGGGGCGGCCGCGCCCGGGTCGGCGTCACCGCCGGATTCGAAGCCGTCGAGGCGGCCGCGACCGACCTGCTGGAGCGACCCTCGGCGGACGCACCGGGGCTGGAACTGGCCGACGGTGCGGTGAAGTTGACCCTCCGCCCCTTCCAGCTGGTCACCCTGCGCCTGACGCGCTCCCGGACCTGACCGGCTGACTCAGAGGACTGAAGCGTGTTGCAGAAGGCTGTGATCTGGCAGGTCAGGGCCTGGTTCCGACTGTTCTGATCATGCGGCCAGGGCGAGGTTGTGCATGTGGGCGACGGCCTGGACCGCGTGGTGGAGACCGTCGCCACGCTGCCGGCAGTCACGGAGGATCTTGTAGTTCTTCATGCGGGCGAAGGCATGTTCCACGCGGGCGCGGACTTTTCGATGCTCCGCATTGTTGCCCGGAGCCGGCTGGGCGGTGGCAACGATCAGCCTCGTATCGGCGTCCGGTCCGTTCGCTGACTCCGAAATGGTCAGCCACCATGCGACCGGTCACGGGGCGGCCATGCCGGGCAGCGAGAACGGCCAGCGTTGCGCGCATGTCCTCGGCGGTCGGCGGGGTAATCAGGGCGTCCGCCTCGCTGTCCGGCGCGCTGTCCTCGAAGTCCTGCCAAAGGTCGGCGTCCGGCCAACGGCTCTCAGCGGACGCAGAACGGGCTACCGGGGGCGCAGGGTCCACGGCCCATCGGCCCAACGACAGGTAGAGCCCCTCCGGCAGCTGAACCTGCCGGAGGGGCTCTCGCGCTGTGGGCTCGAGGTGCCTGTCAGCGGATAGGCCGCTACCGTCGAAAGAGGTGAGGCCGCGATTCAGGACACGTCCCGCGACGCGCTCCCGCAACGGTGGGCGTGCAGCCGGGAGACGTGCGTCCCTCGCTTTCACGCGGCGACCTCGACGACAGCGCCGCATCGGTCTTCGAGCGGCACCATCCAGCCATCGCCGGGCCCCACGCTTCGGCGTGAGGCCGCGGCCATCCCTTTCGTGCTGGGACAGCGCGAGAACGTGGAAGAAAGAGCAGAGCCATGCGAGCACATCGCGCCAAGCGCGCCTTCGCCTGCGTCGCGGCCGGCTTCCTGCTGGCCGGCGGCACCGCAATCGGAGTGGCGGGCACGGCCGCAGCAGCCGCCCCCGCCACGACGACCGTCTCGGTTCCCACGGGCTGCTCGTGGCACAGCGGCTGGTACGACAGTCACCACCACTGGCACAAGGGCTATTGGGACTGCAACTCGAACGGGAACAACCGCTGACCTGCCCGCCGTCCGGGCGAGTGGCCGCTGGTACGACTCATCCCTCAGGCTCTGCCGGGCGTTCAGCGGTCACCAGGGCGTGCGCCGGCCTGTGCATCCAGTAGAGGGTCAGCGGGAACACAGCGTGCAGACCTGCAGACACCCACGTATCGACGCTGGCCAGCGACTCAGAGGTGAGGACCCCGGCCACGGGGGTCGGCGGCTTCGGATGTGGCAGACACAGTGGCGCCTGTCGTCCTCGCACGCAAGAGGTGCAACTCCAATTGCGCTGTGTGCAACGCGAGTTGGGGTCGGTCAGGTCAGCGTGATCGCGTACACCTCGACCCGTGAGTCGTCCGGCAGCGTCACCGAACGCAGTGTCTTCGCGCTGTCCAGCGGTGCCGTGTCGCCGAACAGCCGTACCGACGGGCCGTCGACGCCCTGGCCGTCCTTGATGCGGTGCGGCATGTCGAGGACGACAGTGCTGCCGGACGGCGTCGATCCGGCCCAGTCGCCGATGGTGACCGGCACGTCCGCGGTGGTGCCGTCCGTGTAGCGAACGGTCAGTGTGGTGGCCACAGGACCGTTGTGGGATGCGGCGACCAGGTGCAGTGCGGAGCGGGCGCCGGCGGGCAGCAGCAGCGCCTGGCCGCGTGCCTCGACGAAGTTCGGCGCGGTCCCCGTCGGGTCGGGCGCCCGGTACGGCACGCCGTTCCAGCTGACCGGGCCGGCCTTGGGCAGCAGACCGGCGTCGTAACTCCAGCCGAGGCCGTCGAAGTTGCCCTCGCCCGATCGGTCCTTCGTGGCCGTCCCGTCGTGATTCATGGCACCGGTCAGCTCCACGGGACACTGCTCATTCCCGACGCTCGCGCAGCTCGCCGCGGGCCGCACCTCGACGGTGGCCGTGCGGACGACCGCCGGAATGCCCTTCGCCGCGACCGTGATCCGGACCGGGTACGAGCCGACCGCGGTTGCGGCCGGCACCGTGACCGCGAGCGGGACCGTCGTCTGCACCGGCAGACCGCGGGACTTCACCGCCACCTGTGCGGGCGCCTTCACCGCCCAGCCGGAGGGAGCCTTCGCCGCCACGGACACGCGTACATCGCCCGGCGACTGGGCCAGTACGTCCACCGCGAGATGCGCGGTCTGCTCCGTGTCGCTCGACGGTAGGGCGTCCGAGGCGGGCCGCAGCGAAGCGTCGAGGTGCCGGCGCCCGTCGGCAGCCGCTGCTCCGCCGACCGACGGGGGTTCGGCGTTCCGGCCCGTGCCCCACGCGGACGGTTCGGTGCCCAGCTGGTGGGTCAGCCGCCCGCCGTGCGCGATCGTGTCCCAGCCCAGCCAGGTGGTGCGGATGTCCTTGCCGTTCAGGGCCACCTTCTGGACGTACCTCCGGTCGTCGCTCGCGCCGGGCGCCGTGAGCGTCAGAGTGCCGCCCTGCTTGCGGCCGTACTGTCCGATCCTGATGGTCGCCGACTCGAACTGCGGGCTGGAGAGCGCCAGGAAGTCGGCGCCGCTCATCGTCGGGTACAGACCGAGCGACGAGAAGACGTACCAGGCCGACATCGTGCCCAGATCGTCGTTGCCCGTCATGCCGTCCGGGCCGTTGGTGAAGAGCGTCATCGCAGCCCGTGTGACGGTCGCGGTCTTCGCGGGCGCGCCCGCCCACAGATACATGTACGGGGCGTGCAGATCGGGCTCGTTGTTGGGGTTGTAGGTGGGCTTGCCGTAGTAGTCGTAGGGCTGGGAGATCCAGTCCTTGCGTGCGGTGCCCGCGGGGTCGGTGAGCAGCTTGTCGTGGACGAAGAATGCGTCGAGCCGCTTCTCGGCGGCCTTCCTGCCGCCCATCAACTCCACCAGACCGGCCGGGTCCTGGGGAACCAGCCACTGGTACTGGTGGGCGCCGCCCTCGTGGAACTGGTGGCCCGCCTCGACCGGGTCGTACGGCGTCACCCAGGTGCCCTGTGTCGTACGCGGACGGAACTGGCCGATGGAGGAGTCCCACAGGTTGCGGTACCACCGGCCGCGCGCCGCGAACATCCCGGCGTCGGCCCGGTGACCCAGCCCGCCGGCCATCAGGGCGAGCGAGGCATCCGCGGCCGCGTACTCGAGAGTGGCCGATGCGGGGTGGTTGCAGTCGTTGTCGCCGCCCTTGTCGGCGCAGTCCTGGCCGAGGCCGAGACCCGAGGGGATATAGCCGCGCTCGCGGTAGAAGTCCACGCCCGAGCGGCCGTTGTACGCGGAATCGGCGGGCGGAGTGCTGGTGGCGTTCTTCCTCAGCAGTGCGTACGCCTCCTCCTCGTGGCCGGCCAGCAGGCCCTTCGACCAGGCCTCGACGAGGAACGGAGTCACCGGGTCACCGGTCATGATGTTGGTCTCGCTGTTGGCCAGCGCCCAGCGCGGCAGCCAGCCGCCGTCCTTGCCGATCGCGACGACGGACAGCGCGACATCGCGGGCGACCCCGGGCTCCAGGAGTTCCAGGAGCTGGTTCTGCGGCCGGTAGGTGTCCCACAGCGAAAGATTCTGGTACGGCGTGAAGCCGTCGGCCGTATGGGTCTTCCGGTCGAAGCCGGTGTAGCGGCCGTCCACATCGCCGGCCAGGTTCGGGTGCAGCTGTGCGTGATAGAGCGCGGTGTAGAAGGCGCTCTGCCGGTCCGGCGAACCCCCGCCGATGCCGATGGAGCCGAGCTGCTCCTCCCAAGTGCGGTGCAGGGCGGCACGGGTGGCGTCGAAGTCGTACGAGTCCTTCGTCTCCGCCGCCAGGTTCTTCCGGGCGCCCTCGACTCCGGTGTAGGACAGGCCGACCTTCATCACGACGTCCTTGTCGGCGCTCGCGTCGAAGGCCACCCAGGCGCCGTTGCCACCCTCGCCGGCGGCATCCCGGCTGCCCGGTTTCGGGGTCGAACCGCGCCAGGTGCCCTGGGTCTTGAAAGACCGGTCGAAGGTGGCGGTGAAGTAGACGGTGTGATCGTCCTTGCCGGCGCAGAAGTTGCCCGCGTGTACCCGGCCCTCGACCGTGCGGTCGCCGACGACGTGCACTTCGGAGTCGTACACCTTCTGGTTGGCCTTGCCGGTGTTGAACAGGACGTTGGCGGCGCCGGTGGACGGGAAGGTGTAGCGCTGCCAGCCGGTGCGCCGCGTCGCGGTGAGCTCGGCATTGATGCCGTACGACTTCAGGTTGACCCGGTAGTAGCCGGGCTCGGCCTTCTCGTCGTCGTGCGAGTACACCGAGCGGTAGTCGTCGGGGTTGACCCGGTCGACCGCGCCGGTCGTCGGCATGATCGGCAGCTCGCCCGCGACGCCGCAGCCGACGCCGGAGAGATGTGTCTGGCTGAAGCCGTGGATCTTGTCCTGCTGGTAGTCGTAGCCGCCCTGGCCGCCGGTGTCCGGGCTGACCTGGACCATGCCGAAGGGGGCGCTCGCGCCGGGGAAGGTGTTGCCGAAGTTCTGTGTGCCGACGAACGGGTTGACCAGGCCGGCCGGGTCGGCCGCGGGTGCTGGGGAGGGCGCCGGCGCGGCGACGGCGGTCGCGGTGGCCGGTCCGCTGAGACCGCCGGCCAGCAAGGTGGCGACCACCATCCGGACCGTTCTCGTACGCATCCAGCCGGCTGACCGTCGCATGGGCGTATCCCTTCTTGACAACGTTGTCTGATCGGCCCGGGAAAGATGTCATGGTCGCGCAAAGCCTGTCAACGGCTCGGTCGCGAGCTGTTTTCGGCGACCTGGCAGGCCTCGTATTCGTAGCGCCAACAGCCGAAAGAGCACGCCCGTCCCGGCCGCTGCGCACGCGGCGGCATGCGCGCCGCAGCCCGCCGCAGCGTCACCTTGCCGTCCACTGGACGACGATCCCGGGATCGAGATCCTGCGCGATGCGTCGCGTGTAGTCGGTCCTGGACGTTCCCCAGTACTGGCTCGGCATCATCTGCAGCGGCTCGGCCTCGGGGCGCACCGCGATGAACGCCTTCTGCACGGCGTTGGCCAGGTGCGCCTGGGCGCCGGCGGCGGCCGCCGGTCCTGTGCCGAAAGCCGCCCGGTCCTCGGCGCAGTTCCATCGCTGGTCGTCGATGTCGTCGAAGGCCACGACGAAGCTGCGCACGCCCAGCTCCCACAGCGACTCGAACTTCGCGGTCAGCGCCGCGGCCTCGGACGGCTGCGAGTAGCGGACCGACAAGCCGGGGGAGAGAACGTAGCCGAACGAGACATGGTTCTCCCGGGCCCGCCGCACCAGCTCACCGATCCGGGCGAGTTCGTGCGCCGGGTAGGGCTTGCGCCATTCCGTCCGCCGGTAGGGGTCGTCCTTTGGTGCGTAGACATAGGAGTTCAGCTTGTGCCGGCCGAACCGGTCGAGATCGGCGAGGCGTTGCTGATGCGAGGGTGACGGTCCGTAGAAACCGTCCATCGCCCCGCGCCACCGCAGCGAGGGCCAGTCACGGATCACCACGCCCTGCAGCCGTAAGCCGTGCACCAGCTGACGCAGCGTCTGGGCGGCGTAGTACGTACCGGCGCCGTCCGCGCCGCTCAGCACGATCCGGTCGCGGCCGTCCCTGCCCTCGCCGACCGCGAGCACGTACCCCTCGGCGGCCATGGTCTCGGCGCCCTGCACACCCAGCGCGCGCAGCGCGCCGGCGGTGGCGACGTTCTCCTTGTGCCCGCCCACATGGACGGTGAGCCGGGCGCCGCGTACGGGAGATTGGTCGTCGACCTGATGGATGGTGCGCACTCCGGCGTCGCGCAGCACCTCCCGGACCACGGCGAGTGCGGAGGCGTCGGTCGACGGGCCTTTCACGAGTGTCACGGCCGGTGGAATGCGCACCTCTTCCGGTCGGCTCTTCGCCGACCGGGGCTTCGGGTACACGGGCAGGGGTCCGTTCGCCTCGGCGGCGGAGGCTTCTCCGGCGTCCGCGGCGGTGACGTCGGCCGGGGCCAGCAGGCTCAGCATCAGCGCGACGGCATGAGCGCCGCGGGAACGCCAACTGGGCCGGAGCGCCGTGGGTGTTGATCCGATAGCCATCGCAGAGCCGCCTCCTCGTCGATATCCCGGTAAGGCAGGACTGGACCACTGACTGACATCGTTGTCAAGATTGGCCGACAACGGTGCTGTGCATGCAGATGTGCTTCATGAGCCCGTGTACACGGCGAAAGCGCCGTCTGGCTTGCTCGCGATGGCGGGCGACGGTCGCCTCGGCACCGGCCCTGTTCTGTTCATCCATACCCACGGATTCAGGGACGGCCTCCGAGCACCACGGACTCGTCCGCACGCTACCTCTGCCGGCCGGAGTCGTTCAGCCTGTGACGAAGTGTCACGTCATAGACGTCGTGGATGAGGCAGACGTTCGGGAACTTGCGACCACGGACCCGGATTCGCAGCAGTGGCCGGCGCCGGGAGAGCGGCCTCGAGGTGCCGTCAGCCGTTGGCCGGAACCAGGCCGTGCTCCGCGAAGCCGGGTGTCCACCAGACTCGGGCATCCGCGGTGCACGCGAACGCCTCGATGCCGTCGAGCGTCCGGATCCACTCGCGTGCCTCGTCGCCCATCGCGAACGCGGCGGTGGCCATGGCGTCCACCTCGGTGAGATTCCGTCCGACCAGAGTGATCGAGGCCAGCCCGGTCGCCGGCCGTCCGCTGTGCGGGTCGACGATGTGGTGGCCGCGCTCGGCGCTGCCTGACGTCGCCACCGCCAGGTCACGGCCGGAGACCGCGGTGACGAGCTCGCCGGGCTGAAACGGATGGGCCACACCTATGCTCCATGGCCGACCGGGGCCCGCCTCGCCTCGTGCCTGGATGTCACCACCGCCGTTGACGCAATGGTGCCGGGCCCCCGCCTCGCAGAGAATCTGTGAGGCCCGCTCCACCGCCCAGCCCTTGACCATGGCGGACGGGTCGAGTCGCCCACCGGGAGTGAAGGTGAACCACCCGCCGCTGGCGCGGGCGGCAGCCCGGCACAGATCGAGTACTTCGGCCACCTCGTCGTCGCACTGGCCGACGGTCAGCTCACCGCGCCCGAGGCGGCTGATCTGGCTGTCCGTGCGGAAGGGGGAGAAGACCTCGTCGACCCGGTGGAGCCACGCCACCGCTTCGGTGAGGGCCTGGTGGACAGCCAGGCTCGGCTCGCTCCGGACCACGAAGGAGAACACAGTGCCCATCACATGCTCCACATGACGCATGGCCTCGCCCTCACCCATTGGCCCGGTCCAGCGCGCTCTGCAGTGAGGAAACGTATCCCTCGCTGGTGAAGGTGGCGCCGGACACGGCGTCGATCCGGGCGCTCTGCGCGGCCAGTGCCTCCTGAGTCAGCCGGGCCACGGCGCCGGCGCTGGGGCCGGCTTCGTGCACTCCTTGCAGGACGTCCACCGAGGTCAGCCGGCCCTGGTTCATGGTGATCTCGACCTGTACCGCTCCTCCTTGCCCGGCGTTGACCGTGTCACCGGTGAAGGTGCCTGACGGCCGGCCGGAGTCGGCGGCGCCCGACGGACTGCCACCGGGCGGTGGGCTCGTGGATGTGCCGGCGGAAGACCTGACCGGCGGCGCAGCCGCCACTGCCGGATTCTCCTGCGGTTTCAGCGCAAGTATCAGCACCACACCGGCGACGGTCGCCGTGGTGGCCATGACAGGTCGGCTCATGGATCGGTTCACAGCGGTTCCTCCTCAGAACTCGAACGACTCGTGGTGAATGTGGCGACGCGGAACTCCGGCGTCCCGCAGGGCGTCCTTGGCCGCCGCGGTCATCCCCGGCGGCCCGCACAGATAGACCTCGTGTTCCGCCAGATCCCCGATCGCCCCGCACAACGACTCTGCCGTCAACGGCAGAGCGCCCTCGCCGACGGCGTACAGCACCCGGGTGCCACGGACAGCGGCAATCTCGTCCAGCTCACCGCGCAGCGCCAGGTCCTCCTCGCGGCGGGCGTAGTAGAGCAGCGTCACCTCGCCGTGCAGAGTCTCGAACAGCGCACGCAGCGGTGTTATGCCGACACCGCCTGCGAGCAGGAGAACCTTCGACCTGCTGCGGCGGGCGGCTGTGAAGCCTCCGTACGGCCCTTCGGCCCAGACCCGGGTGCCGGGCCGCAACCGCGCCACCGCACGGCTGTGGCCACCGGCCTCCTTCACCGTGATCCGCAGGTAGCCGGCATCGGGCGGGGCGGACAGTGAGAAGGGATTGGCCGTCCACCACATCCCCGGGGTGAGGAATCGCCAGCGGAAGAACTGGCCGGCCTCCGCGCCGAGCCGGTCCAGGTTCCTGCCGGTGAGGTAGACGGAGACGACACCGGGGGCCTCACGACGGACCTCGGCCACCCGCGGCCGGTGACGCAGCGCCCGCAGCAGCGGGCTGAGCAACCGATACCGCAGCAGCAGCGCCGCCGTCCCGAGGTACAGGGTGTACCAGGCCACCCGGGCCGGACGGTCCGCCACGAAGTCGGCGCCGTTCGACAACTGGTGGAAGAAGGCCAGACAGACCGCGAGATAGGTGCAGAAGTGCAGGTAATACCAGGTCTCGTAGCTCAGGCGGCGCCGCGCCGCGCGTGCTGACACTCCGCCCACCACGACGAACAGAATCAGGCCGATGGTGCCCTTCAGCATGTCGGGGTAACGCAGCACCAATGTGGTCGTCTGGTCCACGACGCCGGTCGTGGAGGTGACGGAGTACCCCCAGATGATCAGCAGCGTATGGGCGAGGGCGAGGCCGACGGTGTATCGCCCGCCGATCGCGTGCCAGCGGGCGAGCCTGTCGGTGCCCACGCCCCGATCGAGGGCCGGAATCCGCGCCATGAGCAGGAGCAGGACGGCGCAGGTGTAGCCGGCCAGGAGTCCGGTGATCCGCCCGGCGCCCGTCAGCCAGCCGTCGACGCCGACGACTGCGGGGGTGTGCCTCCACCACAGGCTGAGTACCGCTGCCGCACCGGAGTAGATCACCACCAGGACCGCAGGGGCGGGCAGCCTCCACCGCCGTCGTTTCGGCGGCGACGCGTGCCGGGGCAGGGACGCGGCCGTACCCGTGTGCTGGACGGTGGTCATCAGGAATCCCCTTCGGCTGGACATCCGGGCGTCGGCCTGGCATTCCGGGGGCGCCAGGGCGGCCCGGGAACCGGTCGGTGGCTCACCCTGGCAGCGGAATTTCTGGGTTTCCTCTGAACGCGGGCCCTCAGCGGTTCAACCGGTGGACTCAGAGGAAACTCAGAGGTTGGGACGTAATACTGCGAGGACCATGGAACTGCCCGACACCCCCGCGACCGACGACTCCCCCACACCGTCTGCACCCGACCTTGCCGACAGACGGACGACCGAGGCCTGTGCCCCCGCACCTGCCGGTCTGCGTCGCCCCAACGGCACTCACGTGCGGGTACTCGTGGTGGACGACGAACCCGATCTGGCCGGCATCCTCTGTGACGTGCTGCGTTCCGAAGGCTGGGAGGTCAGGGCGGCCGGCACCGGCCAGGACGCGCTGGCCACCGCCTCGCAGTTCCGCCCCGACGCGGTGGTGCTGGACGTGATGCTCCCCGACATCAACGGCCTGGAGGTGCTGCGCAGGCTGCGTGCCGCGCTGCCGGAGGTGTGCGTGCTGTTCCTGACCGCGCGAGACGCCGTCGAGGACCGCATTGCCGGGATCACGGCAGGCGGTGACGACTACGTCACCAAACCGTTCAGCTTGGAGGAGGTGCTCGCTCGGCTGCGCGGGCTCCTGCGCCGGGCCGGAATGACCCGTACGACGGACGGAAGCACACTGCTGGCCGTCGGCGACCTGGTGATGGACGAGGACGCCCGCGAGGTGTCGCGCGCCGGACAGGTGGTGGATCTGACGCCCACAGAGTTCGAACTGCTGCGATTCCTCGTACGCAACCCGCGGCGGGTGTTCAGCAAGGCACAAATCCTGGACCGCGTGTGGAGTTACGACTTCGGCGGCCAGGCTCATGTGGTCGAGCTCTACATCAGCTATCTGCGCAAGAAGATCGACGCCGGACGCACCCCCTTGATCCATACCGTGCGCGGCGTCGGCTACGTACTCAAACCGGACGCACGATGAAACGTCTCCCCCTGCCGTCCGCCCGCAGCCTCAGAGCACGGCTCACTCTCGGTCTGGTGGTGCTGCTTGCCCTGAGCTGCCTGGCCGTCGGCGTCGCAACGACCGCCGCTCTGAAAGGGTTTCTCGTGCGTCGGCTCGACCAGCAACTGACGGCGGTCGGCGGCCATTTCCCGGCCAGCCTGGATCCGGCCCGGGTGTCGGAGGCGTCCGCCTCGGGCCCCGATACCCGCGGGCAGTCCGCGGGCACCTTCGGCGCCTGTGTTCTGCGCGGTTCGGTGACCCAGGCCGCAGTGGTGCGCGACCGGACAGAGACCGCGGTGCCGCTGAACGCGTCCGACCGCAAGAATCTGACACACATACCCGCAGACGGCCAGGGCCGCAGCGTCCACCTCTCCGCGCTCGGCGAGTACCGGCTGACGGGAATCCGCGGCCCGGCGGGCGATGTGCTGATCACCGGGCTGCCGCTGCAGCCGGTGGAGGACACCGTACGCCGACTGCAACTGGTCGAGGCGGTGGTGTTCGGCGCGGCCCTGCTCGCCGCCGGGATCGCCGGAGCGCTCGGGGTGCGGCTGTCGCTGCGCCCGCTGCGGCGGGTGGCCGCCACCGCATCCCGGGTCGCCCAGCTCCCGCTCGGCGGCGGCGATGTGGCAATGCCTCAGCGGGTGCCGGACACCGATCCGAGGACCGAGGTGGGCCGGGTCGGCGGGGCGTTCAACCGGATGCTGCAGCACGTCGAGGATTCGCTGGCGCGCAGGCACGCCAGCGAGCAGCGGCTGCGCCGCTTTGCCGCGGACGCCAGTCATGAGCTGCGCACCCCGGTGGCTTCGATCCGCGGCCACGCGGAGCTCGCGCTGCGCAGCCGGGCGTCGGTACCGGGCGAGGTACGCCACGCTCTCGTCCGGATCCAGTGCGAGTCGGTGCGGATGGGCGAGCTGGTGGACGATCTGCTGCTGCTGGCCCGGCTCGACGCCGGACGCCCGCTGGCCGGCGAACCTGTGGACCTGACCCGGCTGGTGCTCGACGCGGTCAGTGACGCTCGCGCCGCTGGACCGGAACACCGGTGGGTCCTGGAGCTGCCGGAGGAACCGGTGGTACTCCGCGGCGACGAGCGGGGGTTGCAGCAGGTGCTGACCAATCTCCTCGCCAATGCCCGCACCCACACACCGGCCGGTACACAGGTCACCCTCCGGCTCGCAGAGCGGGACGGCAACGTGGAACTCGTCGTCCAGGACAACGGGCCCGGCGTGCCCGAAGCGCTGCAGGCCGAGGTCTTCCAACGGTTCGTGCGGACCGATGACGGCCGGGCGAGAAGCGCCGGCGGCACTGGTCTCGGGCTGGCGATCACCCACGCGGTGGCCACCGCGCACGGCGGGCGGGTCGATCTGACCAGCCGCCCCGGCCACACTGCCTTCCGAGTGTGCCTTCCGTGCCGGTTGGAACCGTAGCGTCGCCAAGATGCGCAGGACCCGCTCTTCCCTCGGACCCGGGTCTGGAGGGAGATGAGTTCGACAACCAGATGCCGAACGGACCCGGGTCCGTGACCTGATGTCAGTCCGCGGCGGAGTGCCGGACGGCCCGCGTGGTGGCAGCGGCATCGACGACGCTTGATGGGTCGACGACGCGCATGTGTGAGACGCACGGATCGACCGCGCCGCGTACATGGCCGCTCGGGGCCGACGCGGTCCGCTGCAGGAAACGGACCGTCTCGGCGGTGATGACCTCCCCGGGCAGCACATTGGGGATGCCCGGCGGGTACGCGGCCAGTGTGTCGGCGGAAATGAGACCGACGGCCTTTGCCGCGGGGACCACGCGGGTGGGGCTCATAAAGGCTTCACGGGCGGTGAGCCGGGAGGGTCCGGGCTGCGGCAGTGACAGCCGTAGCCGCTTGCCGGCGCTTCCGAGGCCGGTGGGTCCAGGACTGTCGCCAACTCCGGTGTTTCCCGTGCCGGTGCCTCCGGGGCCGGTGCCTGCAAGAGGTGACGGCAAGGCGTGCAGGGCCTCGATGAACCGGTCGGTGCCGGGGGCCGAACCGGCGCCGACCACCGCGACGATCGCCGAATCGGTGGCCACCTCCACCATGATCCGGTGGTCGCGCGACAGCCGGCGGCGTGCCTCGTGGCCCGGGATACCCCCGGCGCGAGTGTCGATGGCGATCCGCAGCGGATCGGCCGTCACGATGTCGGGGAAGCGTCCGAAGCCGTCGCTGACCACGGCGAACCGGCCGACGGAGCGGATCACTTGGCGTATCTCGTCCGCTGCCTCGACGGAGGCGCCGACGGCGTCGCGGCCTGCCATCAGCGTCATCCGGGCCAGGTCGAGGGAGGCCAGCAGCAGCGCGCTCGAGCTCGTGGACTGCACCAGCCGGAACGCCCGGTCGATCAAGGGCTCGAGCACGTCGGCGAACGGTCCGTGTCCGAGGTGCAGCATCGCGGACTGGGTGAGGCTGCCGGCGAGCTTGTGCGTACTGGAGGTCACCAGGTCGGCGCCCTGCGCGAGCGCGTTGCCGGGTAGGCGCGGATGGAATCCGAAGTGCGCACCCCAGGCCTCGTCCACGATCAGCGGGATGCCCGCGCCATGGGCCACCTCGGCGAGCGCGCGTACGTCGGCGACCGCGCCGAAGTAGCTGGGCGAGACAACATAGGCGGCCGCGGCATCGGGATGCCTGGCGATGGCGGCGGCGAGATTCTCGGCCGTCACACCATGGGCGATGCCCTGCTCCGTGTCGACGGACGGGCGGACGAAGGCGGCCTTCAGCCCGGACAGCACCAACCCGTCGATCACGCTGGAGTGCACGCTGCGCTGGACGACGAGGGTACGTCCCAGGGCCGGGGCCACCAGGGACGCGATGTGGTTGCCCTGCGAGGCGCCGTTCGTCAGGAACCAGGTGCGTCGCGCTCCCCACGCTTCCGCGGCCAGGGCCAGCGCCTCGTCCATGGGGGTGGCCGTACCGAGGTCGAGGCCTTCGAGCAGCGGAGGGAAGTCGAGGCGCAGCGGCTCGGGCCCGAAGGTCCCGGCGAGCGGGCCGAAGCTGTCGGGCTCGGCGGCGTGACCCGGGACGTTGAGGCGGAGCCAGCCCCGGCCGGCGTGGGTCCTGAGGGCCTCGGCAAACGGAGCGCGGCACTGTGCGGACACCGGCGGTGAGAGGTCGGGTACTGCTGTGGTTCTGGTGTTCACGCCGGTCAGCGTGCCAGCGCGAGACCCATAGAGGAATGCTGCAGTTCTCTGGGTATCTCCATAGAATGTCTATATGCTCGAGCTTCGTCACCTCCAGGTACTCAAGGCCATCGCGCAAGAGGGCTCGCTCGCGGGCGCCGCCCGCGCGCTGCACTACGCACAGCCCACCGTCACGCACCATCTGACCGTTCTCGAAGCCCACTTCGACGCTCCGCTGGTGCAGCGCGGGCCCCGCGGCGCCGTACTCACCGAACTCGGCGAGACACTGCTGCCGCATGCGGAAGCGGTCCTTGAACGGCTGCAGCTCGCCGAATGGGAAGTCCGCGGCCTGGCCGAGCGCGGCACCCGCACGCTGCGTATCGGCACTTTTCCCACGGCCGGTGCGCTGCTGCTGCCACCTGCCGTAAAAGCCCTGAACCAGAAGGGGGTTCATATCTCCCTCGCCGAAGGAGAACTGCCCAGCCTGCTGCGCGGACTGCGGTCCCGCGAACTGCAGGCCGCGCTCGTGTTCTCCCAGCCGGGCGACCGACTCGACCTGGACGAGGACTTCGAACTGCACCCGCTGCTGACCGACCCGCTGCTGCTGGTCATGCCCGACAACCACAGATGCGCGGCGCTGGACCGGGTGCCGCTGCAAGAACTGCGCGACGACGACTGGGTCGGTGCAGCGGATCCCCGCGATCCGTGCGACCGCGTCCTGTCCTGGGCCTGCGCGCAGCACGGCTTCGAACCGGTGCATGTGATGCGGACCGACGACTACGCCATGGTGCAGGGCTTCGTCGCGGCCGGCACCGGCGTGGCCCTGGTGCCCCGCCTCGCACTCGGCGCCCCGCGCGACGACCTCGCCGTACGGCCGCTGGAGGGGCCACCGCTGGCCCGCGAGATCAGCGTCGCGATCCTCCGCTCGACCGTCGCACCCAGCGCACAGGAACTGGTGGCCGCGCTCACCCGGCAGGCCGGACACATCACGAGGCAGTGGGAGTCACACGTCAAGGACGCAGGCTGAGCGCGTGGCCCGGTGAAGCCCTGTGCTCACGCTCGGCGCGCGACCACCACAACGCAGCGAGGACTGCCGTCCGGCAGCCGGCCGATCTCCGGCAGTGGCAGCACCTCCACGGCGAACCCTGCCTGCGCCAGTTCGTCCAGCACCTCCGGCAGCCGGAACGTGCGGTAGTACATGATGAAGCGCGGGTGCCACAGCAGATTCCGTACGCGCATTGCCGCGTCGAAGCCCCACAGTGCCCAGTAGTGCCTCGAGCCCACTCGAGGCGGTGCCGGAACGGGAAAGACGAACCGGCCGCCGGGCTTCAGCGCCGCGTGCACCTGCGCGAAGAGCGTGGGTCGTTCGCGGGGCAGAAAGTGACCGAACGCTCCGAAGCTCACGGCCAGGTCGAAGGCCCGCCGGAAGGGGAGTGCGCGGGCGTCGGCCCGCACCCAGTTCACCGGCGCTGCCCCGGGGACATCCGGCAGAGTGGATCTGGCGGTGGCGAGCATGCCCGCGCTGAAGTCGACGCCGGTGACGCGTCCCTGGCACAACTGACGCAGGACACCGACTCCGGCGCCGGTGCCGCAGCAGATGTCGAGTCCGGCCGCGAACGGCCCGAGCGGCCGGACGGCACGTACCACCGCGTCCAGCAGACGATCCGATGTCCGGAACGATGTCTGGTCGAACTTCGGAGCCAGCAGGTCGTAGCCGTGCTCGGTGGACGAGAGCGCCTGCACGGCCAGTTCGCGGAAGGTGGGGCTCGTGGGGGTGAACATCACTGATGAGAATATCTGGGCACGGCGTGTTTGCGCCCGGGCGTCGACCGAACTGCGTGCCGCGGTCCGGCTCGGGTAGTGTTGCCGTCTCCAGCAGGAAACGTACCGAGGAGGTGAGACCCATTACCGCTGTACCAGGCTGGGTGCTCTCATCTCACGGCTGTGCGGTCCGTCAGGCATAGGTGACCGCGGGAGCGCCCATAGGCATCCCGAAAGGCTCGCATGTCGGTTTCACCGTCACTTCTTCCTCTTTCCGTCATCGTCACCAGGCTTCGTGCCGCCGGCTGTGTCTTCGCCGAGGACGAGGCACAGTTGCTCGTCTCCGCGGCACGCGACTCCGATCACCTCGCTGCCATGGTGGAGCGGCGAGTTGTCGGCCTGCCCCTCGAACACGTCCTTGGCTGGGCGGAGTTCTGCGGCCTGCGGATCGCCGTGGACCCCGGCGTCTTCGTACCGCGCCGCCGCACCGAGTTCCTCGTCGGCAGGGCCGCCGCGCTGGCCGGGCCGCGAGCTGTCGTCGTCGACCTGTGCTGCGGCTCGGGCGCGTTGGGCGCGGCGGTGGTCGCCGGCCTGGACCGGGCCGAGCTGCACGCCGCCGACATCGATCCCGCCGCGGTGCGGTGCGCCCGCCGCAATGTCACCGCCGCCGGAGGCCAGGTCTACGAAGGTGACCTCTACGAGCCCCTGCCCGGCCCGCTGCGGGGTCGCGTCGACGTCCTGCTCGCCAATGTGCCCTATGTGCCCACCGAAGAGATCGAGCTGCTCCCCGCGGAGGCCCGTGTCCACGAGGCCCGGGTGGCGCTCGACGGTGGCGCGGACGGGCTCGACGTCCTGCGGCGGGTGACCGCCGCGGCGTCACTCTGGCTGGCGCCGGGCGGCCATCTGCTGTTCGAGACGAGCGAGCGCCAGGCGCCGCGGGCCGTCGAAACCGTCGCCCGTGACGGGCTGATCCCGCAGGTGGTCAGCTCCGAGGAGCTGTACGCCACCGTTGTCATCGGAACCAGGCCTGCTCCCTAGGCGCCCGGTTCCGTACGGGTGGTCGCCGCCGGAAAGCGTTGTCACCGGCGGCGGCCGGCCATCCGGAGCCGGTGACGCGGGCACGCACATGGTCGCGTACTGCGCCGGTGTTCACCGCTCGGCAGGAGTGCTCTGCCTCTTCCGCAGGACGGCCGCGATCCGCAAGCACCAGTCCCGGTTGTCCTGTTCAAAGGCCAGACCGCGCAGGCAGGTCAGGTACGGCCCGATCCGCTCGCCGCGGAGCAGGAACTCCTCCTCGTCCGCGTCGCCGCGCATCTGCCGCAGAAGTTTGCCGAAGAGCTCGACCTTGGCCTGCGCGACAGCGGCTCGCTCCTCGAGCTGTTCGATCACGGGACCGGTGCCGATGCGGTCGGCGGCCTGGACCTTGACCAGCAGGTCGTCGCGGATGAACGAGGGTTTCGACGAGGCTGCCGCGAACTGCTCGAGCTCGGCGAGACCGGCCCGGGTGACCTGGAACAGCCGTTTGTTGGGCCGGGTCTCCTGTACCACCTGCCGTCCCGCGACCAGGCCCTCCTTCTCCAGCTTGGTCAGCTCGGCGTACAGCTGCTGCGGCAGCGCGTGCCAGAAGTTCGCGACGCCGACGTCGAACGCCTTGGCCAGCTGGTATCCGCTGTACTCACCGTCCAGGAGCGCCGCCAGTACGGCGTGCCGCAAGGCCATCGAAGCAGCCCCTTCCCATTCCTTGTCCGTCCCTGCATCATACTCAAGGAACTGACTAGTCATATTCTTGAGTATGAGAAGAATCAGGATCAGGAGGAGTCATGGAGACTGCTGAACGTTTCCGCGCCGCCGTGGAGGCGCGGGATCTCACCGCGCTCGACGAGCTGTTCACCGACGATGTCCGCTTCTACAGCCCCGTGAAGTTCAGGCCCTTCGAGGGCAGGCCGATGGTGCTGGGCCTCTTCGGTGTCCTGCTGCGGACCTTCGAGGACTTCCGCTACATCGGGCAGTTCGACGGCGCGGCCGAGACCAGTACCGACGGTGCGGAGGCTCCGTCGGAGATCCTGCTCTTCAGGGCAGCCGTGAACGGCATGCAGATCCACGGCATCGATCTGCTCCAGTTCGACGAGACGGGCCGGATCAAGGAGTTCACCGTGATGGTCCGCCCGCAGTCCGCGGTCCATGCGTTGAGCGAGGCGGTACTCGCCGGCCTCGTCGCGGACGGCCTCGTCCCCGAGCCCGCCGATCACTGATCGGCTCGCCTTCGCCGCTGCAGCCCGCCTGCCCGTGTCAGCGCTGCCTCCGCCGCCCTCGTACTGAGGGCGGCGGAGGTGAACGTGTGGGGGAGTGGCTCGCCGTGGTCAGGGCTGGGGCGGGTTGTCCCGGTCCCGGTCCGTGCCGAACTGCTCCCTCATCGTGTCCTGGGCGGTGTCGACCTGGCGTCGGTGCTTGCCCTTTGTCTTGTCGTCGACGAAGTCGCCCGTCTTTTCGATGCCCTGGTCGGCCTGAGACTCATGGCCCTTGAGCATGTGCTTGATCTTGTCCATTACGGACATCAGTCATCCTCCTCGCCGCATGGCCCCCACTCCTCCAGGGTCACCGCACGTGGCCCGCTTCGCATCCGCACGGCCCCGCCACCAGGGCGCATCGTTTCCGGCGCCGCGCAGAAGTGGTCGTCGTCGACCTGCGCCGGGGTCGCCTCGTCCTGGAACGCCTCCACCAATGCAGGCGCAGGAGAGGATCCCGCGAGAAAGGCATATGCCAAACCATCCTCCGCGACATGGATCGCATCCGACTTGAATGCCATAGCGCCAATCGATTTGAAGCCAGATATTCCGGGGGATCAGTTTCGAGGCGACTTGATGTTTGAGTAGGGTGTTGACGCTGCCGGTGGATCTGTCGGATCCGGCTGAATTCGGCAGTGGCCGGAAATGTGTGTGTTGTGAGTGGTGTCCTGTGCGGGATTGGGAGGGGATCGTGGCTGCTGGCTCCTTTGAGGGGCAGTACGTGTGGCATCCGGCGGCCGACGATCGCCAGTTGGCGCGAGCATGCATTGATGTGAAGGCCGGCAGGTACCTCGGCGCACACGACGTCCTCAGGGAGGCACGTGGCGATTTCGATGTGCGGGCCCACCGGTCACTGGTGCTGGCTTCCGAGGCTGCCGACTCCGATCTGGCCGAGCGCTGGCTGGCCGAGGAGCCGAGCGCGGAGGCGGCACTGCTGTGGGCGCGCGTGGCGATGCTCCGGGCGTTACGCATGGCGGATGCCGGTGACCGACGGGCGGGCACCCTCGTGGGCATCGCCCAGACGGCGTGTGATCGAGCGGCGCAGATGCTGCCCGAGGACCCGACCCCATGGGTGGCTCAACTGGCCATGGCCCGCCTCCGCCGATACCGCGATCCCGCTCCGCAAGGGCTGCTGACAGCACCGCCGGGCCCTTGGTATCTGTTCTCCCGCATTCTCCGGCTCGACCCCTGGAACCGCGAAGCGCACCACCGTTTCCTGGCCTTCTTCTTCACCCGTCACGGCGGGTCGGCGAGCGCGAGATGGGACGTCGCCTCGTTCCTCAGCCACCGGGCGCCGGCCACCTCGGCCCTTCGGCTGCTCCCGCTGGTGGCGCTCGTCGAGGACTACGACCCGTCCGCTCTGCTGGCTGACAGCACGTGGGAGCAGTCCCAGTGGATCGCCACGGCGACGGGAAGCTACAACCACTGGTTTCCGCAGGTGGCCGACTACCGGTTCACTCCGGTGCTGGACCTGGCGTACCTCGCGCACGCGCTGTACATGGCGAAGCGCGAATTCGAGGCACGGGAAGTCTTCACGGCGATGGGCCCGTATGCCTCTCGCATGCCCTGGAGCGCGTTCGGTGAACCCGCGGAGCAGCTCACCAAAGCGAGACGCTCATGCGGACTGCCGATCCCCAATGCCGCCTGAACCGCCCTGGTGAGTTTACGGACTTCCAGGGTGCACGATGAAATATTCCTTTCAGCGCAATCACCCCCCATCAGCCCTATCAGAAAGGCTGCGATTGTGTCCGAGCGCACATATCTATCTCGCTCGAAAACCCGTCACGACGAAACGTCTGTCACCCTCGATGACGACGCGACGCTGCATGCCATGGGATATCCGCGGAAACTTACCCGCCGATTCCGTGCATTCGACAATTTCGCGATCTCCTTCACGATCATCAACATCATCTCCGGGATCTTTTCCGCATTCGGGTTCGGAATGGGTGCCGGTGGGCCGCGGATTCTCGTCTTCGGCTGGATCGGCGTGTCGATCATGGTGCTGTTCGTCGGTGCGGCCATGGGCGAAATCGCCTCCGCCTACCCGACCAGCGGCGCGTTGTACTTCTCCGCGGGCAAGCTCGCCAAGCGTCATCGCGGCGCATGGTCCTGGTACACGGGCTGGCTGAACTTCGTCGGTCAGGTGGGCGGCACCGCCGCCACCAACTACGCCGCCGCCACCTTCATCCAGGCGTTCATCGCGATGCAGTGGCCCTCCTACGAGGCGACAGCGCAGCAGACGGTCGGCATCGCAGCGGTGATCCTGCTGCTCCAGGCGCTGGCCAATACGTATACGGTGCAGCTCGTCGCCCTGGTGAACCGGATCTCCGTATGGTGGCTGCTGATCGGCATGGTGGTGATCGTCACCTCGCTGATCGTGATACCCACGCACCATCAGCCGGCGTCGTTCATGACCCACTTCGTCAATAACACCGGTTTCAGCAATGGCATGTACGCGGCAATGCTTGGTCTGCTCGTCACCAGCTGGACGTTCACCGGCTTCGACGGCAGCTTCCATATGTCCGAAGAGACCGTGAAGGCAACTGTCAACGCGCCGAAGGGCATTATGCGTGCGATCGCCTACTCGGCGATCACCGGACTGATCCTCATGCTCGCACTGGTGTACGCGATCCGTGATTATGCCGATACGGCGAGTGCGTCAGCGCCGCCGGTGCAGATTCTCGTCGACGCACTCGGCACGGGCACGGCCAAGCTGCTCCTGTTGATCGTGATCGGTGCCATGCTGTTTTGCGGTCTGGCCAACATGACCAGCAATACCCGCCAGATCTTCGCGTTCTCCCGCGACGGGGCGATGCCCGGCTCCCGTTGGTGGCATTCGGTGTCCTCCCGTACGCGCACACCGGTCAAGGCCGTATGGCTCGCCGCGGTCTGCCCCATGGTGCTGGTACTGCCCGGCTGGTGGTCCCACACCGCCTTCACCGCCATCGTGAGCGTCAATGTCGTCGGGCTCTTCCTCGCCTACGGCGTGCCGATCTTCCTCCGGCTGCGACTGGACGACTTCGAGCCCGGCCCGTGGAACCTGGGTCGTTACGGCAAGCTCGTCGCGGGTATCGCCGTGACCTGGATCGTGATCAGTAGTGTGCTGTTCATGCTGCCGCAGGTCTCACCGATCACCGCCGACTCGTTCAACTACGCACCGATCGCACTGGGAGTGGTGCTGCTCATCGCCACCGTGTGGTGGTTCGCCACCGCCCGCCGGCGGTTCCACGGGCCTGTCAGCTACGGCAGCCCCGACGAAGTGGCTGCCATGGACCTGATCTGACCCGCAACGCACCAGTCACAGCACCGGCAGACCGCCCGCGCGGCCGCGCCGGCCCCATCGGAAGGGACGAACAGCAGGTATGCACCCCCTCGGCGAAACCCCTCAGCCGCCCTCCACCAGCGAGGCCCCGACTCCCGCCGCCCCGGGCGCCGACGGACTCACCGTCACCGGCGCCTCGCTGGACGAATGGCATCAGGTGGTTGAGTGGGCCGCCGAGGAAGGGTGGAATCCCGGCCGCGACGACGTGACTTCCTTCCACCCCACCGATCCCGCCGGGTTCTTCATCGGCCGCCTGGGCACCCGGCCGGTCTCGGCGATCTCGATCGTCAACTACTCGGAGCAGTTCGCCTTCCTCGGTTACTACCTGGTCCACCCCGACCACCGCCGTCAGGGGTTGGGCCTGGCCACCTGGCAGGCCGCCTTCCCGCACGCCGGAACCCGAACCATCGGCCTGGACGCCGTACCCGCCCAGACCGCCACCTACCAACGTGCCGGGTTCACCGCCGCCAACGACACCGTCCGCCACGGCGGCCGCCCCGAGCGGTCCGGCACCCCGGCAGCGGGAGCCGTGCCCGTCACCTCGGCCCATCTCGACGCGATCGCCGCCTACGACCGGCAGTGCTTCCCGGCCGAACGGCGCCCCTTCCTCACCCGCTGGCTGACCGCCGACGGCCACACCGCGTACGTATACCTGCGCGACGGCCGGATCGCCGGTTACGGAGTGATCAGGCCCGCCCGTGACGGCCATCGCATCGGCCCCCTCTTCGCCGACACCCCTCAGGGTGCCGAAGCGCTCTTCGACACCCTCATCGGGCACCTCGGCCCGGACGAGGAGGTCTCCATCGACATTCCCGAACCGCAGCAGGCCGCCGGTGCCCTGGCCAAGGCCCGCGGCCTCACACCCCGCTTCCAGACCGTGCGGATGTACACCGGCCACGTCCCTGACACCTGGGTGGCGCGCACCTATGGCGTCACCAGTCTCGAACTGGGATAGCACCGCTTCCGGACGACGGCCGGCGGGTCCCGGTGGGCGCCACACCGGGACCTCGCGCCGCTTTCGTGGGCGGCATCCCGCAACGACTTGATCGTTGTTGTGGCCCTACAGCCACTTGTCCGTGTAGCGTCGCGTTCAGCTGTCATGGTTCCGAAGTACCGGTCGCCCGTGAGCGCGAGTTCACGGGCGTTTTGCTGTTCAGAGTCTCTGAGGGCCAGGGCGATCACCTCCGGATCCCGCACGGTGCGGGAACCGACTACGAGTCCCCTTGGAGGACAAATGGCCAGCGGAACCGTCAAGTGGTTCAACTCGGAAAAGGGCTTCGGCTTCATCGAGCAGGACGGTGGAGGCCCGGACGTCTTCGCCCACTACTCGAACATCGCCACCTCGGGCTTCCGTGAGCTCCAGGAGGGCCAGAAGGTGACGTTCGACGTCACGCAGGGCCAGAAGGGCCCGCAGGCGGAGAACATCCTCCCCGCCTAGTTCAACCGGACGATGCGCCCGCACCCGCGACAGGGTGCGGGCGCATCGTGCCTGCCGCCATGAGCAGAGCCCTCAGGACAGCGCAGGGCCCCTCAGGGCAGGGCAGGGGCCGATACCCGGCGGGCACCGTCCCGGTCGGCTCACCTCGCGGGCTCCCGCACAGGCGCGTTGTGGCGTGCGTGCGAGAGGAAGGCGCGGGCGGCGCGGCTGAGTGGGCCGCGCGGATGCACTATGCCGACGGCGCGCAGCAGCGGCGGAGTGAAGGAACGGACCTCCACGCGGTGGCCGAAGGCCCGTAACACCATGTCCCGGTACCAGATCAGCGAGCCGCGCCCGTCCGTCACGCTGGTCACCCAGGCCAGCCGTTCATCCACTTCCACCACGGTCACGGGGCGCACGCCGAGGCGGCCGAACATCGCCTCGAGCTCCGTGCGCCGGCCTGTGCCCGGGGTCGGCAGCACCATCCGCAGTCCACCCAGCATCCGGAACGGCATCGGGTCGGGCAGCCCTGATCCGGGCGGGGAGATGAGCACGACCTCGCGGTCCTGGAGGTGGTGCGTGGAGAGTTCCTTGTCGACGGGGAGATCGACCAGGCCGAGCTCCGCCGAGCCGTCGATCAGTGCCCGCACGAGCGCCTCGCGGCTGTCGTGCTGGCGGAGGCGTACGTCGATGCCGTGGTGGCTTTCGGTGAAGGACGGCACCAGATCGGCGGCCAGGTCGAGGGAGAGGGTCGGGGTGGCAGCCAGGGTCAGCGTGCCGCGTGAACTGCCCGCGTGCGCCGGACCGATGTCCTCGATCGCCTCCACCGAGTCGAGGACTGTCCGGGCCAGGCGCACGACACGCGAGCCCTCGGGGGTGAGGGTGGCCGCTCTGCCCCTGCGGTCCAGCAGTTCCACACCCAGATCGCGTTCCAAGGACTGGATCGAGCGGGAGAGGGCCGGCTGGGCGATATAGACGGAGCAGGCCGCGGCGGTGATGGAGCGGCAGTCCGCGACGGCTACGAGATAGCGCAGCTGTTGCAGTGTGGGGGTCATGAGCGGACGTTAGCGGCCGGGCCTTGCGGGTGTAAGGGGCACCAGGGGGAACAAGTGTCCATTCGGCCAAGGGAGTTGAGCCGTGGCCGACAGCAGCCCATACCTCTGTGGCATGGGTGGCTGATGTGCGTTGACAGTGCCCGCCTACCGCCGCACCATTCAACGCGGCATGGCGGTTACTGACGGGTTATTCCTCCTGTGACACCCGTACACCCCCGGTACGTCGTCATCCGAGCGTCACGGCTGCGGCCGTGGCCGTGGTGCCGTGCACCCAGCGGCCGTGAAGCAATGCGCCTCTGCTCCCCCGCCCGGCCCTGCTCGGAACCCAAGGAGAGCCCGTGACCTCTCAGCACACCCGGCACTCCCGCCGGGATCTCGTCGTGGTGGTCAGCCCGTTCGAGGAGCCCCGTCCCCGGATGGTCGCGGCCGCGGAACGTGCCGGCGCGCTGGGCCTGCTCGACCTCGGCAGGGACCGCGACCGGGCGCGCAGCGCGCTTGCCGGGCTTCACGGGTCGTACGGAGTGCGGGTGCCGGCCGGATGCCCGCTCACGCCGGACGAACTGCCCGACGCCGTGGACACCGTGCTGCTCACCGAAGCCTGGTGGCGGACCGGAACGGGCGACTGGGCGGCCGGCGGCCGGCGCCGGGTGTGGGCCGAGGTCGTCAGCCCCGCCGAAGCCGCTGCCGCGGTCGCCGCCGGAGCGGCCGGAATCGTCGCCAAAGGACATGAGGCCGGCGGCCGGGTCGGCGAACTGACCACATTCGTACTGCTGCAACGCCTGCTCGCCGATCCGGGGTTGACGGTCCCGGTCCATGCGGCCGGCGGTATCGGGCCCCACACGGCCGCCGCCGCGGTCGCCGGCGGCGCCGCCGGCGTCGTACTCGACACGCAGCTCGCACTCACCACCGAGGGCGCGGACGGTCTGCCCCGCGCGGTCGCGGCCGCGATCCGTGCCATGGACGGCAGCGAAACCACCCTCGTCGCGGGTCACCGTGTCTACACCCGCCCGGATCTCGCACCACCGGAAGGGGACATCGCCGAGGTGCTCGGCGCCGGGGATCTGCACACCCAGCCGCTGCCCATCGGCCAGGACGGGGCGAGCGCCGCCCGGCTCGCCGCGTGCCACCGTACGACCGGCTCTGTCGTGCAGGCCGTACGGGCGGCCATCACCGACCACCTCGAAGCGGCCGTACGGGCCCGTCCGCTCCAGCCGCGCCCCGGCGCAGACCGGTTGCCGGCGGAAGAGCGCGTGACAGAGCGCCCGCCCGGGGGCGAGCGCCCGCCCGGGGACGAGCGTCCGCCCGTGGTCCAAGGACCCATGACCCGGGTCAGCGACCGGCCCGCGTTCGCCTCCGCCGTGGCCGACGCCGGTGGACTGCCCTTTCTCGCCCTGGCCGTGATGGACGGCCGCGAGGTACGCGAACTGCTCACCGAAACCGCCGAGCGCCTGGCCGGCCGGCCCTGGGGCGTCGGACTGCTCGGCTTCGCCCCGGACGAACTGCGCCGCGAACAGCTCGCGGCCGTCGCCGAAGTGCGCCCGCCGTACGCGATCATCGCCGGTGGCCGCCCCGCCCAGGCCGCCCCGCTCGAAGCCGCCGGAACCAGGACCTATCTGCACGTACCCTCACCGGGACTTCTGGAGCAATTCCTCGCCGAGGGAGCACGACGGTTCGTCTTCGAAGGGCTCGAGTGCGGCGGCCACATCGGCCCGCGTGCCGCCTTCCCGCTCTGGGAGGAGCAGATCGAGCGGCTGCTCTCCTGCCCCCACCCCGCAGAACTCGACGTGCTCTTCGCCGGCGGCATCCATGACGAGCGCTCCGCGGCGATGGCCGCTGCCGCCGCCGGGCCGCTGGCCGAGCGCGGCGCCCGGACCGGCGTACTCATGGGCACCGCCTACCTGTTCACCGAGGAGGCCGTCGCCGCCGGTGCCGTACTGCCGGGCTTTCAGCGGGCAGCGCTCGACTGCGACACCACCACACTGCTCCGCACCGCGCCCGGGCACGCGACACGCTGCGCCGCCACACCGTACGCCGATACGTTCACCGCCACCGCGCAGCGGCTGCGGCAGGACGGCGCGAGCCCGAACGAGGTCTGGGAGGAGCTGGAGAAACTCAACCTCGGGCGGCTGCGTATCGCCAGCAAGGGCCTGCGCCACACCGCTGCGGGACCCGTTCCGGTGGACGAGGACGAACAGCGCGGCGAGGGACTGTACATGCTCGGCCAGATCGCCGGCGCACGCACTGACACGACCACGGTCGCCGCCCTGCACGCCCAGGTGACCGATGGCGCGACGGCACTGCTCGCCGAGCGCGCCGAACAGCTCCGGGGTCTTTCGGCCGAGCCCGCTCCGCACGAAGAAGCCCCGCTCGACATCGCGGTCGTCGGCATGGCATGCCGCTACCCCGGCGCCGGCGACCTCGCCGGGTACTGGGCGAACATCGTCGCCGGGACCGACTCCGTGGGCGAAGTGCCCGCCGACCGCTGGGACCCGGCCGCCCACTACGACCCCGACCCGGCACGGGCAGGGGAGCGGACTCCGTCCCGGTGGGGCGGCTTCCTGCCGCCCGCACCGTTCGACGCGCTCAGCCACGGCATCGCCCCGGCCTCGCTCGGCAGCATCGAACCGGTACAGCTGCTCGCCCTCGACGTCTCCGCCCGGGCCCTCGCAGACGCCGGTTACGCCAGGGAGCGGCAGTTCGACCGCTCCCGGACCTCAGTCGTCTTCGGCGCCGAAGCCGGCACCGACCTCGCCGGCGCCTACGGCTTCCGTGCCCTCCACTCCGGCTACCTCGGTGAGCTGCCGCCCGAACTGGACGCCCAACTGCCGCGGCTGACCGAGGACTCCTTCCCAGGAGTCCTCGCGAATGTCATCGCCGGACGCGTCGCGAACCGCCTCGACCTCGGCGGCGCCAACTGCACGATCGACGCCGCCTGCGCCTCCTCGCTCGCCGCCCTCGACCTGGCCTGCAAGCAACTGCGCGACGGCGACAGCGACATGGTGCTGTGCGGCGGCGCCGATGTGCACAACGGCATCAACGACTACCTGATGTTCGCCTCCGTACGCGCACTGTCGCCCACCGGCCGGTGCCGGCCCTTCGACGCGGCCGCCGACGGCATCGCACTCGGCGAGGGAGTCGCCTGCCTCGTCCTCAAACGCCTCGCTGAGGCCGAACGCGACGGCGACCGTATCTACGCCGTCGTCAAGGCCGTTGGCGCATCCAGCGACGGACGCTCGCTCGGCCTCACCGCACCGCGCCCCGAAGGACAGCGGCGCGCCCTGGAACGTGCCTACCGGCGGGCCGGGATCGCGCCCGCCGAGATCGGTCTCGTGGAAGCACACGGCACGGGCACCGTCGTGGGCGACAGCACCGAACTGACCGTCCTCACCGAGGTCTTCGGCGGCGGTGGCGGCCCGGGCTTCTGCTCGCTCGGCTCGGTCAAGTCGCAGCTCGGCCATACGAAGTGTGCGGCGGGCCTGGCCGGGCTCATCAAGGCGGTCCGGGCCGTGCACTCCGGCGTACGGCCGCCGACTCTGCACCTGACCAGCCCCAACCCCGACTGGCGGCCGGACAGCAGCCCCTTCTTCTTCGACACGGAGGCCAGACCGTGGGCCGCGCCCGCCGGACGGCGGCTCGCCGCGGTCAGCGCCTTCGGCTTCGGCGGCACCAACTACCACGCCGTTCTCGCCGGGTACGCGGATGCCGGCGAGCCCGCGCACGGGCTGGACTCCTGGCCCGCCGAGCTGTTCTGCTTCCGCGGCGCCGGCCGCAAGGCCGCGCTGCGCGCCATCGACCGCCTCGCCGCCAGGCTGGAACAGAACGACGCGGCGGGACGTCCCTGGCCGCTGCGCGACCTCGCTGCCGAGGCTGCCGACGCTTCCGCGGGCTCCGGGGGCTCCGCGGATGAGGGCCGGGCCCAGGTCCCCGTCCAGGTCGCGGTCGTCGCCACCAGCCTGGACGACCTGGCCGAAAAGCTGGACCGGGCCCGGGAGTTCGTCTCCGGCGACGGTGTTCACGCAGCCGATGACACGGGCGCCCCCGGCCGGATGGCCTTCCTCTTCCCGGGTCAGGGCAGTCAGCGCCCGGGCATGCTGAGCGATCTCTTCATCGCGTTCCCGCGCCTGCGGACGCTGCTGTACGACGCGGATCCGCGCCGTGTCGCCGCGATGTTCCCGCCCGCCGCCTTCACCTCCGAGGAGCGAGCCGCCCAGCGCGCCGCCGTCACCGACACCCGGACCGCCCAGCCCGCCCTCGGCCTCGCCGGCGCCGCCGCGCATCTGCTGCTCACGTCGCTGGGAGTACGCCCTGACTGCACGGCCGGGCATTCCTACGGCGAACTGGTCGCCCTCTGGGCGGCCGGTGCGTACGACACCGAGACCCTCCTGCGGCTCAGCGACCGCCGTGCCGAGGCGATTCTGGCCGCCGCCGGGGACGACCCCGGAGCGATGGCCGCAGTGCCGTCGGCCCCGGACGGCATACCCGAGCTGCCGGCCGGATGTGTCGTCGCCAACCACAACGCGCCCCGGCAGAGCGTCATATCGGGCCCGACCCCGGCGGTCGAGGCCGCGATTGCCGCGTTGCGCGAGGCGGGTATCGCGGCCGAACGCATCCCGGTGGCCTGCGCCTTCCACAGCGAAGTCGTCGCCGGTGGAGCCGGTGCGCTGGCCGCCGAACTGACCGGCACGGCCGTGACCGCGCCCGCCGTCCCGGTCTGGTCCAACACCACCGCGCGCCCGTACCCCGCCGACCCGGCGGCCGTCCGGGAACTGCTGGCCCGTCAGCTCGCCGAGCCCGTGCGTTTCGTCGAACAGATCGAGGCCATGTACGCGGCCGGTGTGCGCACCTTCGTCGAGGCCGGCCCCGGCCGGGTGCTCACCGGCCTGGTCGGCCGCATCCTGGGCGACCGGCCGCACAACGCCGTCCCCCTCGACGTCCAGGGTGAGAACGGTCTGAACCGCCTGGTCACCGCGCTCGCCGAACTCGCCGTGGCGGGCGTGCCGATCGACCTCGAGCCACTGTTCGCGGGCCGTACGGTGGCGCTGCCCGCCGAGCCGCCGCGGCGCGCCGGATGGCTGGTGGACGGCCATCTCGTACGGACCGCGGACGGCGAGCCCGTGGCGGGCGGGCTGCGCCCGGCCCGGCGGGTGGCGGTGGCCCGTCCGGTGGCGGCGGTGGACCGGCGGGAGGACGCCGTACTGGAGTATCTGCGCGGAGCGCGGGAACTGGTGGCCGCGCAACGGGACGTTCTGCTGGGCTACTTGGGGGTGGGCGGGCCATCGGCAACGCCATCGGCGCTGCCGACCGCGCCGGAGCCCGAGTCGTACGCCACCGTGCCGACCGAGCACTCCGGGCCGACCGAGCACGGGGGGCCGCAGCCCGTGGCCGACCCGGCCGTCACACAGCCCCTGACGCCCAATCAACTCATGGACGCGGTACTGGAGATCGTCCACGTCCGCACCGGCTACCCGCGGGAGATGCTCGACCCCGGCCTCGACCTGGAGGCCGACCTTTCGGTGGACTCCATCAAGCGGGTGGAGATCATCGGTGCGCTCGCCGACCGGATCGGGCTGCCGCAAGGCGCGGACGGCCCGGCGGAATCGGCGGTGGAGGAACTCGCGCGGCTGAAGACCATCAGCGGAATCGTCGACTGGATCGTCGCGCGTGGCACGACCACTGATCCGGCAGTGGATGCGATGACGGATGCGATGACGGATCCGGGGGTGGTCCCGGGCCTGGTCCCGGCCACGGGTGCGGGCCTTGGCGCAGGACGGTCTGCGGGCGGCGACCGGCCCCCGGACGCGGTGCAGGATCCGGCCACGGGCCGGGCGCCGAGCCCGGTCACCGAACAGAGCCCCGCCCGGCCCGCGCGGCTCCTGGTCGAGGTCACGCCCGTGGGTCCGCCCGCGACCCGCGACCCCGCCGACGTACTGCCCGGCCGGCGGTTCGCCGTCGTCGACGACGGACTCGGGGTCGCTGTCGCTCTCGCCGCGGCGCTCGAGGCCCGGGGCGCCGAGGTACGTACCGTCCACCAGGACCGCCTGGCCGACGCCGCAGGATCCGACGCCGACGGTGTCGTGGACCTCAGCGCGCTGCGGCCCGCCCCTGCCCCCGTGCTTCCGGAAGCCTTCGCCGCACTGCGCGAGACCCTGATCGCGGGAACCCGCCGACTGCTGCTCGTCACCGGCTGCGGCGGAGCGTTCGGCCGAACCGCGCAGTCACCGGACGCACCCGACGCACCGGGCTCCCCGGGTTCCGCCGACCCGGACCCGATCCCCGGCGCCGGACTCTACGGATTCGCCCGTACCGCCGCGATCGAATACCCCGGCACCCAGATACGCGCCGTGGACGTCGACCCCAAGGACCGTCCCGAGCGGATCGCCGCACATCTGATCGCCGAACTGTGCGCGCCCGAGGAGCCGGTGGCCGTCGGGTACACCAACGGCACCCGCAACACGCTGCGTACCGTCCCCGCTCCCCTCACCGACACCGCACCGGCGCCACAGCTCCCGTTCGGCCGCGAAGCTGTCGTACTGCTCACCGGCGGAGCCCGCGGCATCACCGCTCGTACGGCCATCGCCCTCGCAGTTGCCACCGGCTGCCACATCGAACTCATCGGCCGCACCCCGCCCCCCGACGCCGCCGAGGACCCGGCCGTCGCCCACGCCCACGACCGGGTCGCGCTGCGCGCGGCTCTCGTCAGTCAGGGCCTGCGCACCCCCGCCGAGATCGAGGCGGCAGCGTCCCGCATCCTGGCCGCACGCGAGATCCGCGCGACCCTCGCCGCCCTCAACGGCGTTGCCGCCTCCGTGCGCTATCACGCGGCCGACGTCACCGACTCCGATGCCGTACGAGCCGTCATGGATGACATACGCACACGTCACGGCCGCCTCGACGGGATCGTGCACGGCGCCGGAACCATCCAGGACAAGCTGCTCAGCGACAAGGACCCGGCCTCCTTCGCGCGGGTGTTCGCCACCAAGGTCGACGGCGCCCGGCACCTCGCCGACGCCGCCGCCGACCACGGCGACGCCCCCGCACCGGCCTTCCTCGCCCTCTTCGGCAGCGTCGCCGGTGTCTTCGGGAACCGCGGTCAGGCCGACTACGCGGCCGCCAACGACGCCCTGGACACACTCGCCGCCACCCCCGCCTGGTCGCGCCGTTTCCCCGGCCGCGTCGTCGCCGTCGACTGGGGCCCCTGGGCGGCCGAGGCCGGCGGAATGGTGACGCCGGAGCTGGAACGGATGTACGCGAGCCGCGGCATCCCGCTCATCGACCCGGCCGAAGGCACGGCCGCGTTCCTCGCCGAGCTGGCGCGCGGCACCGGGGGCCAGGTCGTACTCCTCGCGGAAGAGAGCTCTGTGCCGGGCGAGGCCCGCCGTGGCTGACGCGCGGGGCGGCCCACGCCCGGCCGACGCCGCCATCGTCGGCATGGGCGCCGTCTTCCCCGGCGCCGCCGACCTGGCCGCCTACCGGACCAACCTGTTCGCGGGCACGGACGCCATCACCGACGTACCGCCCGGTCGCTGGGACCCCGAGGTCTACTACGACCCGCACGGCGCCGAAGGAACCGCCCGCAGCGACCGCTTCTACTGCCGGCGCGGCGGTTTCATCGACGGCCTCGCCGCCTTCGACCCGACCCGCTTCGGCATCATGCCCGCCGCCGTGGCCGGGGCAGAGCCCGACCAGCTGCTCGCGCTGCGCGTCATCGCCGAGGCCGTGGCCGATGCCGGAGGCGAGGAGCGGCTGCCCGCCGACCGCTCCAGGATCGGGGTCATCCTCGGCCGCGGCGGGTTCATGGGCGTCGCCACCGCCCGCCTCGACCAGCGCGTGCGCACCGCCCACCAACTCGCGGCGACCCTGCGCGAACTCGCCCCCGAGCTGGGCGAGGACCGGATCACGGCCGTCCGTGAGGCCTTCCAGGCCGGCCTCGGCCCGGAACGGCCGGAGGCATCCATCGGCCTCGTCCCCAGCTTCACCGCCGCGCGTACCGCCAATCGCCTCGACTTCCGCGGCCCCGCCTACACTCTCGACGCCGCCTGTGCCTCCTCCCTGCTGGCCGTCGAGCAGGCGGCCGCCCTGCTGGCGGGCGGCAGCTGCGATCTGGTGGTGGCCGGGGCGGTGCACCACTGCCATATCGCCACCCTGTGGAGCGTCTTCACCCAACTGCGAGCGCTGAGCCCGAGCCAGCACATCCGCCCCTTCGACCGGCGCGCCGACGGCACGCTGCTGTCCGAAGGCACCGGCGTCGTCCTCCTCAAGCGCCTGGCCGACGCCGAACGCGACGGCGACCGCGTCTACGCCGTCGTACGAGGAGTCGGCGTGGCCGGTGACGGCCGGGCGGCGAGCCTGATGAGCCCCTTGGTGGACGGCCAGGTGCGCGCCCTGGCCCAGGCCTGGGCGCGGTCCGGTCTCGACCCGGCCGCGCCCGACGCACTCGGCCTGCTGGAGGCTCACGGCACCGGGACGCCGGTCGGCGACGAGGCCGAACTCGCGACCCTGGCCCGGGTCTTCGGTCCTCCCGCGGCGGGCGTCGAACCGGTCGCGATGGGCTCGGTGAAGTCGATGCTCGGCCACACCATGCAGGCCTCCGGGATGGCCGGGCTGATCAAGGCCGCGCTCGCCGTGCACGACGGGATCCTGCCGCCGACCCTCCATCTCGACGACCCGCACGAGGACTTCGCCCGTACGCGTATGCGCCCGGTGACGGAGGCGGAGCCCTGGGAGCGGGGGAGGGCACCGCGTCGGGCGGGCGTGAATGCGTTCGGCTTCGGCGGGATCAATGCGCATGTGGTGCTGGAGGAGGCGCCCGGGGCCCCGGCGTCGGCTGCCGCCCCCGGACGACGGCGCGACCGGTATGCGGCGCAGCGTGTCGCCGAGCCGGTTTCCCGGGGCCCCGGGAGATCCGGGGGCCGGGCCGGCCAGGAGAGGGTCCCGCCGGCCCCGGACGAGCAGCGCGCACCGGCGGCCGCCTCCGAGGCAGGGGAAGCCACGATGACTCTGCTTGCCGCCGCGTCCTCAGGCGAACTTGCGCGCCTGGTCCAGGAGTTGTCGGCCTCGAGCCAGGTCCCTGCGGCGCCGCGGTCCGACGGCCCCTGCCGCCTCGCCGTCCTCGGACTCACACCCAAGCGCCGGGCTCTTGCAGCGGCGGTCGTCGCCAGAGGGAAGCCGTGGCGCGGCCGCGGCGGCGTCTGGTTCACTCCAAGTCCGCTCCTCGGGCGCGGTGCCGGCCGACTGGCGTTCCTCTTCCCGGGCCTGGAACCGGACTTCACCCCCTGCGTCGACGACGTCGCCGACCGCTTCGGACTGCCGAGACCCGCCCTGACAGGCGGCGGCACGCTGGTGGAACGGGCGGTCGACGCCATAGCCGTCGGACGGCTCTTCGCCCGCGTCCTCCCCGAACTCGGCATCGAGGCGGACCTCCTGGCCGGGCACAGCCTCGGCGAGTGGACCGCCATGGTGGTCGCCGGGATGTACCCGCAGCGCGCCGTCGACACCTTCCTCGACTCGCTGCGGCCGGGCGATCTCGACGTTCCCGATCTGGTGTACGCAGCACTCGGCTGCGGTGCGCGCCAGGCCGCCGACGCGCTGCGCGGGCTGGACCGAGTCGCCGTCAGCCATGACAACTGCCCGCACCAGTCGGTGCTGTGCGGCGAGCCCGGT
Organism: Streptomyces sp. NPDC060064; assembly: GCF_042736455.1. Taxonomy (NCBI): domain Bacteria; kingdom Bacillati; phylum Actinomycetota; class Actinomycetes; order Kitasatosporales; family Streptomycetaceae; genus Streptomyces; species Streptomyces sp. NPDC060064. The sequence goes on from NZ_JBHWWF010000002.1 coordinate 90,829, forward strand.
CCGGTGGCCGAAGCGCTGACCCGGCTGGCCGCCGAGGGTGTGCTCGCCCAGGAGCTGCCCTTTCGATCGGGCTTCCATACGCCGATGTGGGCGCCGTATCTCGACCAGGTGTGCGCCGCGTTCGCCGCGCTGCCACTGCGTCCCCAGACCGTGCCCGTCTGGTCGGCGACCACGGGCACCGCGTATCCGGAGCCCGAGCACGAAGTCCGGGAGGTGGTGCTGCGCCACCTTCTGGAGCCGGTGCGCTTCCGGGAGCTGACGGCGCGGCTGTACGCGGAGGGCGTACGGGCCTTCGTCCAGATGGGTCCTGGCAGCCTCCCCGGTTTCGTCGGGGACACCTTGCACGGCCGGGCGCACCTCGCGGTCTCGGCGGGCGCGGCCCGCGGCGGCAGCGGCCTTGACCAACTGCGGCGGCTGTCTGCGGCGTTGTGGACGGAGGGGCTGAATCCGCGCTGGGAGCGGCTGAGGGAGCACGAGCCGCCTGCGCCCGCAGTGCGGGCCTGGGCGGTTCCCGCGCCGGCTTCTGCTGATGCCGCCCCCGTCCCGCCGGCCGCGCTCGCACCACCCGACAGGCGCACGGCCGACGCGCAGAGCCTCGTACGGCTCGACGGTGCCGCAACCGTCGAGCCGGCGGCGCACGCCGCGCCTGTCGCCTCCGCGCACGGTCTGGTACGGCTCGATCTCGGCTCCCCGCTGGTGAGCATGGGCGGCGCCGTGCCCGCGCTGCACCTGGGCGGTCCGACCCGCCCGACCCGGTCACCCGGCGCCGGTCATCCTGCGCTGCTGTCGGCCCTGGACGCCGTACTGGAGGAGACAGAGGGCGCGGCACGCACCGTTGTCGAAGCCAGCCGGGCAGCGGCCCCCGCCGTGGCACCGAGTGCCCGCCAGTCCTCGGCGGCGTACGCGCCCGGGGTCGCAGCCCCGCCCGCTGTCGGGGTCCCCGCCCCGCCCGCCGCGAGAACCAGCTCTCGGCAGCAAGCCGCACCGGCCGTCTCCCGCGTCCCGGCCGCCCCCGCACCGCCCCCTCCCCACCGCACCCGGCGTCGGCTCTCTCTCGAGACCATGCCGTACGTCCTTGACCACTGCGTCTATCTCCAGCCCGACACCTGGCCCGAGCCCTCCGACCGCTTCCCGGTCGTCCCCATGACCACGCTGCTCGAGCTGGCCGCCGACGCCGCACGCCAATCCGTGCCCGGACGGGTGGTAGCCGGCTTCGACGACGTAAGGGCCCTGCGCTGGCTGCCCGTCGCTCCGCCCGTCGATGCGGACATCACCGCGACACCCGCCACCGACGGCAGCGACCGGGTACGCGTCGAGATAGGCGGGTGCGCGACCGTCACCGTCGTGCTCGCCGACCGGCACACCGCCCGCCCCGCTCCCGACCCCGCCCCACTCACCGGCGAAGGACCACCGCCCGTCAGCGCCGAAGCCCTCTACCGCGACCGATGGATGTTCCACGGGCCCGGCTTCGCCGGTGTGCACGAAGTGACCGCCGTCGCCGAGGACGGTATCCGCGGGCTGCTGCGCGCCCTGCCCGCGCCGGGCGCGCTGCTGGATGCCGCCGGGCAACTGCTCGGGCACTGGATGCAGTTGCGCCTCACCGTCGACCGGCTGGTCTTCCCGGCGTCGCTGGAGCGGGTCCGCCTGTACGGACCAGCACCCCGCGACGGCGAACTCCTGCGCGCCACCGCCCGTATCCGGGCCGTGCGGCCGGGCTCCGTACGGGGCGACGTGGAGCTCACCTCCGCCGACGGCACACTCTGGGCCCGCCTGGAAGGCTGGACGTACCGGCGCTTCGCCGCCGACGAGCGGGTGTGGCCGATGAAGTTCACCCCCGAGATCTGCGGTATCGGCGAGCCTCAGCCCGGCGGCTGGTGCCTGGCGCGGCGCCGCTGGACCGACCCCGCCTCGCAGGAGCTGGTGATGCGGCGCTATCTGGGCGCCGCCGAGCGCGCGGTGTACGAGCAGCGCCCGCCGCGGGCCCGCGCGGCCTGGCTGCTCGGGCGGATCGCCGCGAAGGACGCGGTGCGCCAGCTCCTGTGGGACGACGGCGCGGGGCCGCTCTTCCCCGTGGAGATCCCGGTCGGCAACGACGAACACGGCCGCCCCCGCGCGGAAGGCCCGCTCGCCGCCGGAATCCGGCTCTCCCTGTCCCACAAGGACCGGCTGGCTGTCGCGTACGCCCATCCCGCCCAGGCTGTTGGCATCGACATCGAGGCCGTCACCGACGACCCCGGCGCACTGAGCCGTATCGCGCTCACCTCCGACGAGCGGCGACTCGCCGGGCAACTCGCCGCGCGGGAAGGGTCCGGCCTCGCGCAGGCGCTCACCACACTCTGGTGCGCCAAGGAAGCCGCCGCCAAGGCGGAGGGCACGGGCCTGGGCGGACGTCTGCGGCAGTGGACCGTCACCGACGGATTCACCGGGCTCCGTGTGACCTCTCCCGAGGGCCGTAGCCACACCGTTCGGATCAGCACGGTCCACGACCGGCCGGGCCGGGACGCCCCACCCGAGGTCTTCGTCGTCGCGTGGACCGTCCCGGCCCGCACTCCCGCCCGCTCAGTCACCCCCACCCCGACGGAGGCCAGCCATGGCATCTGACCCCACGGCCGAACGCATACTCGCCGAGATCACCGCCATGCTCGTCGAGACGGTCGGCGACGAGTTCCTCCTCGCGGACGAGGTCACGTTGGAGACCACGTTCAACGAGGACCTGGCGCTGGAGAGCATCGAGTTCGTCGCACTCGCCGAGCTGCTCCAGCAGCGGTACGGCACAGCGGTGGACCTGATCGCGTTCCTGGCCGAGAAGGACATGGAGGAGATCCTGGCCATGACGGTCGGCGACCTCGTGTCCCATATCGCCGACACACCGACGCCGGCTCCCACACCGACGCCGGCTCCCACGCCCACGTCGGCTCCCACGCCCACGCACGCCCCGACGGCCGCTCCCGCTCCGGCCCCGGCCCCCGCCGCCTGAACCCGCCATGGCCGAAGTCCTCGCCAACTCCCTCCGCTTCCACGTCCACCGGCTGCCCGGCGGTGACGTGAGCCGTACAACGGGCACGACCGTCGTCTTCCTCCACGGTCTGGTCGTCGACAACCTCTCCAGCTTCTACGCCACCCTCGCCGTCCCCGCCGCGCGAGCCGGCCACGACGTCGTCCTCTACGACCTGCGCGGCCACGGCCGCACCGATCGACCCCCCACCGGTTACGACATCGGCACCGCCGTACGGGACCTGACCGCCCTGCTCACCGCCCTGGGCCTCGACGAACGCCCCGTACACCTCGTAGGCAACAGCTACGGCGGCACGATCGCGCTGCACACCGCACTCGCGCGCCCCGACCTCGTCGCCGGGCTCATCCTGGTCGAGGCCCCGCTGAACGGTCCCTGGATCGAGAACATGCTCGACACACTGTCCGTCGCAGCCCTCGCCCTCGAAGGCAGCCAGGTGCCGCAGGAACTCTCCTCACTCGGTGCGCGCAAGGCCGCCCGGCTCACCGCCACGGCCGACGAACTCCTCAACCGCACCACCTTGATCGACGACATCGCGGCGAGCCGGCCGTTCACGCCGGCTGACTTCGCCCGGGTGCGCTGCCCGGTGCTGGCCGTCTGCGGCGAGCACTCCGAACTCGTCCCGGGTGCCCGCGAACTGTCCCACCACGCGCCCAACTGCACCGTCCGTATCATCCCGGGCCTGGGCCACGACGTGCTCCAGGGCGGCACCGACGAGCTCCGGCGTGCGGTGCTCGACCGACTGGCCGAAGCCGCAAGGCCGCGCTCTGAAGGCGCCGAGCGCGACCGGCGCTCCGGGTGCTCCGAGCGCGCCCAGGCGGTGGTCGTATGAAGGCCCTGTTCGTCGTCCCGCCGCTCGCCGGGCACATCAACCCCACCGTCGCCGTCGCCGCCGAGCTGTCAGCGCGCGGTCACCGGGTGGCCTGGACGGGCCCCGCCGAAGTGCTGCCCCGACTCCTGCCGACGGGCGCCGCGCTGTTTCCCTCCGGCGACCGCGCCGGGCCCGCGGCCTACGGTTCGCTGCACGCGCACTGGCGCGATCTGCGCGGCGTCGCCGCCCTGCGCTTCCTCTGGGAGGAGGCGCTCATCCCGCTCGCCCACGCGATGCTGCCGGGTGTCGATGCGGCGGTCGACGCGTACGCCCCCGATCTGCTCGTCGTCGACCAGCAGGCCTTCGCAGGCGCGGTGATCGCGCAGCGGCGCGGGCTGCCGTGGGTGACGTCGGCGACGACGTCGGCCGAATTCACCCGGCCCTTCGCCGGCTTCCCCAGAGTGGGGGAGTGGGTGGCGGAGCGGATCGCCGGTCTGCTCGCCGACTCCGGCACACCGGGCGGCTGGGACCCGCGTTACTCGGACCGCCTGGTCCTGGTCTTCTCCACGCTCGAACTGGTCGGCGCGGACGAGCCGTACCCCGGGCACTACGCCTTCGTCGGCCCCGCAATGAGCCCCCGCCCCTCGGACGGCTCGGCCTTTCCGTGGCGGCGGCTCGATCCCGTACGACGGCGGGTCCTGGTATCGCTCGGCACGCTCAACCGCGAGGCCGGCGGCCGCTTCTACGCCGCGGTGCTGCAGGCCGCCGAACGGCTCGCCGACCGTGTGCAGCTGATCCTGGCCGCGCCCAGGGACGTGGTCGGCGAAGTACCGGATCATGTCCTGCTCCTGGAACACGTTCCCCAGCTCCAGCTGTTGCCCCACCTCGACGCCGTCGTCTGCCACGGCGGCCACAACACGGTCTGCGAGGCACTCGCGCACGGCCTGCCCCTGGTCGTCGCCCCGATCCGCGACGACCAGCCGATCGTCGCTCAGCAGGTCGCTGCGGCAGGGGCCGGGATCCGGGTCCGCTTCGGCCGGGCCCGCGCGGACGAACTCCATGCCGCACTCGACGCCGCACTCGACGACCCCGCCCACCGCCGGGCTGCCCGCCGCATCCAGGCCTCGTTCGCCGCGGCCGGCGGTGCCTCGGCCTCGGCCGACCAGTTGGAGAAACTGATATGACGCCGTTCCCGACTGACCTCCCATGGGCCGCTATCGTCGCACTGGCCGGGCTCACCGCGGGCACCGTGCGCGCTCGCCGCAGGCTGCGCGCCGTACCCGTCCTGGAACCGGCCTCCCCCACCCACACCGCACCGACTATGGGCCGCTGGCACCTGATCAGCGCCCGCGGAGTCGAGGTCGACGACGCCACGGTGCGCGCCGCCGTCGCCCACGCCGAACGGACCGGCCTGCAGGTACTCGACCTGGTTCCCGCCCGCCTCGACACGGAACGCGCTCTGAGCCTGCTCCGGATCCTCGACCTCAGCGCCGCCCGCTACAACCGCACGGCCGACGGCCGCGGCGCGGGACACGCCCTGCTGATCGCCGAGGACGTCCGGCGCCGGGCCGGCGTGGAGTGCGACACCGGCCCCGACTCGTGTCCCGGCCCCGCCGAACTGCACACCCTCCTACGGCGGTTGAAGCCGTACGCCCCCGCCGCCACCGGCGTCGCCATCGCCCCCGGCCTGGCCGCGCCGGCTCCCGACCCCGCCCGCCGTGCCGCGGAACTGCGCGCCCAAGGGCTGCCCCCGGGCCTGCTGACCGTTGCTCAACTGGCCGGTCTCGCCCTGCTCGTCCGGGCGGCCGTCGCGGACGGCGGCTGGGGGGCCGCGGCCGCCGCGCTGTACTGGCTGCAGCCCGCCCTGATCCTCGGCGGCCCGCGCACCCCGCTGCGCCCGGCCGACCTGATCCGCGCCACCGCGGCGCGGCCCCTGTACTCGCTCGGCGCCGCTCTGCGTACGGCCTCGAGCGACCGCTCCGGACCGGCCGGAACGTCTCCCGAGCTGGAGGCGCTGCGCCCCGCCTATGCCGCCGAACTCAAGGCCGGAACCGACCGGTTCTTCGAGCCCCGTCGCGACGACTGCCCCTGGTGCGGCTCCACCCGGCTCTCGGTGCGTATCCGCGTACCCGATCTGCTCCAGGGCAAGCCGGGCCGTTTCACCCTCGAACAGTGCGGCGAGTGCGGACACGTCTTCCAGAACCCCCGCCTCTCCCTGGACGGCCTCGACTTCTACTACCGCGACTTCTACGAGGGCCTGGGCGTCGGAGGCGCGGCCCAGGTGTTCGGCACGATGGGCCGCTCGTACCGCGCCCGCGCCGCCATGCTGAAGCCGTTCGGGACGCCCACCGCCTGGCTCGACGTGGGCACCGGGCACGGTCACTTCTGCGACAGCGCGCGCGACATCTGGCCAGGCACCCGCTTCGACGGTCTGGACATGAGCGCCGCCGTACGTGAGGCGGAGGCACGCGGCTGGGTCGGCACCGCCCACCAGGGCCAGTTCCCCGATCTCGCCGCCGGGCTCGTCCACCGCTACGACACCGTCAGCATGTACCACTATCTGGAGCACACCCGCGAGCCGCTCGCCGAACTCGACGCGGCCGCCGCCGTGCTGGCTCCCGGCGGGCACCTGCTCATCGAGCTGCCGGACCCCGAATCACGGCTCGCCCGCCTCCTCGGCCCGCACTGGCTGCCCTGGTTCCAGCCCCAGCACCAGCACCTCATCCCGATCGCCAATCTCCGGCAGGCACTGGCCGACCGCGGATTCACCGTCCTGGCGGAGGAGCACGGCGCGGCCCACCAGTCCTGCGATTTCGTCGGTGCCGTCCTCCTCACCGCGAACCGGCTCGCCCCTCACCCGTACGCCCCCTGGGGACCGGGCACCGCGACCCGCACCCGGCGGGTGGTCCGCACCGTCGTGCACACCGCGGCGCTGCCGTGCTTCGCCGTCGCGGCAGCCCTCGACGGAGTGCGTGCGGCAGTGGCCCGCGCCACCGAAGGGGGCAATGCCTACCGCCTGCTGGCCCGCAGGACGCCGGCGGCTCACGAGACGGGGTGACGGACGGAGATGAGTACGACCATGAGCACGGACACGAGCGCGGCCACGAGCACGGACATGAGCACGGCCACGAGCACGCTGGACATCGCCCGCCGCCACACCGCCGACCCGCTCTTCCGGCTGGTTGCCTATGCCCTCGAATCGGCGCACGAACGCCCCCCGGCCACGGTGTGGAGCGCCCCGCACGCCTTCCATCTGGGCTCGCCCCGCGTCGTCGCCGCGGCCGGCTGGCCCGTGGCAGCGGCCGCGGCCCCGCGCGAGGACGGCCTGGTACGGCTGAGCTCCCTCGCCCACCCCGCGCAGAGCTGCGAACTCCCGCTCACCGGACCGCCATTGTCCCACCCCGACTGGGCCGCCCGCAGCTACGCCCTGCTGCGCGCCATGGCCCGCGCCGGATACGGCCGTGGCGGCATCGACCTGCACATCCACTCCACGCTGACCGCGGCGGCCGGACTCTCGAGCACGGAGCCGCTGGAGTGCGCCGTGGCGCTCGCGGTCGCCGATCTGCACGCCGGCGGCACCGGACCGCGACCGCCGCGCGGCCGACTCGCCGCCCTCGCCCGGGCAGCGGCGCCCGCCGGTGACGAAGCCCTGAGGCAGGCCGTGCTCTTCGCACGCCCCGGCAGGGCTCTGCTGCTCGACAACGGGCGCCGACGGCGTATCCCCTTCGACCCGCCCGAACACGGGGCGAAGCTGATGCTCCTGGTGACACGCGGCGAGGGACCCGGCGCCGCTGACATCCGGCGCGCGCTGGACACCGCTCGGCGCGCAGGTGCACTCGCCGCCTGGCGGCCCGGACGAGAGCCGGGGCGCAGTGCCCTGGTGCTGTTGCCGCAGGACCGGCTGACGACCCTCCGTACCACCGTGGCCGAGGAGTTCCGCAGCCGCGGACGGCCCGTACCCCGCTTCCTGAACATCGCCGTGGCGGGCGCGGCCCGCCGCGAGGAGTGAGAGGAACAAGGAGGAACACCCTCATGGAGCCAAGAGCCCTACCGGAACGGTCATCGCACGGCAGCAGCACCAGCAGGCGGCGCACTGCTGCCGCCGGCATCTTCAGCACGCTCTGTCTGGTCGCCACCCTCGGCGCGGCCGACTCGCATGCCGCAGCGCCGAAGGCGGCCGCCGCGCTGCCCGGTTACGACCACGTCATCGTCGTCGTCTTCGAGAACAAGCAGTACGGCGAGATCATCGGCAGCTCCAACGCGCCCTACATCAACCTGCTCGCGAACGCCGGCGCCAGTCTGACCGGCATGAAGGCGCTGACCCACCCCAGCCAGCCGAACTACTTCAACCTCTTCTCCGGCAGCACCCAGGGCATCACGGGCGACGGCTGCTACACACCGCAGTCCATGAGCGCCGCCAACCTCGGACAGGAACTGATCGCCGCCGGCAAGACCTTCGCCACCTACAACGAGGACCTGCCGAGCGAGGGCTCCACCGCCTGCACGAACGGTCAGTACGCGCAGAAGCACAACCCCTGGTTCGCCTTCAAGAACGTGCCTCTCAACACCGGCAAGACCTGGGCGCAGTTCCCGAAGAGCGACTTCACCCAGCTGCCGCACCTGTCGTTCGTCGTCCCGAACCAGTGCAGTGACATGCACTCCTGCTCGGTCGGCACCGGAGACACATGGGTGAAGAACAACCTCGACGCCTACGCCCAGTGGGCCAAGGCCAACAACAGTCTGCTGGTGCTCACTTGGGACGAGGACAACTACCTCGGCTCCAACCGGATCGCCACAGTCTTCTCCGGGGCCAAGGTCAAGCAGGGCACGTTCAGCGGCGCGTACAACCACTACAACCTGCTGCGCACCTTCGAGGACCTGTTCGGCACCACCCACGCCGGCAACGCGGCGAGCGCGACCCCCGTCACCGAGGTCTTCGGCGACGGCACTCCGCCGCCAGGAGGGGATCTGAGCGTGGCCAACCCCGGTGCGCAGACGTGCAAGTTCAACCAGAGCTGCACCATCCAGATCACCGCGACCGGCGGCAGGACGCCGCTCAAGTACAGCGCCGCCGGACTTCCGTTCGGCCTGTCCATCGACACCTCGACCGGCCGTATCACCGGAAAACCCTGGCAGACCGGCACCGTCCGGATCACCGCCACCGCCACCGACTCCACCGCGGCCTCTGCCGGCGCCACCTTCCCCCTGACCGTCAACTGGTTCTGAGCACCGGTCTTCTGGCGAACCATCAGCGACTGGAAGGGAGACACCCGTGTACCTGTCGGCCGGTCGGGCCGCCGACACCACGGCGGGCGTACGCCGCACCCGGCCGAGCCCGGCGCGCGGTACCGGAGCCCGCCGCGCGGTCGCCGGCAACGTCATCGCACTCGGCGCGGTCAGCCTGGTGACGGATGTCTCGGCCGAGATGGTCACCGCCGTACTGCCGCTCTATCTCGTCGTCGGCCTCGGTATGTCCCCGCTCGCCTTCGGCGCCCTCGACGGCCTCTACCAGGGTGCGACCGTGCTGTCCCGGCTGGTCGGCGGTCACCTCGCCGACCGCGCCCAGCGCCGCAAACTCGTCGCCGGCACCGGCTATGCCCTGTCCGCCTGCTGCAAGCTCGCCCTGCTCGCCGCCACGACACCCTGGGCGGTCGGCGCCGTCCTCGCCGCCGACCGCACGGGCAAGGGGCTTCGCACCGCCCCACGCGACGCGCTGATCTCTCTGTCCTGCCCGCCCGAGGAGCAGGGCAGAGCCTTCGGAGTGCACAGGGCGATGGACACCGCGGGCGCGCTGCTCGGGCCGCTCGCCGCATTCGCCGTGCTGTGGGCCGCGCGCGACGGCTACGACGCGGTGTTCGTGGTCAGCTTCTGCGCCGCCGCGTTCGGTGTGCTGCTCCTTGTGCTCTTCGTGCGGGACGCCTCGACGCGAAGTCCCGCCGCGGTGAACCGAAAGCGACGCGGCCCGAGGTCGCTGCGCACCCTCGCCCGCACCCCCGGCCTGCCGCGGCTGTGTCTGATCGCCGCGCTGCTCGGCGTGGTCACGGTGAGCGACTCGTTCCTCTATCTGCTGCTCCAGCGCCGCCTCGACCTGCCCACTCCGTACTTCCCGCTGCTGCCCGTCGGCGCCGCCGCGGGATTTCTGCTGCTGGCAGTGCCGCTCGGCCGGCTGGCCGACCGGATCGGCCGCCGCGCGGTCTTCCTCGCGGGCCATGGGGCGCTGCTCATCGCGTACGGGCTGCTCCTCGCATCCTGGGCGGGCGGACCGGCCACGGCCGGGTGCGTACTGGTGCTGCTCGGTGTCTTCTACGCGGCAACCGACGGTGTGCTGATGGCCGCCGCGGGCCCGCTGCTGCCGCCGCACCTGAAGGCGAGCGGCCTCGGCCTCGTCCAGACGGCCGGGGCCCTGGCCCGCTTCGTGGGCTCACTGCTCTTCGGCGCGGCCTGGATGTACCTCGGTCCTGAAGGCGCCCTGACCGTGGCTGCCACCGGTCTGGCCGTCGCCATGGCTGTGGCCGTCGTCCTCCACCGAGGGAGTCACCCATGAGCATGCGGGCCAGACTGCTCATCCTTGCCCTCGCCACCGCGGTCCTGGCCTCGGTCGCCGCCGTCGCCACGCTGCGGGCCGCCGACCGCGCGGCCGAGCGCGAGCGGGCCAGGCCCGGCGAACCGGTCGCCCTGACCGGTTCGGTGACCTTGCGTCAGCCCGGTCGGCTCCTCTTCCGCAACCTTGCCTGGGGCCCGCAGCGCGACCACATCTCCTCCGTCCCGCTGACCACACCGGCCGCCCCGCGCACCGCCGCGCCCGGCAACTGCCTGCGCTTCCACGCGGCCGCCGGCACAGGCATCTGTCTCCGAGCCACCGGCGGAGTCATCCCGGGCCACGAAGCCGTGCTCCTCGACGAGCGGTTGCGGCCCATCCGTACGTTTCCGGCGCCCGGCATGCCCACCCGCGCCCGGGTGTCGCCGAGCGGACGACTGGCGGCGTGGACGGTCTTCGTCAGCGGCGATTCCTACGCGGGCGGCGCCTTCTCCACCCGTACCGCCATCTACGACGCCCGTACCGGCACCCTCCACGGCGACCTCGAGAAGTTCACCGTGATCAAGGACGGGCATCGAGACCGGGCCGCCGACCACAACTTCTGGGGCGTCACCTTCGCCGCCGACGACAACCGCTTCTATGCGACCCTCGCCACCGGCGGACATACCCATCTGGTCGAGGGCGACCTGGCTCTGCGTACTCTGCGCACCGTGCGCGAGAACGTCGAGTGCCCCTCGCTCTCCCCGGACGGCACCCGCGTCGCCTTCAAGAAGCGAGTCCCCGGCGCCCCCGCAGCCGCCCCTTGGCGGCTGCATGTGCTGGACTTGCGCACAGGCAGGGAGACTGCGCTCGCCGAGCGGAGAAGCGTCGACGACCAGCCCCTGTGGCTGACCGGCGACACGCTCCTCTACGCACTGCCCGGCGACTTCGGTGCCGACCTCTGGTCGATTCCGGCGGACGGCGGCGGAGCACCCCGGCTGACCGTGAAGTCCGGTACGTCTCCGGCCGTCATCACCTGAGCCGTCCCAGGTCGAGTCCGGTTCCTCAGGACACGGGTGCGTCCGGTTGGAGGGGAGGCTCCGCTGCGGATTCGGGGGGAGGTTCCGGGACGGCGGGAGGCGGTGGCGCAGGCAGTGAGGCGTCCGACGGCGGGGCTTCCTCGGGCGGCGAGTATGCCGGGGGCTCGGAGGACTGCGGCTGCGGGTTCTCCTCTCCCGGGGACGGCGGCGAGGGTGCTGGGGGCTCGGAGGACTCCGGCTGCAGGTTCTGCCTGTCGGGGGACGGCGACGAACTGCCGGGAGAGGGCGATGACTTGCCCGGGGACGGCGACGAACTGCCCGGAGAGGGCGATGACTTGCCCGGGGACGGCGACGACTTGCCCGGGGACGGTGACGACGTGTCCGGGAAGCGTGGCAGCTCGATTCTCGCCGGCGGTGGGGTCCGCTTGTCGTAGCGGCCGTCGGTGTCGCCCCTGTCGCGGGCGAACCAGTCATTTTTGTGCGGGTCGAACACGATGAACACGTTCACCACCGTGACGGAGGGCGCCACGACCACGACGTTCGAGGGCCGGTACGCGGGCCAGGGGTCACCCTTCCGTTGGGGTGTGCCCTTCGTCGGGACCACAGGCCCCAGCGGATTGCCGCAGCCGCAGCGCACCTGCGGCACGCCGCGGGCGTCGACGAGCACGGCCGTACCGGCCTGCAGCACCGCCTGGTAGCTGGTGGAGGCGCCGTTCTTGTAGCCGTGGTTGGTGACCCGGGTGTCCATCCCCAGCTGTACGGGCGTCAATGACCGCAGAAACCCGGGAACGGCGGCGGGCGCGATGCCATGGACCGAGGCGAACGCCCTGTTCTTGGCCGGATCGGCCGTGAGAGAGCTGATCTGCTTCTCCACGTCGCAGCTGGCGACCTTACGGGTCCCGGTGTACAGGCCGGGGGTCGATCCCCGCACGCTGCGGGTGGCGTTGGCCGGGGTCTCGGAGCTGCTCGGCAGTCTGGGGAGCGTCGGTGGAGGGGAGCTCTCCCGCGCCGTCGATTCGGTGTACGGATCGGGCCCGGTCGAGCCGGCGGGCTCGAGGACCACCTCGCCGGCCTTGGCCGACTCGGGACGGGTGAAGACGATGGTCAGCACCACCGCGGCCACGAGCGCGGCGGCGACCGCCGCAATACGTGGCGCGGACCGCCACCAGGGGTGGCCGGGGCCCTCGCCCGGGCCCTTCGCCGGTCCGCCCGGCCCGCCTGTGCCGCCGGGTCCGCCCGCCCCTCCGGGTCCGCCTGTGCCGCCGAAGCCCCCGCCGCTCGGTGGGGGCTCGGGCGGCACCGGACCGGGCGGCGGCGTCGAACCCGGCTGTGACGGGCCCGAGAGTGGGCCGGAGGGAGGTCCGGTGGGGCGTTCGGAGGGTGGTGGTTGGGCACTCACGGGCTCTTCTTCCCAGCGTAGGAATCGTGCAGCGCAGGAAACTCGGCACAGGAATGTCAGTGAATGTCGGAGAAAGTGAAGTACTTTCACTTTCTTCCTTGACCATCACCATTGTGTGCGCCGCACCCGTCCGGCTCGCAAGCTGACGCGGTCGGCCCTCCCAGGGGGCGGAGCGCCGGACCCCTGCTTAGCGTGGCAGCGTGAGCCAGCAGCGATCCAGCGAACGGGCGGATACCAGACGCGCCGCGCACTACTGGCGTGACGCCCTTGCAGCGGTGTTCGCCGGGCTGGCCGTCATGATCGTCACGGCCGCTCTCGGCCTCTGGGCCGCGGGCGCGGCAGGCCTCCCCGGGAACGCGTTTCCGCGGGTCGTCGCGGCCGTCGTCGTGATGGCCGTCGGCGGCTCTGTCGACCTCTCGGGAGACGCCGGGGTGATCGCCGAGACGAAGGCGGACCTCACGGTGATGCCTCTCTCGGTGACCCTCGCCGGGGCCCTGGTCATCGCCACCGGCTTTCTCCGGCCGCTGCGGCACCGAGCCGTCGCCAGTACCCGCGAACTGGCCGGTTGGGCTGCCCGGATGGCGGCGGTGTGGGTGCTCGCGCTCATCGCCCTCGCGGCCCTGGCCCGCCACAGCTTCGCCATCCGGCTCGGGGACCGGACGATCGCGGACATCGGCGAAGTGCTGGACGCATCGCCCGAGGTCGGGTTCCGGGCCGACATCGCCCTCACCCTGGTTTTCGGCCTGCTGTGGCTGGCGGGCCTCCTGGTGCTGGCCCTTCTCGTCTCGCGCAAGGCGCCGCTGCCCGCTCGCCTGGTGCGCTTCCAGGAGTCGGTGCGCCCAGCAGCGTTCGCCATGGTGGCGCTGCTGCTGGCGTACGTCGTGCTGGGACTGGTCGCCGGACTCGTCGTACTGGTCACCCGTGGTCACCCGGCCGAGACGCTCGCCGTGCTCCTCCTCGGACTGCCGAACCTCGTCTGGCTCGCCCTCACGCTCGGCCTCGGCGTTTCCTGGGAGGGGAAGGTGCAAGGCCCTTTCGGGCTGCCGGTGCCGCACGCACTGGACTCGGTACTGCGCACTTCGGACGTCTCCACCCTCAACCTGAGTTCGCTCTCCGAACACGACGGACGGGCCTGGTGGCTGCTGGTCGTGGCCGCGCTCCTGCTGCCGGCCGCCGCGTTCCTCATGGCGGTCCGCTCACCCGCCCGGATGCGGCCCTGGCAGCACGCCGTGCACATGGCGGTGGCGCTCGCCCTCACGGTCCTCACCATCTGCCTCGTCGCCCGGCTCTCGGCCCACTACGGCCTGTCGCTGCTGGGCATCGGAGACGTCGGCGGCGGCCTCGACGGAGAGGTGTTCCTGCGTCCGAACCTGTGGACGGCGCTCGGCCTGGCCGTGGTCTGGGGGCTGGCCGCCGGATTCGTCGGGAGCCTGCTCGCCGCGCGGGTGCACCGTCGCGGAGAAGTGGAGCCGACGGCGAACTGAGGTCCGGACTCGTCTACCCGGGGTAACCGGGGAACACCGGCAGCGCCCAGCGGGGCGGCTGCGGCGGCGGCCCCGGATCGGCGGCCGGCGCACGAAGGTCCACCTCTGTCGGCGGATGGCCCCCTTCCGCGGCGCCCGCCGCTGCCGCGCGCAGCGCGGTCACGAACTGCAGGCACGAGTCGTACCGGTCGTCGGGACTCTTGGCGAGGGCCTTCGCCAGTACGCCGTCGACGGCGGTGGGGAGTTCGTGACGCTGCGCGGTGACGGGCGGCGGCGGATCGTACTGGTGGGCCCACAACAGCGCCATATCGTCGTCGCGTTGGAAGGGCGGTGCTCCGGCCAGTGTCTCGTGGACGACGCATGCGAGGCTGTAGACATCGCACCTGCCGTCCACCGGGAGCCCCGAGATCTGCTCCGGCGCCACATAGTCGAGCGTCCCGACGAACTGGCCCACAGTGGTGAACCCGGTCAGCGACAGCGACTTCTTCGTCAGGCCGAAGTCCGTGAGGTAGACGTGCTCGGGATGGTCGCTGTCCGTGCCCGCCGCGACCAGGATGTTGCCGGGTTTGACGTCCCGGTGCACCAGGTCGTGGTCGTGGGCGGCGTCGAGAGCGGACGCCACCTGAGCGGCGATCCGTCCCGCGTCCGCCAGCGACAGTGGTCCCCTGTCGTCGAGCAGCGCGCGCAGATCCTGTCCGGCGACGTAGCGCATGGCGATGTAGAGGATGCCGTCGGTCTCGCCGGCCTCGAAGACCGGCACGATGTGCGGGTGGTCGATCGCGGCAGCCACCCTCGACTCATGGGTGAAACGCTGCCGGAAGGTGTCGTTGCGGGCGAGTTCGGGAGCGAGCAGTTTGAGCGCGACGGTGCGGTCCAGCCGTAGGTCCTTGGCGCGGTAGACGACGGCCATGCCGCCGCGGCCGATCTCGCTCTCGACCAGGTATCCGGCGATCTGCTTCCCGAGCAGGTCGGAGGGCCGTCCGACCTGCAGGCTCGAGTCGTGCGGGGCGCGGGTCATCAGGCGTCACCGGGCCGGGCGGGCCCCTGCGGGTCGCGGGAGTGGGTGTCGTCGTCCGATCCGACGGGTCGCCCGGGTCCGGGGCCGCCCGCCCGTGCGGGGTTGACGACCTCTGTCGCCGGCGCCGCCTGCCGTTTCGGGTCCGGAACCTTCGCCCGGGAGTCCGTCGTCGTCCCGCCCGGGCCCGGCGAGGCCGCGTATGTGCTGAGCCGCGTCCCGTCGCAGTACACCCACCGCTCGTGCTCCGCCTCGTACAGCCACACCGACTCACCGTCGACGACCATCCCGACCCGCAGCCCCTGCGTACGGTGGCGGAAGGTCTCTCCGTCCGTCTGGCCGGACGTCAGCTCCTCCGCCGCGCGCCGGTACTGGCTCAGGGACTCCTCGACCCGCGCCAGCAGCGGTCGCGGGTCCGCAGTCCTGGCAAGCGGCTGACCGGCCGCCGGCGGCTCATGCGGTACGGCGACCAGCAGCCGGCCGTCGACCCACGCCGACCAGCCGTTCGCGCACAGGATCCGCCCCCAGTCCCCACGCCGGTCGACGAGCCGTACCGGGAGCAGCGGGTCGAGCGGTTCGGTCGGCCGGGACACGTCCGGGGCCTCCCAGGCGGGCAGCCCGCCCTGGGGGACGACATGTGTCGGGCTGAAGTCCTCGAACGTCATGAATCCCGCCTCTACTTCCGCATGATGGCGGGTTCATGTCGGCGCAGCAGTCTCGCGACTGCGTATCCGAAGACGACCGAGAGCACCGCAAGCTTCCCCATGTTCAGCAGCCACACAGACTGGGAGTGCCGGAACAGCGGATCCGCCGTCAGATCGCCCGGGACGATCCGGGTGAGCTCGATGGTCCCTGCCATCGCCCCCAGCGCCCATCTCGAGGGGACCAGCCACGCAAGCTGCTCAATCCCGGGAACTCCGTTGAGTTCCAGCAGCGCGCCGCTGAAGATGACCTGGACAATGGTGAGGAGCACCAGCAGCGGCATGGTGACTTCCTCCTTGCGCACCAGCGAGGAGACGAACAGGCCGAGCATCATCGCGGTGAAGGACAGCAGGGCCACGGCCAGGGTGATCTCCAGCAGAGGCGGCATCAGCACTCCTTCGCCGCCCGGGGCGTTGAGGTCGACGCCGGCCAGACCGACGAGGGTCAGTACGACGGCCTGCAGCACCGTGACGGTGCCCAGCACCACGACCTTGGACATCAGATAGGCGGATCTGGACAGCCCGACGGCCCGCTCCCGCTGATAGATGACCCGTTCCTTGACCAGCTCCCGTACGGCATTGGCGGCCCCGATCAGCACACCGCCCACGCACAGGATGAACAGGGCGTTCAACGCCGTCTCGGCGGTCAGCCGGCTCCCGGCCAGGGCGCGGGTCATCGCGCCCATCACGAACGGCAGCGCAATCATGGTGATCATGAAGGTCCGGTCGGCGCTCAGTACGGCGGCGTACCGCCGCACCAGGGTCCCCAGCTGCGCCCCCCAGCTCCGGGTCCGCGGCGGTGGCGTGACGGCTGCGTTCCCTGCGGGGTGCGGGAGGGGTGGCTGTGCGGTCGAGTTCGCGATGTACTGCTGGTGGAACGGGGACTCGCGGTACTCTCCCGCCCACTCGCGGGAATCATCGTTCTCGAAGGCCTCGAACGCCTCCGGCCAGTGCTCGAAGCCGAAGAAGGCGAGCGCGTCGTCGGGCGGCCCGTAATAGGCGATCTTCCCGCCCGGGGCGAGCACCAGCAGCCGGTCGCACACGTCCAGACTGAGCACGCTGTGGGTGACCACGATGACCGTACGTCCGTCGTCGGCGAGGCCACGGAGCATATGCATGACCGACCGGTCCATGCCGGGGTCGAGCCCGGAGGTCGGCTCGTCGAGGAAGAGCAGCGACGGCTTGGTCAGCAGTTCCAGAGCCACACTCACCCGTTTGCGCTGACCGCCCGACAGACTGTGGATCGGCTGCCCGGCCCGTTGCCCCAGCCCCAGCTCGTCGATGACCTCGGTGACCCTGGCCTGACGTTCGGTCTTCGCGGCGTCATGCGGAAACCGCAGCTCGGCGGCGTATCCGAGGGCCCGCTGGACCGTCAGCTGGGAGTGCAGGATGTCGTCCTGCGGTACGAGACCGATGCGCTGACGCAGCTCCGCGTAGTCGTGGTAGAGGTCGCGGCCGTCGTAGAGGACGGTGCCCTGATCGGCGGGACGGAGCCCGGTCAGGGCGTTGAGGAGCGTCGACTTGCCCGCTCCGCTGGGCCCGATGACGGCGAGCAGGCACTTCTCGCCGACCGGGAAGGAGACATGGTCGAGGAGTGTCTTGCGGCCCCGGTCCACCGTGACCGTCAGGTCCTGGACGCCGAGCGACACCTCACCGGTGTCGACGAATTCCTGCAGCTGGTCGC
This sequence comes from Streptomyces sp. NPDC060064, assembly GCF_042736455.1. Lineage (NCBI taxonomy): Bacteria > Bacillati > Actinomycetota > Actinomycetes > Kitasatosporales > Streptomycetaceae > Streptomyces > Streptomyces sp. NPDC060064. Next base: position 108,493 of record NZ_JBHWWF010000002.1, read on the forward strand.
CGACGAGGCAGAACGCCGAGTGCCCGATACCGACGATGTCGCCGGGGGAGACCTGGGCCCGTTCAATCGGCTGGCCGTTGAGGAAGGTGCCGTTGTGACTGCCGAGATCGACGATCTCGTATGTGCCGCCCGACTGCGCCCGCAGCTCGGCATGCAGGCGTGAGACGGTGAGATCGTCGATGACCAGGTCGTTGTCGGCGCCACGTCCGATGCGTACGGTGCGGACGGGCAGCGGCCGTACGCTGGTCGGCTGCCGGAAGGTGCTGGTGGCGGCCGGCATGGAGACGGCGGACGGACGGAGGGGCGGCTGCGCCGCCGGCGCGGTGGGCGCACGGCCGACGAGTACGGCGCGCGGGCCGTCGGCGGGGTTGCCGAACCGGATGACGCTGCCGGGGCCGACTCCCCACTCGTGGATGCGCTTGCCGTCGGCGTATGTGCCGTTCGTGCTGTGCTCGTCCTCGAGTGTCCAGTGGCCGTCCTTGGGCCGGAGCACCGCATGGTGCCAGGAGACCCGGGCATCGTCGATGACGATGTCGCTCCTGGGGTCGCGCCCGACGTGGTAGTCCCGGCTCGGACTCATCACCGTGGAGCCCGCGTCGGTTTCGATGACGAGCTCGGGCGCAGTCGACGCGACAGGCCGCTCTCCCATGCCCGAATTCTAGCGATTAGCTCTTGTATGTGCCCGGTCGGCGCGGCACACCCCCGGGGCCGGTCGGGCGGACCGGCCCGGCGGGAATGCCGCGGGGGCCCGCCGGGTTACAGGACCAGGCGCCGAAGTGAATGTGACATTCACCCCCACTAGGAGCCCGTACTGAGGAAGGATTACGTATGAAGCCTCGTATCCACCCCGTTTCGCGCCCGGTCGTCTTCCGCGACCGCGCCGCGGACATCGCCTTCCTGACCCGCTCGACCGCCGACTCCGCGCAGCGTGTGGAGTGGCAGGACGGCAACACCTACCCGGTGATCGACGTCGAGGTCTCCTCGGCGAGCCACCCGTTCTACACCGGAAAATCCCGGGTCCTGGATTCGGCCGGCCGTGTGGAGCGCTTCGAGCGCCGCTACGGCACGGCCGCGTCGGCTCGGAGCTGACCGGACCAGCCCGGCGCGGCCGCCTCGTCCCGGGCGGTCGCGTCGGGTACCTATGGGCCAGGCGCATGACGACGGCGAGAGGTGACCCGAGTGGCAACACCGGCAACGCACGATGACGCGGCCCGTCCCACGGTGGCGGTGCTCGGTACCGGCCTCATGGGTGCCGCGATGGCGCGCAACCTGCTCCGCGCGGGCCTGCCCGTCCGGGTGTGGAACCGTACGCGAGCGAAGGCCGAAGCGCTGGTGGCTGAGGGAGCGCTCTGTGCCGCGTCGCCCGTCGACGCCGTCACCGGCGCGGACGTGGTGCTGACCATGCTCAACGACGGAGCACGGGTGCTCGCCGCGATGCGTGAGGCAAGCCCCGGGCTCGCCCCCGGAACGGTCTGGGCCCAGACGGCCACCGTCGGCGACGCCGCCACGGCGGAGCTGGCCGATTTCGCGCGGGAGCAGGGCCTCGTCTTTGTCGACGCTCCGGTTCTCGGTACGAGGCAGCCCGCCGAAGCCGGGGAGTTGCTGGTACTGGCCGCGGGCCCGGACATTGCCCGCGCCGTTCTGACGCCCGTCTTCGAAGCCGTGGGCCGGCACACCACCTGGCTGGACGACGACGGCTCCACCGGGGCTGCCAGCAGACTCAAACTGGTACTGAACAGCTGGGTCGGCGCCCTGACGCATGCCACGGCCGAGGCGATCGCCCTGGCACAGGGGCTCGGTGTCGATCCGCAGTCCTTCCTCGACAGTGTCTCCGGCGGGCCGTTGGACAACGGGTACCTCCGGGTCAAGGCCAAGGCGATCCTCACCGACGACTACACGCCCAGCTTCTCGGTCGACAACGCCCTCAAGGACACCAGGCTCATCGTTGACGCGGGCGAGCGCTCCGGCGTACGGCTGGATGTGGCGCGGGCCGGAGTGGCGCGCTTCGAAAGACTGGTGGACCGGGGCCTGGGCGAGAGCGACATGGCCGCCAGCTATCTCGCCTCCTTCGACGAAGGCTGAGAGCCTGACCGCCCCGGGTCAATTACCTGTACCGCGCCCCGCACACGTACCGCCTCCGCATATCGCCGGCAGCTTCAACCACAATCCGGGCTGTTCTCCCCACACCTACCGGTGGGGAGAACAGCCGGGTTTTGGATCAGCGGGCGATCTTCAATACGATCCGGCGATGATCACAAGAAAACGGCTGGCGGCCGCGTCGTGCGGCCTGCTCGCCGCCCTGGCTGTCGCGCTCTTCCCGGTGGGCGCCGCCGCCGATGAACCGGTGGCGAAGGCTTCCCCCAAGGTCGAGTTGGTGCTCGACGTCAGCGGATCGATGCGGGCGCGCGACATCGACGGCCAGACCCGGATGGCAGCGGCGAAGCAGGCGTTCAACGAGGTACTGGACGCGGTGCCGAAAGAGGTGCAGCTCGGCATACGCACCCTCGGCGCCGACTACGCCGGTGACGACAAGAAGCTCGGCTGCAAGGACACCCGGCCGCTCTACCCGGTAGGCCCGCTCGACCGGACCGAGGCGAAGACCGCCGTGGCGACGCTCGCTCCCACCGGCTGGACGCCGATCGGGCCGGCTCTGTTGGGCGCGGCCGAGGATCTCAAGGGCGGCGACGCCACCCGGCGGATCGTGCTCATCACCGACGGCGAGGACACCTGTGCTCCGCTCGACCCGTGTGTCGTCGCGCGTGACATCGCCGCCAAGGGAATCCACCTCGTCGTCGACACGCTGGGGCTGGTCCCGGATGCCAAGACCCGTGACCAGCTGAGGTGCATCGCCGAGGCCACCGGCGGTACCTACACCTCGGTACAGCACACCGATGAACTCTCCGGCCGCGTCAGCCAATTGGTGGACCGTGCCGCAGCGCCGGTCGTCACCCCGGTGGCGACCGAGGGCGGACAGCAGTGCACGGACGCACCACAGCTCAAGGCGGGCCTCTTCACCGACCGTGAGAAGTTCGGCGAGCACCGCTGGTACCGGGTGGATGTCCTGCCCGGCCAGGAGCTGCGCGCCTCGGTGAGCGTCGCCGCCGACCGGGCGGTCAACAACGACTACGGCGTCATGCTGCGGGCGGTGACCGTACACGGCCGGGAAATCGTCCGCGGCGCGGAGGCGGGCAACGGACGCACCGACATGATCTCGGCCGGTCTGCGCTATCCGAAGGCTCCGCCGGCCGACGCGGACGAGGTCAAACCCGCAGCGGAGACCGTCTGCCTGCAGATCAGCAACTCCTTCTCGGCGCCCCCGTCGGTCAAGACCGCCCCGGGCCTCCCTGTCGAGCTGACCATCGACGTGGTCGACGCGCCCGACGACGCGTCCGACGTGGCCTCCTTCGGTCTCGGCCGGGGCTGGTGGCTCCTCGCCGTCCTGGTGCTCACCGGCCTGGTGGCCGGTCTGCTGTGGGGTTGGGTCTCACGCTGGCGCGTCGCTGTCTGGAGGACCAACTGATGCGTACCGCACACATACTGACGACAGCTCTGCTGGCCGCTGCCGCACTGTTCGGCACGGCGGGCGCGGCCGCCGCGGACGATCCGTCGGCGAGTCCGAGCGAGAGCACGGCCGGCCCGACCGAGGCCGGTACCACCTTCCGTACCGCGACCGCGGTCGAGCAGGGCCAGCGGGCCACGGCCGGCGCGTCCACCGGCGACTACCTGTACTGGGTGTTTCCCGCGGACGCGGGGGAGCGGGCCACGGTGAAGGCCAAGGTCACGCTGCCCGAGTCCACCGGTCGGCACGGAGCCTCGACATGGCAGCTCGACGTGTACGACGGTCTGCACCGTCGCCAGGCCTGTATGTACGGCATGCAGACCCGGGCGGCGGCGAAGGACGCCGCATCGGTCGAGCTGTCCTGCACGCTGCGTACGGTCCGTTCCTGGGCGGAGCCGTGGGCCAACGACCCGCTGCCGGGCAGCTACTACGTACGCCTGACGGTCGTCGATCTTCCTGAGCAGGACCTCGGCCAGCCGGTACGGGCCGAGGTCGAGGCCCAGTCGGCCGACGCCGGCGGCGCGCACGCGGGTGACGGCTCACTCTCCACTCCGCTGGTACCCGGCGCCACGGCCCGGTCGGCGAAGGACGACGAGAACGCACCGAAGCAGGCGGCGGCCTTCGCCGAGCCGGACGGCGGCTGGGCCTCCGGCTGGTGGTCCGACCGCTGGATCTGGACCGTGGCGGGCGGCCTGCTCGGTGCCCTGGCGGGTATCGCCGGCTACTCCCTCACCCGGGGGTCCGGCCGTCCTGCGCGGGTGCCACCGGGCAGCTGAACAACCGGGCGGCCACGGCGCTTCGCCGTGGCCGCTCCTTCATGTGTCACCACCACCGAACGCGTCCGCCGCGCCGGTCAGCGGTGGCCGTCATGCTTCTCGTGGCTCTTGCCGTTGCCTTCGGGGGCATGGCTGTTGCCGGGTGCGCCGCCCATCATGCGCAGCATCGCCATCCCGCCGGTGCGGAAGAACCGCACCAGGAGGGCGGCCGCCAGGAGCAGGAAGGCGATGTTGAGCCACGTGGTGTAGTTCCATGTGATGCCCTCCATGGGGACCTTGGCGTCGGCCTGGTCGGGGATGAGGCCGAGGCCACCGAAGGTGAACTCCACGATGTAGCCGGCGATGACCGTGGCGACGTAAAAGGTGCCCAGCAGGAAGAGGGCCATCTTCGCGCCGTAGTACTTCCGGTAGATGTTGAGGATCGGCAGGATCAGCAGGTCGGCGAAGATGAACGCGACCACGCCGCCGAAGCTGATGCCGCCCTTCCACAGCACGACCGCGAGCGGCACGTTGCCGATCGAGCAGACGAACGAGGCGATGGCGACCAGCGGGCCGATGACCGGCCCCCACAACTTGGCTGCCAGCGGGTGGCCTTCGAAGAAGAACGTGCTCCAGAAGGAGTCCGGCACCCAGGCGGCGATGGCGCCGGCGATGAGCAGGCCGAGCACCAAGTCACGCAGGATCGCCGCCCACTCCATGACGAACACGTGCGCGGTCGAGGTGAAGCCCTCGCCGGACAGCAGTCGCCGGGCGAAGGAGACCTCGCGCTGCACGGACATGTCCATCGCAGCATGGCCCTCCATCGAACCGGCGAGCCCGCGTTCGGCCTGCTCGCGGGCCTGGCGAAGGAGTGTGTCGCGCAGGAACAGCCGGAAGAGCACCGCAAGCACGATGATCATGATGGGGCCGCCGACGAACTCCGCCGCGGTGAACTGCCAGCCCATCAGCAGCGCGAGGATGACGCCGAGTTCGACGACCAGGTTGGTCGACGCGATCTCGAAGGCCATCGCGGCGGTGAAGTTCGCGCCCTTACGGAACAGCGAGCGGGCCAGCGCCACCGCGGCGTAGGAGCACGAGGACGAGGCCGCGCCGAGACCGGCGGCGATGGCCAGAGTACGAGGGCGGTCGTCGCCCAGCAGCGAGACGACGGTGGACTTGCGCACGACCGCCTGGACCACGGCGGACAGGGCGAATCCCAGGATCAGCGCCCAGGTGATCTCCCAGGTCATGGAACCGGCGATCGACAGTGCGTGCAGTACGGCGTGGATCATCCCTGAAGCATTCCTCCGGGAGTGCGTACCCGGGCCCACCGACGCGGGGCATCTGCGAGGTGTCACGCGGGGGTGGGGTTACGGGGCGCCGCCGCGTGGGCGGCGCCCCGCGGGGACGGTCAGCCGACGCGCAGGGTCAGCGCGGCGGTGTGCAGCTTGCCGCCGGTCCGGAATTGCAGGAACAGCCGCCAGTTTCCGGACGTCGGCAGTTCGGCGTGGAAGGACAGCTTTGGACCGCCGTGAGCGCCGTTCACCTTCGTCTCGGGGTGGAGGTGCGCGAACGCGGTGTCTCCCTCGTGGAAGGCAGTCAGGTGGGCGTAGGTGTCCAGGTAGGGCTGCAGGTCGGTGACGGGCTTGCCGCCCTTGGTGATGGTGACCGTGAGCGGGTGCGCCATGCCGGCCATCAGCTCGGCCTTGACGTTGACGGTGTACCCGTCGGCCTCGGTGGCGCCGGCTGCCGCCGGCAACGGGGTCTTCGTCTGCGTGCCGGGGACGGTGAGGGTGCGGCTGAGCACGAAGTCCTTGCCCTTACCGGTCCCGGAGTTCGGGGTGAACGAGGCGAACATGCGCCAGGAACCGCGAGCGAGTGTGGCCAGGTCGGCGGTCCAGGCGCCGTCGGCGGCCATGGTCGGGTGGATGTGCTGGAAGCCTGTCAGGTCCGAGCGGATGGCGTAGAAGTGCATCCGCTTGGTCTGGTCGACCTCGAAATCGGTGACTGGCTTGCCGTCCGGGCCGGTGACGCCGAACCGGTAGCCGGCCTGCTTGCCCGCCGGGAGCGTCGTGTCCCGCGAGGTGAGGCGGTAACCGTCCTTCGCGTCGGCCAGGCCGCTGCCGCCTGCCATGTGGTCCATGCCGGGCATGCCGCTCACCGAGGGCGTCACGCTCGCCGAGGAGGAGGCGGACGGTTTGGCGCCGTGGTCCATGCCGGGCATCGAGGAGTCGCTGGAGGAACCGCAGGCGGCCAGGGTCAGGGCCAGGGCGGCTGCTGCTCCGACCGACGCCAGGGCTGGGCGGCGCACGGCGGAACGGGAAGAACTGAACATCACTGTGGTCTTTCCGGGTGGGCGCACCACGCCGGGTGGCGCGCCAATGTGAGCAGGACTCGCTGCCGGGCCCGTTCATGGCGGGGTTCCGGCGTGGTCCTGTCACGCTCGCGCGATACACACCTGGAGCAGCAGGCTCCGTCCGCCGGTCGGCGGCCCACGCCGCCCCGTCCGGCCGAGGGCCGCAGGCCGACCTGTCAGGGACCACACCGCCGCGAGGGCGATGACGGTCACCAGGCCGGTCATCGGCAGCGGGGTCCGGTCGCGTGCGGGAGTCGAGGCGCAGAGCGCCCCGTGCGTCACCGACGCGTCCGACGCCTGGGCGGCGCCGGGGTGTGCCATGGCCGTCGTGGCCGCGGACGTCATCGAAGCGACGGCATGGTCTTTGTGCATCGGGGCAGGCGCGGACATCGCACCGTGGCAGCCGGCTGTGGTGGTGGCCGGGGCGCCGTGCATGAGGAACAGGCCGAGCAGGACCGCGCAGACCGCCGGCAGCAGGGCGATGCCCGGCCCCCGCGGTCGTCCGCTGTCCACCACTGCCGGTTCCTTCCGACGCTTCATCCCCGCGCGTGCGGCGCGGCCTGCCCCGACGATACCCCGGCCGGGTACCCGGTGCGGGGCCGGGGTGGGCCCGGAACGCAGCCAGGTGCTCCGTGCGCGGCGGCCGTGCGGAACGGCAGCGTCAGGTCACGCCGGACGGGGTCGGGACTCGTACAGCTGCGTGTAGTAGCGGCCGTCGGCCTCCAGTCCGGCGGGGTCGCGGCCGAGGAGGAGTACCTGCTCGATGGCGTTGCGCTGCTCTGCCGGGTCGGAGAACAACCGCTGCGGGTAGGTCTGCGACGGGTCCGTCTCCGTGATCAGGCCGTAGTCGGCCAGGCTCGAGATCACCGGCTGGTACGGGACGGTACGCAGGACGAAAGCGGTTACCCAGATGGGGATGCGCGCACTCTCCAGGAGGGATTCGAAGGTGCGGCGGGAGATGTAGCCAATGCCTCCGGTGACCGTGATCAGTCCGGTGCCTGCGACGGCGCGTCGCAGTTGGGGGCCGGCCGGCCGCTCTTCCAGGTTCTCGGCGTAGGCCTCGTCGAGCAGACCGACCGCCAGGGCGTAGTCGACGGCGCGGTCGGCCGCGTCGAGTCCGATGACCGGGCTCGCGTCCGCGCGGCGCCTTGAGGCGTAGAACTCCTTGTCGCGCTCGATGAGTTCAGCCGGGGTGAGCGCTGCTGCTTCCGCGCCGGTGTAGTGCGCGTACAGCTCGGCCAGCGTGAGGTCATGATTGAGGAGGGCGGCGTTGATGCCGTACGAGCAGCACAGATCGAGGACTGTGACAGGGCCGCCCGTGCCCGACGCCGCGGCCCGGTCAGCACGAGTGCGGCGGAAAATGTCTTGGGCCTGGTGCGGAATCTCGTATTCCAGTGGGGCGAGCCGACGGAAGTAGGCACGAGGATCCGGCTCGTTGTAGATGTCGTCGAACTGGGTCTTGCCCGGTGTGGCGCTGGTCCGGTCTCCGGTCATGGGGGGCACCTCCGCGGGATGGGGACAGGGCTACCGCGTATGAACCTCTATCGGACCTGCTCCATTCGACGGTAGGTCGCACGGCGGGAACCGGCCAGCCGACCGGCTCCCGCCACGGGCCTGCGGCCGCACCTGACCGCAGGCCACAACCGCTTGCTCTTCAGAACTCGGAGTTGCTGAACCAGAGCGTCAGCAAGTCCTCGTTCCCGGAACTCTCGAAGGCATCAGCGCTGCGGTCGAGGCGGCCGTACATGAGCAGCAGCAGATCCGCGGCGGCTCCCTGGACGGTGGCGTCGGCCGATGTGGCTGTCCCGGTGGCCGCGGGGTCGGGCTCGATCCCGAAGCCATCGGGCCGCAGGCGGACCAGCCACTCGCCGTCCCTGTCGGTGCACCGGAAGCGAATGGTCTCTCCGACACCACGCAGATTGGCCACCTTGGGGGCGAAGGACGTGGCGAAAGGCAGATTGACCAAGAACTCGTCCACGCCGTCGGCCGCGAGGTCGCGGTCGATCACGGGCCGCAGGCCGACGGCGAGTTCCGCGTCGGCGCGGTGCACCAGAGTCTCGAACAGCATCCGCCGCACCCAGAACCTGGCATGGCGATCGGCGCCCCACACCCACATCGGGGCATCCGGATCGGTGACGGCGAAGGCGCTCGCGGCCTCCGTCGCACTCGCCGTCAGCCAGTCGGCATAGTCGTCCTCGTCCGCCGGCAGCCGCAGTTCCACATCACGGCTCCGCGGTGGTTCCTGGACGAGCTGACGCAGCAGGACGGAGAACCAGCGCTGCACGCTGCCGGTGTGCCTGATCAGGTCGACGAGCGTCCAGCCCGGGCAGCTGGGCACCGGGGTCGCCGGCTGTGCGCCCTTGACGACCGCCACGAACCTGGCGGTCTCCGCGGCCACGGCGTTGCGGTGGGCTGCAGGGCTGGACGCCCAGCGCGAAGGATCCGGTATGTCCATGGTGCCGTGCTCTCCCGAAGTCTCCGGCCCGGCGACCTGACTGGCCGCGGGCACCTCCACGCAGCCTGTCACAGTGCCGTGTCCAGCCTCCAACGCCGCTCTGCCGTGAGCTCCAGGTCGAGCGCTGCCAGGGGCAAGGTGCGGAGCAGGCCCGTACGGCGGAGCCTGAGAAGGTACGGCGTCAGCGCTGCGGAGCCCGGCCGCCGGCCTTCGCACGAGGGAGGTGAGGTGATGGTGTCCGGTCCGTTCCACGTCCGGCGTGTGTACGATCCGCCGCACCCCGGCGACGGGTGCCGGGTACTGGTGGACCGGCTCTGGCCGCGGGGCGTCTCCAAGGAGCGCGCCGCCGTCGACGAGTGGCTGAAGGACATCGCGCCCTCGGCCGAGCTGCGGCACTGGTACCACGAAGACCGCAGCCGCTACGAGGAGTTCGCCCGGCGCTACACGCGAGAACTGGCCGACTCCGACCACGCCCCGGCCGTCGACCGGGTTCTCGCTCTGTCCGCCGCGCAGGCTGTGACCGTCCTCACCTCGGTCAAGGACATCGAGCGCAGCCATGTCCCGGTACTCCTGGCCCACTTGGCGGGACGGTCCGACCAGTGAGCCCCCAGGCCGGTCTCGGCGAGGCCGAGAGCTGGATGAGACAAGCCGCCGACGCAGGCATCTCCGTCGCGGCCGAGAACTTCACGCTGCTGCGCCGCTCACACCCGATACGTCTCGGGTGGCGCCGCCGCCGTCCGCGAAACCAGAATGGCAGGACACCAGCCTGGCGCGGGCCGCCAGTCGCGAGCCTGCCGGAAGTCTCCCGGGCCGTCCGGGACGATGCCGGCACGCCGCCGCCCGGGCGCGAGCGATCAGCGGAGGAGCCATGGCCGGTCAGTTCGAGGCAACGGTCGAGATCGGCCGCCCCGTCGAGGAGGTCTTCGCCTTCCTCGCCGACGGTGAGAACGATCCCAAGTTCAGCCCCAGGGTGCAGGAGATGGCCAAGGTGACGGCCGGCCCGACCACGGTGGGCACCGTCTACAGGAGCACGGTCAAGGACGCCGGCATGACGACCAAGCGGGAGTTCCGGATCAGTGAGTTCCAGGCGCCCAACAGGATCCGCTGGACCGAGCTCTCGAAGAACCTCGTGACGGCCACCGAGGGCGGCTACGACCTCGAGTCCACCCCACAGGGCAACACCCGTCTGCGCGTCTTCAACAGGCTCGAAGGCCATGGCATCGGCAAGCTCATCGCGGGCCTCGCCCTGAGCGCGGCACGCAAGGACGCCGATGCGTTCGCAGGCCGGATCAAGGCGGCTGTCGAGGCATCCTGAGCCGGCCGTCCGCGATCCGCGGCATGCGGGGCCGTGAACGACCGGGACGGCCTCCGTCCACCGCCCCACGGCGGTGGACACCTCACTCCGGCGGCACGCCCGCTATGCCCGTGAGAGCCGCAGCGTCAGGATCTGGAAGGGGCGCAGCCGCAGCGACACCGCGTCCTTCCCGACAGTCACGGACTCGCCCGGCACCGGACGCTCGAGGAGGTCGGTGACCTTGGCGCCGGCCAGCGGGAAGCCGGTGCGCAGCGTTGCCTTCGCCCGGCTGCCGACGGACTCGTAGAGCCGAACCACCACATCGCCGGACCGGTCGTCGGCCGGTTTCACCGCCTCGATCGTCATGGCCGGGTGGTCACTGCTCACCAGCGGCTCGACATCGCGAGCCGCCCCTGCCACGCGCAGCGGCCGAGGATGCGCTGCTGCAGGACGCGCTCGACGCGCTCCTCGATGCGGCGGCGTTCGTCGTGCATGTGCGGACTCCTACCTCAGATACGCGAGAGCGGGGTGGGCGCTGGTGTAGCCGTCGACGAGTCGGCGGGCGACGGCCACGGAGTCGACGAGGGGGTGCAGGGCGAAGGCCTTGACGGCGGTGGTGCGTGAGCCGCTGTCGGCCGCGGCGAGGATCTCGCGCTCGACGGCCTTGACGGCGGTCACCAGTCCGGTGGCGTGGAGCGGCAGAGGAGCCACGGAGACGGGATGGGCGCCGTTCGCATCCACGAAGCACGGGACCTCGATGACCGCGTCCGTATCGAGCACGGAGAGCGTGGTGCGGTTGCGGACGTTGAGGATCAGGGTGGTGCGCTGGTTGTGTGCGATGGCTCGCATCAGGGCGAGGGCGACCTTCTCGTACCCGCCGGACTCCAGGTCACAGGCGTCGCGCTCGCCGGCTCCGGCCGCCTCGCGGTTGTGTGCCATGTACGTCGCTTCGCGCTCTGCGCGGGTGCGGTCCCAGGTCGCCAGCGCCGGGGCGTCCGGCTGCTTCATCTCCTCGTAGAACCGGGCCTGTTGGTCGTGCAGGAAGGCGCCGCGAGTCTGTTTGGCCTCCTGGTAGGCGCGGACCGCCTCGCGGTTGAAGTAGTAGTAGTGCAGGTATTCGTTGGGGATCGCGCCGAGCGACTGGAGCCAGTCGGCGCCGAAGAGTTTGCCCTCCTCGAACGAGCCGAGCAGTGCGGGATCGGCAAGCAACCGGGGGAGTGCGTCCCGGCCTTCGATGTGCAGCCCGCGGAGCCAGCCGAGGTGGTTGAGGCCGATGTAGTCGATCCAGGCGGTGTCGGGATCGGCCCCCAGCGCCCGGGCGACGCGTCGGCCGAGGCCCACCGGCGAGTCGCAGATGCCGATGACCCGGTCGCCGAGGTGGCGGGACATGGCTTCGGTGACCAGGCCGGCCGGATTGGTGAAGTTGATGACCCAGGCGTCGGGGGCGAGCCGGGCGATACGACGGGCGATGTCCACCGCCACCGGGACGGTACGCAGGCCGTAGGCGATGCCACCCGCGCCGACCGTCTCCTGGCCCAGTACACCCTCGGCGAGCGCGATACGCTCATCGGCCGCACGGCCTTCCAGGCCGCCGACCCGGATCGCGGAGAACACGAAGTCGGCGCCGCGCAGCGCCTCGTCGAGGTCGGTGGTGACGGTGACCTCCGGCGCGTCCGGCACACCCGCCGCCTGGTCGGTCAGCACCCGCGCGATCGCGGCCAGCCGGCCGGCGTCCACGTCGTGCAGCGTGACCTCGGTGATCCGGCCATCGGCGTGATCGCCGAGCAGCGCGCCGTACACCAACGGCAGCCTGAAGCCGCCGCCGCCGAGGATCGTGAGCCTCATACCTCAACCACCTTCACTCCTGTCACCGTCCGGTCGCTATGGCTGCGGCCAGCCCGCGCCGGCTGAAAACCGGTGGGCCAGGCCCGGGTAGTCGACGACCAGCCCTTCCGCGTCGAACTCCACATCGCTGCGGAAGTCGCCCGACGCGAACCGGACGAGCGCACCGCGTTCGGTTCGAGCGAGGTGGGTGTAGGTCTGCTGTGACGCGTGCACCGTCAGGTCCGGCACCGAGACCCGGGCCATCAGGAAATCCTGTCGGCCGGGCGCCAGGTGGAGTCCGTGCCGGAGTACCGGCATGGTGTTGGTGAGCGGACTCAGGCTCAGGTCGCAGTCGAGCGCGCCGTCGACGTCGGGGGCGTGCTTCCCGTTGGTGGTCCACCGGCCGTCATCGTCGTGCCGCAGACGGAGTTCGCGCGAACCGGTGGCGGTCGCGGCGTGCACCCGCAGCTCACGGGTGACGTAGTCGTCCCCTGTTTCGAGGTCGTACGAGATCCAGTACGGATCCGGTCTGGTTCCTACCGCGCGTCCATGGGCCCGTAGGGTCGTGCCGCGGAGTTCGATCCAGGAGGTCTCGTACCCCTGGCTCTCCGTGACTTCCCAGGTGAGGACGTGAGAAGTGACCATGTCCTCACCCTAACCAGCCGGCGGCGGACTCGCCGGAACCGTGACCACGACGAGCCGGTCCCTCGGTTTTCCCGGCCTGCTGGTCATCCGGGTCCGCGTACGGACCGCCCCGGGCACCGGAGTGGCGGTGGTGTCCAGGGCGGTCCTTCCGGGCTGCGCAGGCGTCGGCCTGCGCGTCGCGCTCAGGTCAGCGCATCAGAAAATGCTCACTCCATAGGCGCTCAGCGGCTCGGTGACCGGCTGGAAGAACGTGGTGCCGCCGGAGGAGCAGTCGCCGCTGCCGCCCGAGGTCAGGCCGAGAGCGGTGCTGCCGGAGAACAGCGGGCCGCCGCTGTCGCCGGGCTCTGCGCAGACGTTGGTCTGGATCAGCCCGTAGACGATGTCTCCACCGCCGTAGTTGACGGTCGCGTTGAGAGCGGTGACCGTGCCGCTGTGCAGGCCGGAGGTGCTGCCGCTGCGCTGTACGGACTGACCGACAGAGGCGTTGCCGGCAGCCGTGATGTCACGGTAAGTGCCGTTGTAGAGGTAGACCCTGCCGTCGGCGGCCGACGCACTGGAGTGCCGGATGATGCCGTAGTCGTTGGTCGGGAAGCTGGAACCGGCGGTGGATCCCAGCACCGTGGTGTTGGCGGAGTTGGTGTACCAGGTGCTGCCGATATTGGTGCAGTGGCCCGCAGTGAGGGCGTAGTACGTGCTTCCGCTGCGGACATTGAAGCCGAGCGAGCAGCGTCCGCCGCCGGTGTAGATGGCCTGGCCGCCCGCGATCAGCTTGTTGAACCTGCCGGTGGTGCGCTCGATCTCAAGGGCCCCGGCTCGCGTGCCCGCAGCTTCCTTGATCTTGGCTATCTCGGCGGCGGAGACGGTGCTGTCCGCCGTGACGACGAGCTTGCCCGTGGCCTTGTCCGTGTACCAGGCGGTGCCGGGTACGTCCGCCTGGAGCACGGCGTCGCTCGCCTGGGCGAGCTGGGCGGTGGTGGCCGGTGCGCTGTCGGCCGATTCGGCAACGGCGGTCGGGGCGGCAAGCGCGGAGACGGTGAGCAGACTGGATGCGACGGCGATCAGCCGCGCACGTCTCGCGACGCCGCGGAGGGGGGAGAAGCGCTTGATGTTCACTACATCCTCCGGTGGGGGAATCCAGGGCCCGCTGGGTGGGCGGGCCCGTCAGCACGCCGGGCCGGGGTCATGACGACTGAGTCGCCGTCATGGCCCTGACAACCTGTGCCGGTTGGAATCCTCGGCTCCGGATGGGCTTGCGGCAAGATCGCCTTTCGGCCTCTCTACGCGCGTCCAACGGCGGCAAGTGCGGTACGGGTAGGCGTGGTTCGGGTGCGATCCAAGGCGGTGCGCCCGCCAGGGTCGTGCGGGTGAGCCTGCGGGTGCGCTTTGGGCGACGGAGTAAAGGGCGGGAACCGTTTGCTGAAGTGCAGTCAGCTGACTCCCGGGTCAGGAGTGACGGAGTGCCGCGCCAGGGGCTTGTGGTGCCCGTACCGGAATGCGCCCCGCCGTTTTCGCTGCTCAGCTATGCAGTGAGCCGAAGGGTGCGTCAGTCGGTGCGCTGTGCCGGCCCAGTGCGTCCCTGCGCGCTCCGCTCCACCCGGCGCCGCATTGCAGCAGTGGCTCCCGCACACATGACTCACGCGACGCCGGACCGTCCGGTGGACGGCTTCCGCGTGTGCGATCCCGCTCCGTGACGGCGAAACGCTCCAGCCGATTGCTGCCTTGCCGTCGGCACCGGCCGACGGCGGCTCGTGCCGCGCTTCGATATGCGCGGATCGCCACCGTTCGCCCGACGAGCCGGCGTGTCCGGTTCTCGTCGGGAGGGTGCGTGCCGGATCGTGCTGCGCGTACCTGCTGCGCGTACTGGCCTGAGCGCGCGGTGCAGGACCCCTCACCAGGTGCGGGCCTCGCGCAGCAGACGGTCGCGGACCAGGGCGAGGTGCGGGTTGTCCGAGATGCCGGGGCGCTGGACCAGATAGCCGGTGTTGATCGGCGGGTCGTCGGGCGTCAGCAGCGACACCAGCGTGCCGGTGGCGAGCTCGCCCTCGCAGAGATAGCGGGGGAGCACGGTGATCCCGGCCCCGGCGGCGACCGCCGAGAGCACACCGCGCAGATCAGGGACCGTCACGGCGGCCTGCCCGGTCAGGCGGGTGCCGAAAACATGGCGCCAGTAGCGGCGGGCTATCGGCAGGTCCTCGGCGTAGGTCACGAGAGGGACGCCGCGCAGGGCGGCAGGGCCCTCCGTCGCGACCCTGTCCGGGCCGATCCGCACCGCCCACTGCGGTGAGGCGACCAGGACGAACTCCTCGTCCATCAGCGGTACGGCGGTGAGGGAGCGGCCGCGCGGGCGGATGGTGGAGATCACCAGGTCGTAATGGCCGACGCGCAGGCCGTCGAGCAGTTCGTCGGTGAGACCGGTGCCGACCCGAAGCCGTACACCCTGCTCCACCAGGGGCGCCAGAGCGGGCAGCGCGCGTACGCAGAGGAGCTCGGCGGGTCCGGCCAGATGGACCGGACCGGCGGAGGTCTCCTCCCCGATGTGACCGCGGTCGGCGACGGCGGCGAGGGCGTCCAGCGGGGCGGCGATCTGGGCTGCGAGATCGTCGGCGACCGGGGTGGGGGCAACTCCACGCGGCAGCCGCTCGAAGAGTTCACGGCCCAGGTGCCCCTCCAGGGAGCGGATCTGGGTGGTGACGGTCGGCTGGGACAGACCGAGCAGACGAGCGGCCGCGGTGAACGAGCCGGCCCGGTGTACGGCGAGGAAGGTCCGCAGCAGTGTCAGATCGAGCGGCCTGTCGGAAGCCGGCTCCCGTATTCCCGACAATCCATTGGATTCCCTATGGCTCATGGTGGAAAGCCTATTGGATCCCAATGATCGGGCGGTCTACGTTCGTGGACATCAGCGAGATGACGCGCTGCGCAGGGAAGGCAGGCGTCAGCGGATGGAGAGAAGCGAGATGGCGAAGATCCTGTTTGTGATCACCGGCGTGGACTACTGGACACTGGCCGACGGCACCCGGCACCCGACCGGCTTCTGGGCGGAGGAGGCCGTGGCCCCGTACAAGGTCTTCACCGGGGCGGGGCACGAGGTCGTCGTCGCCACGCCGGGCGGCGTCGTACCCACTGTGGACAAGTCGAGCCTCGCGCCCGAGGTGAACGGCGGCCAGGAGAACGCCGACGCGATCGCCGCCGACCTCGCGTCGATCACCGCTCTGCGGCAGCCGCTCAAGCTGGAGGACGTCGACCTGGCCGACTACGCCGTGGTCTTCTACCCCGGCGGCCACGGCCCGATGGAGGACCTGGCAGTCAACGCCGACTCCGGCAAGCTCCTCACCGCCGCCCTGGACTCCGGCAAGCCCCTCGGTGTGGTCTGCCACGCCCCGGCCGCGCTGCTCGCCGCCAAGCGCGAGGACGGCAGCTCACCGTTCGCCGGCTACCGGCTGACCGGTTTCACCAACGCGGAGGAGACCCAGGCGGGCCTCGCGGACAAGGCGAAGTGGCTGCTGCAGGACCGCCTGGTCGAGATCGGCGTGGACTTCCAGGAGGGCGAGCCGTGGGCCCCGAACCTGGCCGAGGACCGCAACCTGTTCACCGGCCAGAACCCGGCCTCCTCCGCCCCGCTCGCCGCCGAGATCCTCAAGGCGCTGGGCTGACCGCACCATCGGGGCGTCAGAGCCGGCCGTCCACCCGCGCGGACAGCCGGCTCTTCGGTGACGTCTGTCACGCCATCGACCGTGCGTGCGGCGTTGGGCGCCGCGGAGTCGACGGATCTTTGACGCAAACCGTTACGTACGCCCGGTAGGACTTGCGTTCGAGGGTGGCCCGCGTGGTGGGATGAGGCGATGCGACCCCCCACACGCATAGCAGCGCATTCACGAAATCCGTACGAGGAACTCGCTCAACTGTCAGATCCGGAACCTGACTTCAGCGTCTACGACCCGCTCGACCCTCTCGAACTCGGGCTCACCCCTGACCCGGACGACGACGACTGGACGCCGCCCAACCATCGTGGCAAGAGCCGGCTCTCGGCTCTGCCCGCGGTGGTGAAGCTGGCCGCCGCCGTCCTCATATGCACCGTTTGTCTGCTGCTCGCCGACCGTCTCGCCGAGGTGTACGCCCAGAGCAAGGCGGCGGACAAGCTCCAGAAGTCGCTCGGGCTTGCCACCAGGCCGGACGTCGACATCCACGGCTTCCCGTTCCTCACCCAGCTTCTCGACAAGCGGATCGACCAGGTCGACGTCACCGTCCCCGACGTCTCCGCCGATCGGGTCTCACTGGCCGAAGTGCGGGCCACCGCCAAGGACGTACGGATCGTCGGCGACGCGCCGACTTCGATCAAGGGCGCCGTCATCGGCGGACTGGACGGTGAGGTGCTGCTCTCCTTCGACGACCTCAACCGCGAACTGGGTGCCTCGCAGCTCCGCTTCACCGGCAGTGGCGCCGACGGAGTGCGCGTGAACGGTGAACTCGCTGTCGCCGGGCAGGATCTGCGCGTACAGGCATACGCCCGCATCCAGCGCGACAATGAACGGGCTCTCACCACCACTCTCGACGGCATGCAGCTCGACATTCCCGCTGTGGCCACCTACCGGCCGGGCAAGGACCCGGTCCACTCCGGCCTACGGCTGCACCGCGAGGCGGCCGAGCGGATCAGCCGCGAAGGAGCCCGCGTGAAGGCGCTGCTGACAGTGCCCGCGGTGGTGGACCGGCTCGGAGTGTCCAAGAAGCAGATCCGCCAGGCGCTGCGGAGCGAGGAGGAGCTCCACCGCCTCGCCAACGCGCCGAAGTTCATCGAGCGTCTGATGAAGGTCAATCTCGTCGATGTCGTCCTCGACCATCCGCAGCTGCTGCGGAAGGCGGGCATCGACCCCGGACTGGTCGAGGCGCTGCTCGCACTCAAGCCCCCGGAGCTCTCGGAGCGGCTCTCCCTATCGTTCGAACTGCCGGACTCGCTGAAGGAGTTGCGGCTGCAGAACATCACCGTGGAGCGCGATGGCATCAAGGCCCGCGTGAGGGGATCCGGTCTGCGCCTCGGGCAGGGTGCGTCCAGCGGTTCATGACACGTCGATGATGATCCGGCCGTCCGGGATGTGGGCGGGGTGTTCCGTGCAGGGGGCGGCGCCTGGGCTGGGCCCGCAGCTGGTTCGCCCTGTCCGCCGGACAGGCGCGTCGCGAGAGGGAATCCGGTGGGAATCCGGAACTGCCTCGCAGGGGTGAGCGGGAACGACCGCCGTCTTTCGCACTGGCCCCGGCAATGGGTCTGGGGGCAAGCCCCCAGACCCCCGTACAGCCTTCGGCCGTGTCCTCAATCGCCGGACGGGCTGAATTTCAGCCCCTCCGGCGTTTGAGGAGCGGGGTCTGGGGCGGAGCCCCAGTTCTGGAAGGCGTCGAGGATGCGCTCGGCCGCAAGCGTCGCCGTCAACTCACCGTCCCGTACCTGCTGTTCGAGGCCCGGAGCGAGCGTGCGCACCTCGGGATGGTTGCGCAACCGGTCCCGCAGTTCGTCGTGGACCATCGTCCAGGCCCAGTCGATCTGCTGGTCGCGGCGCTTGGCCGTGAGCCGGCCGGTCGAGTCCAGCAGCGCCCGGTGCTGCTCCAGCCGCTCCCAGACCGTGTCGAGACCGCTGCCCTCCCGGGCACTGCAGAAAAGGACCGGGGGAGTCCATGCCGCGTCGGCGGAGTGCATCAGCCGCAGTGCACCGGCGAGTTCACGCGCGGCGGAGCGGGCATCGCGTTCGTGCGGGCCGTCCGCCTTGTTGACCGCGATCACGTCGGCCAGCTCCAGCACACCCTTCTTGATGCCCTGGAGCTGATCTCCGGTACGGGCGAGAGAGAGCAGCAGGAAGGAGTCCACCATGTTGGCCACGGCGGTCTCCGACTGGCCGACGCCGACGGTCTCCACGAGCACCACGTCGTAGCCCGCGGCCTCCATGACGATCATGGTTTCGCGCGTCGCCTTGGCCACGCCGCCCAGCGTGCCCGAGCTGGGGGAGGGGCGTACGAACGCCGCCGGATCCACGGCGAGCCGCTCCATCCGGGTCTTGTCGCCCAGGATGGAGCCGCCGGTACGGGTCGAGGACGGGTCGACGGCAAGCACCGCGACCCGGTGGCCGAGGCCCGTGAGCATCGTGCCGAGCGCGTCGATGAAGGTGGACTTGCCGACACCGGGAACGCCGCTGATCCCCACCCGCCGTGCCGTCCCCGAGAACGGCAGCAGCTCGGTCAGCAGCTGCTGGGCGAGAGCACGGTGATCGGCACGGGTGGACTCGACGAGAGTGATGGCGCGGGCGATGTACGCCCGCGACCCGTCACGTACGCCCTTGACATAGGTGTCGATGTCGATCGAGGGAGGCATCCGGGGCACAGTCTCACAACTCGTGGCCGAGCGAGGCGGCCAGCGTCTTCACCAGGTCCCTGGCAGCGTCCGGGATCACCGTGCCGGGCGGGAAGACGGCGGCCGCTCCGGCCTCGTGGAGCGTCTGGACGTCCTGGGGCGGAATCACCCCGCCCACGACGATCATGATGTCTTCCCGTCCCTCGGCGGCCAGTTGCTCCCGCAGGGCGGGTACCAGCGTGAGATGCCCGGCGGCCAGCGAGGAGACACCCACGATGTGCACATCCGCCTCGACCGCCTGACGGGCCACCTCTTCGGGCGTCTGGAACAGCGGGCCGACATCCACGTCGAAGCCGAGGTCGGCGAAGGCGGTGGCGATCACCTTCTGGCCGCGGTCGTGACCGTCCTGACCCATCTTGGCGACCAGGATGCGCGGTCGGCGTCCCTCCGCCTCCTCGAACTCCTCGACCAGCGTGCGGGTGGCGTCCACTGCCGGGGAGGTGCCGGCTTCGTTTCGGTACACACCGGAGATCGTACGGATCTGGCCCGAATGCCGTCCGTACACCTTCTCCAGAGCGTCGGAGATCTCGCCGACGGTCGCCATGGCCCGCGCCGCGTTCACCGCCAGCGCGAGCAGATTGCCCTCCAGGCCGCCGCCCTGGCTCGCGCCCGCCTCCGCGGAGGCGGTCAGCGCACGCAGCGCGTCCTGGCAGGCGGCCTCGTCGCGCTCGGCGCGCAGCCGCCGGAGCTTCTCGATCTGCTGTGTGCGCACCGAGGAGTTGTCGACCTTGAGCACGTCGATCTGCTCGTCGGTCTCGACCCGGTACTTGTTCACGCCGATGACGGGCTGCCGTCCGGAGTCGATGCGTGCCTGCGTACGGGCCGCGGCCTCCTCGACGCGCAGCTTGGGGATGCCGGCGTCGATGGCCTGCGCCATGCCGCCGGCCGCCTCGACCTCCTCGATGTGCTGCCAGGCGCGGCGGGCGAGGTCGTACGTCAGCTTCTCGATGTAGGCGCTGCCGCCCCAGGGGTCGATGACCCTGGACGTCCCGGACTCCTGCTGCAGCAGCAACTGGGTGTTGCGGGCGATACGCGCGGAGAAGTCGGTGGGCAGGGCCAGCGCCTCGTCCAGGGCGTTGGTGTGCAGCGACTGCGTGTGTCCCTGGGTGGCGGCCATGGCCTCCACACAGGTGCGGGTGACGTTGTTGAAGACGTCCTGGGCCGTCAGCGACCAGCCCGAGGTCTGGCAATGGGTGCGCAACGACAGCGACTTGGCGTTCTGCGGCTCGAACTTCTTCACCAGCTTGGCCCACAGCAGCCGCGCGGCCCGGAGCTTCGCGATCTCCATGAAGAAGTTCATGCCGATCGCCCAGAAGAACGACAGCCGCGGCGCGAAGGCATCCACGTCGAGTCCCGCGCCGATGCCCGCCCGCAGATACTCCATACCGTCGGCGAGGGTGTACGCCAGCTCCAGGTCGGCCGTGGCTCCGGCCTCCTGGATGTGATAGCCGGAGATGGAGATGGAGTTGTAGCGCGGCATCTTCTGCGAGGTGTAGGCGAAGATGTCCGAGATGATCCGCATCGAGGGCCGGGGCGGATAGATATAGGTGTTGCGGACCATGAACTCTTTGAGGATGTCGTTCTGGATGGTCCCGGCCAGCTTCTCGGGCGGTACGCCCTGCTCCTCGGCGGCCACGATGTACAGCGCGAGAACGGGCAGCACGGCGCCGTTCATCGTCATCGACACACTCATCCGGTCCAGCGGAATGCCGTCGAAGAGCTGGCGCATGTCGTAGATCGAGTCGATGGCCACACCGGCCATGCCGACATCGCCCGTCACCCGCGGGTGGTCACTGTCGTAGCCGCGGTGGGTCGGCAGGTCGAAGGCGACCGACAGACCCTTCTGTCCGGCGGCGAGGTTGCGCCGGTAGAAGGCGTTGGACTCCTCGGCGGTGGAGAATCCGGCGTACTGACGGATCGTCCACGGCTGGTTGACGTACATCGTCGGGTATGGGCCGCGCAGATACGGAGCGATACCGGGGTACGTGCCGAGGAAGTCGAGACCGGCCAGGTCTTCCCCGGTGTACAGCGGCTTGACCGGAATACCCTCGGGGGTGTCCCACACCAGGTCGGCGTCGCCCTTGCCGGTGCTCTCCTTGACGGCCGTACGCCACTGGTCCTCGGTGGCCCCGCGCGCGTCGCCGGGCCCGAGCTCGATTCCTGAGAAGTCCGGGATCCCCATCACGCCACTCCGATTTGGTCGAGGACGGAGGTGAGGACGGCGACCGCGTCGCCGCCCGCGACGACGAACTCGTCGACCCCGGCCCGTTCATACGTCTCACGCTGCTCACCCGGACGGCCTGCGAGATACACCCGCAGCGCACCGGCCGACTTGAGCGCTTCGGCCACCGGCCCGGCCTGCTCGGCGTAGAGGGCATCGCTGGAGCAGATGCACGCCACCGCGGCGCCACTGCGGACGAACGCCTCGGCGGCCGAGGCCGCGTCGACGGACACCGGATCGTGGACCGCTTCGATACCGCCCGCCTGGAAGAGGTTGGCGGCGAACGACGCGCGCGCGGTGTGCGCGGCGGCCGGGCCCAGCGCCGCCAGGAAGACCCGCGGCCGGGCGCCGGTGGCGGCGAGGTGCGCGTCCGAGCGGGCGCGCAGCGCTTCGTACGCCTCGTCGCGGCGCACCTTCGGCAGACCGCCGGTCGGCGCGGCCGGCGCGGCGTCGCGCTTCACCGGCGCCTGGGCGAGCAGCGGGAACTCGCTCACACCGGTGACCGGTTCGCGCCGCTTGGCCAGGTTCTTCTTACGGCTCTCCCATGTGGCGCCGAGCCGCTCGGAGACCAGACCGCGGCGCAGCGCGGCCTCCTGGCCGCCGGCACGCTCGATCTCCTGGAACCAGGCCCAGGCCGCCTGCGCGAGTTCGTCGGTGAGCTGCTCCACGTACCAGGAGCCGCCCGCAGGGTCGATGACCCGGCCCACATGCGACTCCTCGAGCAGAATCGTCGAGGTGTTGCGGGCGATCCTGCGGGCGAAGCCGTCCGGCAGTCCGAGTGCGTGGTCGAAGGGCAGTACGGTCACGGCGTCGGCGCCGCCCACGCCCGCGGCGAGCGAGGCTACCGTGGTGCGCAGCATGTTCACCCACGGGTCGCGCCGGGTCATCATCACCGAAGAGGTCACCGCGTGCTGGCGCTGTGCCCCGGCGGCGGGATCGGCCCCGCAGGCCTCGGCGACGCGGGCCCACACCCGGCGGGCGGCACGCAGTTTCGCGATCGTCAGGAACTGGTCGGCGGTGGCCGCGTACCGGAACTCCAGCTGGCCGCAGGCCGCTTCCACGGACAGTCCGGCAGCGGTGAGGTCGCGCAGCAGCGTGACGCCGGTGGCCAGCGAACAGCCCAGCTCCTGCGCGGCCGAGGCGCCGGCCTCGTGGTACGGCAGTGCGTCGACGGTCAGCGCCCGCAGTGCGGGGTACGTGCCATGGCAGAGCCGGCCGAGTTCGGTCGCGGCCGCTGTGAGTGGGGCGATGTCCTCGTACTGCCCGGTGCGCGCGGCATGCCCCAGCGGGTCCGCGCCGAGGTTGCCGAGCGCCGCCTCGGGGGCGACTCCCCGCTCCTCGTACAACCGCAGCAACTCCCGTGCGGCAGCGTCGAATTCGGCTCCGGCATCGAGTACGACGGGAGCCAGGTCGAGATAGACGCCGTCCAGAGCCGCGCCGAGCCCGGAGACCGGCACTCCGGCCGGGCCGACGGCCAGCCACACCGAGCCGACCCCGTTCTCCAGGTCCGCGAGCACGGCTTCGTTCGTACGTACTGGATCGGGCCGGCCATGGCGCTGGCGTACGTCCCAGCCGGAGACCGCACCCCCCTCCGGCCTGCCGCCCCGGGTGAAGGGCGCGAAGCCCGGATATCCGGCACTGTCGGCGCCGTTGCGTGCGGTGTACAGCGGACGGGTGGTGAGCCCGTCCTCGAGTGCCGTGGACAGCACGTCCTCGGCCGCCGTGTCCGGGATGTCCTTGCCAGCCTTGCGCAGCACGCCGGCCACCAGGCCCTGCCACTGCTCGTGGGTTGCATCCGGGAATTCGGCGGCCAGCGAAAACCCGTCGTCGGGGAGGACCGTCATGCTCAGATGTTAGGTCAAGCCCGCAAAGGTGCAGCAGGGGAAAAGGCTGTGACCTTGCACTCTCCGGCCCGCTCTTGATCCGTTGAGTGCGATGCCCTATCCAGGTCTCCGCCCGTGCCGGGCGGTGTCACACTGCTCCAAACCGGGGCCCAAGGGAGCGCCGTACGGCAGGGATCGAGCCCGCCGTCCATCGGATCGACACCAGCAAGCAGCATCCGGCCCGGGTGTACGACTGGGCCGGGTCGCCCGGTCGGCCGCTCCGGAGGGCGTGACCGAATACGTCCGGACGGATGTGCGCGAACCCGAATCGATCCGCGAACCGGCCGAAGCGGTAGTGGGCTTGAGCAGGGTCTCGAACTGATGGAGCCCGGGCTCGTGCCCCGGCGGGGCCGGTTCGCTGGGTGGGGCGACGCGTCGCGGGGAAGGCGTGGCCGCGTACCGCGGAGACCGTGGCCAGGGCGGCGGCGACCAGGGGCAGGGCAGTCCAGGGCAGGGCGCCCGCGCCGGCTCCGGAGCTCTCCAGGACGACGCCGCCCGCCGGTGAACCGGCAACGATGCCGACGTTGTGGACGGTGGCCTGCAGGGAGGTGGCCACGTCCGCGTTCGCGGGGTGCGAGATGTCGACCAGAGCGGTCTGCAGCAGTGTGGGCGCTCCGCCGAAGGCGGCGCCCCACAGGCGACCGCGATCAGCAGGACCGCGGGCGCGTCGCAGCTTCATCACCCGGGTGGTCGGCGATCCGGCGGTCTCTGTCATCGGCGCGGTGGACATGCGCCCATCGGGAAACCTTCACATCAATGTGAAGGCAAGGAGATAGCCATGAAGATCGGCGAACTGTCCCGGCGCACCGGCATCCCGACCAGGATGCTGCGGTACTACGAGGAGCAGGACCTGCTGCATCCCGAGCGGGCCGAGAACGGCTACCGCACATACGACGCGGCGACGGTCTACCGCGTCCAGCAGATCCGTGGCCTTCTCGATTCCGGGCTGACCACAGAGATCATCCGGAGGATCCTGCCCTTTCTCACCAGGCCGGACGAGATCCATGTCCATCCGGAGTGCCTGACGGCGGAGACCGCCGGGCTGCTACGGGGCGAGGTGGAACGGATTCAGCAGCGCATCGACTGTCTGGCCCGTAACCGCGACGCCATCCTCGCCCACCTGGCCGCAGTACAGCCGGCCTCCGCGCCCGGGCCCGACAGGGAGCCCGAGCGGGACTGACCGGCCGGGTGCAGCGGACCGAAGCCCGCCCTACGGTGGGACTCACAGTCTCCGCGCGGATGACGGGAGCCCTTGATGGCCGGTGAGATCTCCTTCTTCGAACTGGGTGTGGGCGATTCCGAACAGGCCCGCACCTTTTACAGCGGCCTGTTCGGCTGGACCTTCGATCCGGGCACGACCGACGGCGGCGGGTATGCGATCCGTACACCCAATGTCCCCGGCGGAGTGCACGGCGGCGACTCGGGCGCCCGCCCGTATCTGTTCTTCAGGGTCGACGGCATGAAGGCCGCGCTGGAACGCGTCCGCGAACTGGGCGGCACGGTCGACGACTTCGACGGCGGGAGCGACGAGGAGACGGTCGCCCGGTTCGGCCGATTCAAGCTGTGCCACGACGACCAGGGCTCGCCCTTCGGACTGCACGAGCCGCCGGCCGGTGCCTAGATCTCGTACGGACGGCCAAAGGTGAGTAGGAGACGGTGCATCCGGTCCGGCGGTGCTTGGGTCGCCGCCAGGCGGCGGGCAACGCGGGATCGTCCATGACGGTGCCCCCACACGTGCCGGGCGGTTGACGCCATGTGCTGGAGTGCAACTGCCGACCTCGTGGTGGGCACCGGCATCGCCGCGATCGGGGTGGCCTGCGTCGCACAGGTGAACCGTGTCCGCGATCTGCCGCTCGCCGCGCTGCCGTTGCTCCTCGGCGCCCACCAGATCATCGAGTCCCTCGTCTGGCGCTCCGGCGGGGGTACGGGCCCGGCGACCGTGACCTGGGCCGTCATCGCGCTGCCTCTGCTTTCGGTAGGGGTGCCGCTCGGCGTGCTGCTCGCCGCGCCGCCGCGCGCCCGTCGCACGCTGGTGATCCCGGTTGTCGTCGGGCTCGCCACCGCCGCCGTCCTCGCGTACCGTCTCGCCACCCGGCACGTGAGCGCGGACATCCGCGGGCACACCCTCGGCTACGTCCTGGACCTGCCGCACTCGCCGCTGATCATCACGGGATATCTCCTGGCCACCGTCGGCTCCCTGCTGCTCGCCGGTGATCCGGTGATCCGGTGCTGCGCCTGCTCGGTCTGCTGGCCGCGGCCGGGGCGGTGGCCTGCGCCGTGCTGTGGCGGCTGGAGTTTGTCTCCACTTGGTGCGCGCTCGCAGCGGTGGCCTCTGTCGTCGTACTCCGCTGGGCACGGCGGCGTCCAGCCGGCCAGGAACCCGGCTGACCAGACGATCATCGTGACCAGGTCACTTATGCCGGTGCAGCTGATTGACCATGTGCCGTTCGGGTACCCGTCGCCGCAGAGAGCGCAGATGCCCCGTACGAAGCTCCTGCCACAGGGCTCCCGCCGAGGAGGACCACCATGACCGACCGCCGACCTGAAGGTCCCGAAGAGACCGGGACGGACCCGGACACGCAGGTGCCGAAGGACCTGCCCGACCAGCAGGCGCATGACGGCGACGACCCGCTGGATCTACCCCGCCCCGATGCGCCGGACGACGGCACGCCCGATCCCGACCCGGGTCTGCCGGATGTGGACCAGACGGGTGCCGGGCCCCGCGGGTCGCCGCGGAGCGGCTCCGTACATCCCGAGCAGCCGGTCCCGGACGAACCCTCCGGGTGAGGTCCGGTCGGCCTCGCCCTGCTCGCCGGCTCTGCCTGCACGCGTTTCGGTGTCTTCGCCGCGGGCATCGCCTCCGCCGAGGATCCGCGGTACACCGTCGGACCTCAGCCGGCGGCCCAGGAGCAGCGCCCGGCGGTACCCGGCCAATGAGGTTTACGCACTTCCGGCCGGGGGACTCGAAGCGTTCGAGCGGCCAGCGTGCCGTCAGGTGGCCGGCGTGTCCACGGTGCTTCGATGGCGGACAGCCGCAGGTTCGGAAGAGGTGAGGGCATGTCGGGCAGGGCCGTGACCGCCGCCGAGCTGGTGGTGTGGTGGGTCGCGCTGTTCGTGCTCTGGCTCATGCTCATCAGCACCATCGACGTACTGGAGCTCGTCGTCGGTACGGCTGCGGCCCTCGTGGGAGCCGTCGCCGCGTGCGCCGCCCGCCGGGCGGTGCAGGACCGGTGAACATGTGGCTGACCGCTGCGGCGGTCCTGCTGGTGTGCGGCGTCGGTCCGGCGGTCCGGGGCGCGGCCGCCGGCCCGATGGGACGCCGAGTCATCGTGCAGAACCTGGCCACCCTGCTGGTCTGCCTCATCGTGCTGCTTCTGGCCCAGGGATACGAGCGGCCGTCGTACGTCGACATCGGACTCGTCCTCGCTCTGCTGGGACCGGCCGGCACGCTGGTGTACGCCCGGCTGCTCGGGCCGGACATCCATGACGACCCGTCATGGAGGCGTGCCACCGACCGGCTTGCAATGATCGCCACACCTCTGGTCGTGCTGCCGTTGTGCGTGGCTGCGGGGCCGGGACGGGCCGCGGTGAAACTGCTCGTCGTCGGAGCGCTCCTGATGGCGGGGAACCGGGTGGCGTCCCGGGCGCTCGGCGGTCCGTCGCCGGAGGCCGCATCGCATGGATGACGTACTGATCGTGATCGCACTGCTGCTCGTGGCGGCGGCCGCCACCACCGCAGTCCTCGTGCGCGATCCGGCCCAGCAGGCGCTGACGCTCTCGCTGCTCGGCCTCACCCTCGCCGTGCTGTTCACCGTCCTGCAGGCCCCCGACGTGGCGATGTCGCAGCTCGCCGTCGGATCGGCGCTGACGCCCTTGCTGGTGTTGCTGTCCGTACACAAGGTACGCAGACGATCCAGGGCCGAGGAGCCCACCGAAAGCAAAGGAGAGAAGCGGTGAGCCGACGGCTGCGCCTGGGCGTGCTGGCCCTGGGCGCGGCAGGAATTGCGGCCCTGCTCGTCGCTGCCTGCTTCCAGCTGCCGGGTTTCGGCGCTGACTCGCATCCCTACGGCGACCGCGCGGTCCGCGCCGCTCTGGCCCGTCGCACGTCGAACGTCATCGCCTCGGTCAACTTCGACCAGCGGGCCTTCGACACCCTCGGCGAGGAGAGCATTCTGTTCGCCGCTGTCCTCGGTACGGTCGTCCTGCTGCGTCAGACGCGTGATGAGCGCCAGGTCGAGCCCGCCCCGGCGCGAGTCGCTCCGTTCGTACGGCGCTACGCGCTCATCCTCCTGCCCGTCACTCTGTTGATCGGGCTGTATGTCGTCGCGCACGGTCAGCTCAGCCCCGGGGGCGGGTTCCAGGGCGGTGTGGTCGCGGCAACGGCCCTCCATCTCCTCTACATCGCGGTGGACTACCGCGCGCTCGAGCGAATCCGCCCGGTCGGTGTGTACGAAGTGGCCGACGCGGCCGGAGAAGGCGCCTATCTGGTGGTGGGCGTGGCGGGGCTGCTCGCCGGGTCGGCGTTTCTCGCCAACACCCTTCTGCCGTACGGGACGTTCAACACGCTCGCGTCGGGAGGGACGGTGCCACTGCTGAACGCGGCCATCGGGATGGAGGTCGCCTGTGCGGTGATCGTGCTGCTCGCCCGCTTCCTCGACCAGGCGGTCGAAATCGAGGAGGAGGACGGGAAGTGAGCCACGAGTGATGTCCGTCCTGCCGTATCTGATCGCTGTGTGGATCTTCCTGGTCGGCTGCTACGGGCTGGCCACCAGCCGGAACCTCATCCATGCCGTCGGCTGTCTCGTCGTCTGCCAGTCCGCCACGTATGTGCTGCTGCTGGCCGTCGGATACCGCGACGGTGGCACTGCACCCGTCCACTCCGACCTCCGGCCGGGGTCCCGGCCGCTCGTGGACCCGGTCGTCCAGGCACTGGCCCTGACCGATGTCGTCGTCGGCGCGACCGTCACCGCGCTGCTGCTCGCCCTCGTCATCCAGGTCGCCAAACGCCACGGCACGCTCAACCCGGACGAGCTCTCCGAGCTGCGCGGATGAACCATCTGCTGCCCATGGTCGTGGCCGTGCCACTGCTCGGCTCGGCGTTGCTGGTCGCCGCCGGACGCCGGCTTCCCCGGCTCGTGGCCGAGGCCACAGGAGCCGCCGTCGCCGCCGCGACAGCAGGCCTGGTGCTCCATCTCCTGTTCTTCTCGTCGGCACCGGCGCCCGAATGGGTCGGGGGCTGGGAGCCACACGACGGACACAGCGTGGGAATCGTGCTGGTCGGCGACCGTACGGCGCTCGGGCTGGCAGCAGCCGTGTCCCTGCTCGTGGTGGCCGTACTGGTCTATTCCTGGCGCTACTTCGCCGAGCCGCCGCAGCGGCACGCCGGCTCATTTCCCGCGCTGGTCCTCCTCTTCCAGTCGGGCATGTGCGGCTTCGTGCTGACCGGGGACCTGTTCAACGCCTTCGTCTTCTTCGAGCTGATGAGCGTCGTGGCGTACGCCCTGACGGGCTACCGCGTGGAGGAGGCCAAGGCCGTCCAGGGCGCTCTCACCTTCGGCATCGTCAACTCCCTGGCCGCCTACGCGACCTTGATGGGCATCGTGCTGTTGTATGCGCGGACGGGCGAGCTCGGGATGCGGCAGATCGGGCATCAGCTCGATGCGCAGGGCGCGCCGGATCTGCTGGTGCTGGCGGCCTTCGTCCTCGTCCTGACCGGAATGCTGGTCAAGGCGGCCGCTGTTCCTTTCCACTTCTGGCTGCCGGATGCCCACGCGGTGGCGCCCACGCCGGTGTGCATGCTGCTCTCAGGCGTGATGGTGGAGCTCGGGGTCTACGGAGTGGCGCGGGTGTACTGGACCGTCTTCAGCGGCACGGGCGGCATCCCCGCGGCCGACGCGGAACGGGCTCTGGTTGTCCTCGGCACGGCTTCAGCGGTCGTCGGCGCGGTCATGTGCTGGAAGCAGCGGCACCTGAAGCGGCTGCTGGCCTATTCGACGGTCGCCCATACGGGACTCTTCCTGACCGGCCTCGGGCTGCTCACGCCGGAAGCGGCGGGCGGCGTTGCCGTGTACGTGCTGGGACACGTGGGCGTGAAGGCGGCGCTGTTCGCCTGCGTGGGCATCCTGCTGGACCGCTACGGGAGTGTCGACGAGCACGAACTGTACGGCCGAGCGGGCGGGTTGCGGCTGGTGGCCGTGATGTTCGTGACGGGAGGCCTGGCGCTCGCAGGTCTGCCTCCGTTCGGTACGGGGCTGGGCAAGGCGGCGACGGAGGAGGCGGCCGGCGGTCTGTTGATCGTGCTCTTCGTCGTGGTGTCGGCGGTGACCGGGGGAGCGGTGCTCCGGGTGGCGGCGCGGGTCTTCGCCGGACTGGGGCCGCGGCCGTCGAAGGACACGACGTACGAAACGAGTGGCGAGCACGAGGAACCCGAGACGAAGGGCAAGCTGGGACGGGTGCCTGACACCATGCTGGCGGTCCCGGCCGTGCTGCTGTGCACCGCTCTCGCGGTCGGCCTTGTGCCGGGAGCGGCCGCCGGAGTGGGCCACGCCGTTGACGAGGCGGTGGCGGGAACGGCCACGGTTACGGTGCACTGGTCCGTGGCCGCTGCGGCGCTGGGGCTGCTTTCGGCGGCTCTGGCGGTGGGCCTCGCCGCGTACGCCGTGCGTCGGCCGGGGCACATGACGTCGCACGACTGGACGGAACCTCTGCGCCGGCTGCACTCAGGACACATCGGCGACTACGTCGCCTGGCTGCTCGCAGGCATGACTCTCGTGGCGGCCCTGGCTCTCCCCGGAGTCCTCACGGGCTGAACGCCGACGTCCTCACGGGCCTCTTTTGGCGTGCACGTTTCGCAGGCGGAGTCGGGCGCACCCGGCTCTGCTGCCACGGCGCGGTCCAAGTAGTTCATTGATGGCAGGCACGGCGCACCCTTCGGCGGCACACTGCTGCCATGGCTGCGAGCGAGTCGCTTGATGTCCTGGTCGCGGCCGCCGGTCCGACCGGGCCGGCGCTCGCGGCCCAGTTGCACGCGTACGGCCTGCCAGAACTGGGACGACACAGGCCGGGCCGGCTGTCCGGCGGCGAACTCCAACGGACCGCGCGACGAGATCACCCCGGCCCGCGGTCACCGTCTCCGATCTCCTGGACGAGCCACTGATCGTCATGCGCTCCGGATACCTCATGCACCGCTACGTCCACCGACTGCTGGACGGCTGCGCCTCCTTCTCGTACTCCACCGACGGCGCCGAAATGGGCAAGCTGATGGTCGCGGAAGGGCTCGGCGCCACCGTGCTGCCGGACTTCAGCGTCATGGACGCCCGCTGGAACGACGCGGCGCGATCACCTACCGGCCGCTCGCGGACGACAGCCCGCGGGTGCTGCTGGTCATCCAGCGCCGACCGTCCGGCGCGGTTCCGCGGGCCGAACAGGATCTGCACGAGGCCTTTGTGGCGCGGGCCGATGAGGTGGCGCTCGCTGCGGCAACTCCCTCTATGAGTACGGGGGAGTTCCTCCGCGCTCACACGCCAGCGCGGACAGATCGACGGAGTCGGCCATGGCCTGCATCCCCTTGTCGTTGGGGTGCAGATGGTCGCCGCCGTCGAAAGTCGGCAGCATCCTCTCGCTGTCGTACGGACTTCTCAGCACCCGGTCGAAGTCGGCCACGGCGTCGAACTCGCCGCCGGTGCGGACGAATGCGTTCATGTCCCTGCGGACGGCTTCCTCGGCAGGGGTCCACTCCGACCAGCCCTTGTACGGCAGGACGGTGGCGCCCACGACGCACTTTCCCGCCGCGTGCGCCCGGCCGATGATCTCGCGGTAGCCCGCGATCAGACCGGCGGCCGTCACGCCGTCATGGGCCTTGATGTCGTTGATGCCTTCGAAGAGGAGCACGGTCCGCACTCCGGCCTGGGAGAGCACATCCCGTTGAAGTCGCCCGACCGCGCTCTGCCCTGCGCCGTCCATCAGGACCTTGTTCCCGGAGATCCCCTCGTTGGCCACGCCCTGGATGCCGCCGCCCGGTGCGGCGTGCAGTCGCCCGGCGAGGTAGT
Source organism: Streptomyces sp. NPDC060064 (assembly GCF_042736455.1). Classification (NCBI taxonomy): domain Bacteria; kingdom Bacillati; phylum Actinomycetota; class Actinomycetes; order Kitasatosporales; family Streptomycetaceae; genus Streptomyces; species Streptomyces sp. NPDC060064. Next base: position 139,924 of record NZ_JBHWWF010000002.1, read on the forward strand.
CGGGCCAGCGGCGGTTCTTGTCCGTGGTCGACTGCCAGCCGTCCGTGATCGAGTCCCCGAGAGTGGCCACGGCACCGGTGCCGGGCGCGGCTTCCACGGTGACCGCGTCGAGGTAGAGCCACGACGCGATCCGTTCCGTGTACGCGTCGGCGGTCTCCTCGGCAGCATGATCGCCGCTCGCGGTGTACGAGGTCTGGAGAGCCATGCCGTGCCCGGTCGCCGGGCCGTCGGCGCTCTGCGCGTACAGGCTGATCACCAGATTGCTCTGGGCCTTCACGCTGCCCGGCAGTGGATCGCTGTACCGGGACTCTCCCGCGGCCAGGGTCACGGACCGTGAGCCGGAGAAGGCCAGCTTCCTGTTGCTTCCCGGTACGAGCAGGGCGCCGTTGCTCTGGACGCCGGCATACGCCACGCCCAAGGTCAGCGGGCGGTCGCCGAACGCGTTGGAGACCCGGATGCGCAGCCCGCGCCCGCCGCCGCTTGTGTGGACGACGAGCCGGTAGCTGCGGTCGGACACGGCCTCGCCGAGCCGGTCCGCACTCGCTGCCCAGGTGACCACGGGACGCTGCCCGGCCGCTGCCGCGGCGGGGGAAGTGGCGTTCCCCGGGGCGTACAAGGCCAGGGCGAGCGCCGGTGCGAACACACATGCCATGCGCCGGGCCATCAGCCGAAGTCCCGCAGGGTGAGGGACTTCCCGGGCCGCAGCCTGACGGTGCGCGAGGTGCCACGCCACGACACCGTCGTCGCGTGACCGCCGACGCTGCGGATACGGGCCTGCTCCACCTTGCCGTCCCGCCAGCTCACATCGACAACGAACCCGCCGCGGGCTCCGATCCCGCTGATCGCCCCGGAGCCGGACCAGGCGGCGGGCAGCGCCGGAAGGAGCTCGATGTGTCCGGGACGCGAGTACACCAGCATTTCGATCACGGCGGACGGAGTGCCCAAGTTCGCGTCGATCTGGAAGATTCCGCGCCCCTGCTCGACCTGGTAGATGTCGAAGAGGTTCATGGCGGAGCCGTTGCTGCCACCGGTGGACGGCCGAAGATTGTCGGCGACGAGCTGGTAGGCGTTCTCCGCGTGCTTCAGCCGGGCCCAGCACAGGGCCCGCCAGGCGTTCGCCCAGCCGAAGCTCTCCATCCCACGGGCGGTGAGCAGGGCCGTCGTACCGGCGAGCAGCTCCTTGGACACGGAGTCCGGCCGGATACGGTCGCCGGGGAACAGGCCCATCAGCGGGGACAGATGGCGATGCGTGCTCTCACCGAGGTTGTCGGGCGACATCCACTCCTCGAGCCAGCCGGTCTTCGGGCTGACCTCGGGCAGATACAGCTGGTCCTGCAGGGCGGCGACGGTCTCGCTGTAACGGGCGTCCCTGCTCAGATCGGAGCACGCCTGCCGGTAGTTGGCGAAGAGTGCCCGGACCAGCTCCTGCGCATAGGTGATGCCCTTGGCGTCGAGCGGACCGTGTTCCGGCGACCAGTCGCTGTCGGCGACGAGAACCTGGCGGGTGGCGCCGGTCGCCAGGTCGGTGACGGTGGTGGTCACCAGCCTGGCCTCCCAGAACTCGCAGGCGCCCTTGAGGAGCGGGTAGATCCTCCTCAGATGGGCGGTGTCCTGGGTGTACTCGTAGTGCTCCCACAGGGAGTTGCACAGCCAGGCGTTACCGGCCGGGTGCCACCACCAGCCAAGACCCCCATGGATGTTGCTCGAGATGGCCACGGTCCAGCCGGCGTTCTTTCCGGAGGAGTTGCGGTAGCGGTTGCGGGGGTCGTTGAACAACTCGCGGGTGAGCTTTGTCCACGACGGCAACTGGGCCAGGCAGTAGTCGGTGAGCGTGTCGAAGCAGCGCGAGAGCCCGGTGCGGTCGGCCATCCAGTAGTTCATCTGGATGTTGATGTCGCTGTGGTAGTCGCCCATCCAGTCCGGGTCGTTGCCGTCCAGCCACAGGCCCTGCAGATTGAGCGGCACGCTGTCCCGGGAGCCGCTGATCATCAAGTAGCGGCCGAACTGCACATAGGTGGCCTCAAGCTCCGGGTCCGGATCACCTTGCTGGGTGCGTGACTTCAGCCGCTCCCAGGTGTCCAGGCGCCGCTGCTGCGCCGTCGATTCGCCGAGCGAGATGCTCATACGGTCGAACAGGGCGCGGTAGTCGGCGACATGGGTGTGCAGCAGTGCGGTCGGCGACTGGCGGGCGGCGGTCACCGCCTTCGTACGGGCGAGTGCTGCCGGGTCAAGCCCGGGGCTGCGATAGCCGGTGGCCGCGTCCGGTGCGTAGTTCGTTCCGCCGCTGACCACCACGGTGAGGTCCTTGCACCGGGAGAAGGCGATCCGCGTACCGCGGACGCTGACCGTGCCACTGCCGCTGCGTGCGGTGACGGCCGCTCCGTAGCGCAGACCGTTGCCGAAAGAGTCACCGAACCAGAGCGAGGTGCGCGTCTTGTCCGCCGAAGTGGACTCGCCATGGGTGCCGTCGAGGCTGATCATGCCGGTGTAGCTGCCGCCGCCCCGCTGCGTAAGACGGATGACGATCGCGTCGTCGGGGAAGCTGGAGTAGATCTGGCGCTCGCACGTCGCACCCGCTCTGGTGTATGTGGCGCTGACGAGACCCTGGCTCAGGTCGAGGCCGCGGCGGTAGTCCGAGACGGCCGACAGGTCGTGGTCGGGTATGTCGATCGTCAGGTGCGCGAGCTGGGTGAAGCTGCCGAAGTTCTCACGGGCGTACGGGAATTGGCCGTCCTGGTCCAGGGTGCCGTTGAGCCCGCCGGTCCACAGGGTGGCGTCGGCGAGAAAGAGCAGTTCGTGCGAGGGGTCGTTGCCGACGAGGGCGCCGAGCCGGCCGTTCCCGATCGGAAGGGCCTGCTCGATCATTCTCTTGTCCGAGGCCGGGGCTCCGTACCACATCTGAGTCGTCGACGCCTTCGGCAGCATTGGCGAGGTGACGGGCCGGGCGGGCGCGGCCGAGGCGGTGAAGGCCGGGAGGCCACCGAGCGCGGTGGCCGTTCCGACCGCGGCGGCCAGCGAGATGAATCCGCGGCGGCTGGGCTGCGCAGGCATACAGGCGTGCTGATCGTCCACGGGGCACTCCACGGTGGTCGGGCAGAACGGGGGAGAGGAGGGGGAGCGGGCGGCGGCCGGAGCGTCACCGGCCGCTACCGGTCAGGACCGCTTCGGCACGTCGATCTTGTCGATGTCCGGTGCGTAGCCCGAAGGGCCGCTGTCGAAGGTGACGGTGTTGCTGCCCGCCTTCAAGTAAACGGGGACGCTGATGGCCGCTGCGGCACCCCATCCGCCGCTGGACGGGAAGTCCCAGGTGGCGGCAGGCCTTCCATTGGCGGAGACCTGGATGGAGCGGGGGTCGCCGCTGGTGTAGCCGACGTTGATGAGGTACGTGCCGGCCTTGTCGACCACAACGTCGTTGAAGCGCAGGGCCCCGCCCAGATACAGGCCGCCCACCTTCTTCGCGCCCGAGCACTCGTCGCAGCCGCCGACGGAGGCGTTGCCGCTGAGGGTGTTGGCCGAGTCCTCCGCCTCGTACGCAGTCATGGGCAGCGCCGGCCCGTGCGGGGTGATGGTGAACAGGCGCGATCCATGAGCGGGAAGGGCCTGCGTGATGCTGCTCCTGTGCCGGCCGAGGTTCTCGCGGTTCCACAGATCGCGTACGGAGGCCTGCCCGCTGAAGCCGAAGCTGGACCAGTTCGCCGTCACCGCGGCAGGGGAGTCAGCGAGGTTGAACAGGGCGACCGTGTATGTGCCGTCCGGGTTCTTCGCACCCCAGACCTGTTGCTCGCCCGCCGTCACCGGACGGGCCGGCGGGGACGCCTGCTGGTCGACCTTGAGGACCTCGCGGTTGGTGAGCAGGGAGATGCCGTAGTCGTCGAGACGTGTGAGGTCGTCACCGGTGTACAAGGGGGACTTGGAGATGGCCCACAGCGTCATGTAGCTCTGCCGCTCGGCGTTGGTCAGCCCGTCCATGGCGCCGTTGCCCACGTCGAGGGAGTCCAGGTCGTTGAAGCCGCCGGGCCCTGCGTGCCGGGTCCAGGCCGGGGTGTCGCGCCACCGGTCCTCGACGGAGTTGTCCCACGTCACCAGCGTGTTGCAGTAGCACTCGACGTCGGTGTCTATACGCCAGCCGTTGGAGTGCTTCTTCCAGTCGGCCATGTAGTTGATGTCCAGGGACCAGGAGATCTCGAGATGGATGTCACGTCCGGTGCCGGCCAGCGCCCGCTTCCAGGCCGCGATGTCGGCGCGGTTGTCGTAGTTGTCACCGCTCTTGAAGGACCCGGGCCCGACCCCGTCGACCTTGAGGAAGTCATAACCCCAGTCGGCGAACAACCGCGCCTGTGAGTCGACGTACTTCTGGGCGCACGGCCGGGAGAAGTCGATTTTGTAGGAGCTGTCCCAGCCGTTCGTCGTGCGCAGATCGCTGTACACGATGTCGCCGGTGGTGCAGTCCGCCGCGTTCCGAACCGGGACCTTGCCCTCCCCGTACGCCTCCTTCTCCAGGCCGACGGGAAGGTAGATGCCGGCCTTCAGCCCCTTGGCGTGGATGTGGTCGGCCACCGGCTTCATCCCGCGCGGGAAGCGCTCGGGGTCGGCCTTCTGCCGTCCGTACTGGTCGAACCCGGGCTTCCAGTCCCAGGTCCGCCACCAGCCGGCATCGATGTTGACGTACTCGTAGCCGTACGCCTTGAGCTTTGCGGCCAGGGCGTCCGCCTGCTTGAGGACGTTGGCTTCGGTGAGGTAGCTGTAGTCGCCCGTGGGGTTGAGCCCGGGGTATTTGCTGGACTGCATGCTCCAGCTGCTCCAGCCCATGTACGGCTTCTGGGCAAGGCCGCCTTCCTGGGCGGGAGTTGTGCGTGCGGTGGGAGTGGTCCGTGAGCTTGGTGTGCCCTGCGCGGAGGCTGCGGTCAGGGAGGCGGCGACAGCGAGGGCAACGGCTCCTGCGGTGAGGGCTGCGGGGGACAGCATGGCGTTCTCCTAACAGGGTTCGGATCCGATGAACGTCTGAATCGCGGCGGCCGCGGCCCCGCGGGCCCATTCATCGAACGGCAGCGGATGAGTCGTCACCTCGCACTGCGCGGCGGTGCCGAAGGCGGCGCTGGAGAACGCCTCTCGGACCTGCTCGGCGAACAGGTCGTACGCCGCCAGGCCCTCGCCGGAGATGATCACGCGCTCGGGACCGAGGAGATTGACCACGGCCCCGATGGCCCGGCCGATCGCCTCGCCGGCTCGTGCGTACGCGGCGCGGGCGACGGGATTCCCGCCGTGGGCCAGCTCCAGGGCCTGTGCCGAGTCGGCCACGTCCCGGCCGGTGTCTTCGCGGATACGGCGCACGATCGCGGAGTCCGACGCGATCGCCTCCACACAGCCGGTATTGCCGCAGTGGCACAACGGCCCCTGCGGGTCGATGGAGAGATGGCCGATCTCGCCGGCCACGCCGTGCGAGCCGGAGACCACCCGGCCGTTCACGACGAGTCCGCAGCCGATGCCGGCGCCGACGGTGACCAGTGCGAAGTTCGCGCAGCCCACGCCGCCGCCGAACCACTGCTCGGCGATGGTCAGGGCGCGGACATCGTTGTCCACAGTGACCGGAAGGCCTGTTGCCTCCATTGCCACGTCGGCGAGAGCGATGTCGTGCCAGCCGAGGAAGGGTGAGTACCTGACCACGCCGGCGGCGCGGTCCACATCGCCGGAGACGGCGATGCCCAGTCCCTGGACCTGGACTCCGTAGCCCTCGGCCTCGGCCAGCAACTCCTCCGTCAGCGAGGCGATGAGGTCGAGCACGGCGGCCGGTTCGCTTCGGGTGAGCGGCGCGTGCCGGGCGACGCGGATGCGGCAGCACAGGTCCGTCAGCACCGCGATGACCTCGTCCGCCGTCACCTTGACGCCGAGGAACAGGGCTCTGCCGCCGTCGACTCGCACCGGATTGGCGGGGCGCCCCAGGGCCGGGCGCGCACCGTCGTCCGCCGCATCGGCCGCCTCGACGACGTAGCCCGCCTCCATGAGCGGGCGTACCGCCTTGGTCACCGCGGCCGAGGAGAGCCCGGTACGGCGCGCGAGCTCCACCCTGGTGAGCGGGCCCTGGGACAGCACGGTGGTGAACACCGAGGAGGCGGCCGGGGTGGCCGCCGGGAACGTCTCAACGCGGTACGTCGACGGCATGGCGGGAAACGTAGGTGAGTTAATTTCCTGTGTCAATAAAGGAAACCGAAACCCTGTGAAGTTGTTGGCAGCCTGCCCATCCACCGTCAAATAGACGATTGAGGACTGCGGTTGGCAAGGTGATCGACGACTCCACTCACCTTCGGCGCACCGGATCGCCGAGCTCCTTGCCGCGCCCGGTCAGGTGTGGCTGACGGCTGGTCATATCGCACGGCCACGGTTGTTGGCATCGGCATTCACAACACGCGTCTCGGCGACCCCATGTCGGGTAAGTTCCCTCTGTGCACGGGGAGTTGATCGAATGAACCTGCATGCAATCACGGGAGGCGGGGGAGCGCCGTGGGCGGGAGACTGTACGGTCAGGGGGCGCTGCACGAGAGCTTTGTGCCCAGGCTTGTCGGCCTGCATCAGAGTGGCGGGTACCGGGTCGATTTCGCCTATCCCAGGGGTGCGCCACTCATCCATGTCGTCGGCGGGCGCGGCAGCGGCAAGAGCGCGTTGCTGAAGGCGGTGCACGATGCCTACAACGGGCGGGTTCCGCTGGCCCGCGTGGACCTCGCGGCCCCCGGATTCGGTGAGCCGGGTGTCGCCGGGCTCAGTGACGACGAGGTCCCGAACGCCTCACACATCACCCATCTGCTGTATCTGCTGGCGTACAAACTCGGCCTGGACGTACAGCATTTCGGAAAGCCGATGGCGTTCCCGAGGCTCTCACTCGGCCTTCTGGTGGTGACCGCCTGGCGGCCGCTGAACGGCGACGAGGTGGATGTCCGGCCGCCCGACCTGCGGCGCGCCGAGGCGGATCTGCGGGCCTTCATCATCGCTGAGGACCCGGACGTGAAGCGCCGACGCGAAAGCCTGGGCAGATGGATCGACATCGTCTCCGAGAACCTGCCGCAGGTACTGTCCGGCGTGCCGGGGCTCGACGCCATGGCAGGAATCGTCCTGGACACCGCGCGTACCCAGCTCCTCAAGGGCAGGCCGGACCGGGGCGCGCTCGCATGGTGGGGCGGCCGGCTGCACCGGTCACAGGGATACCAGGGCGATTCACTGCAGCGGCTGTTCCGGTTCGTACGCGGCTTCCGGCGGCTGGACGACCGGCGGCGTACCGCCGAGGAACACCTTGTCGCAGCCTTTCTCGCCGACATCGACGGGAACTACGGGCGCCTGCGCCGGCTCAACAGGCAGCCCCGGCCGCTGATTCTCCTCGACAACGCGCACACCGACGTCGGCCATACGCTTGTCGGGCTGCTCGCATCCGGCGACGTGGCCGGCGAGGGGGACCCCACCCGGCCGGTCGTCATCGCAACATCCCTCGGCAGAGGGGAGCAGTTCGCGCCGCTGAGCGAGGTCGCCGGGGACGCCGCACCGCAAGGACGGCCCCTTGTGCTCCGTATCCCCTCCGTCGAACACGGCCACATCGGCGAGATGCTCAGCGCCGTCGACTACCCCGACCATCTGCCGCGGCTCGTCGCCCGCTACAGCGGGGGCCGCGCGGCCAGTGCCCGTACGCTCGCCGACACCGCCATCCGGCGGGTGCGGGAAGCGGGCGCCATACGCAGCCGTGAGTTGCTGGACGCCGCCACTCCGGAGCTCCTCGACAAGCTGCTGCCGCAGTCCGCGATGCGCGACCGCCTCGTACTGCTGTCGGCCGCGGTCGACGCCGGCACCCGACGCGGGCTGTGGACCTTCGCCCACCCGGAGGACCACTCCGAAGACCTCGTCGCCGCCCGGGTCCGCGAGGCCGACGACTACCGCATCCGCGCCTGCCTGGACGGCGACCGCGCACTCGACCTGCTGCTGCGGCACCGGCTCGCGTCGACCACGTCCCACGAGACGTGGCGGGACACGCATCTGCGCCTGCGTTCGCTCTGCGATCCACGAGGCGATACGTACCTGTACCACACCCTCGCCCTGGGGCGGCTGGACGAAGTCGTGTGCGGGCTCCACCACCGGTTCACCGGCACGTCCCCGGCGCTGTGGCTCGCCGCGCTGAACCTGATCTGCTCCGCACCGCATCCGCGCGAGGGCTACGAACCACCGGACAGCGCCGGCCCGTTCTCCTGCACGGCCTGTGGCAGCGAAGGAGCAGGCCCGCAGCACGACGCGGTCAGCAGCCTCGTCCCCATTCTGTGGCAGCTGTCCGATCCGCTCACCCTGGCGCCGTGCGAGGAGGATCTGACCAGCATCCGTATCGCGCTGGAGACGCTGTACGGCAACAAAGCCGCGAACGGCCCCTACCGCGAGGCATCCGCCGCCTGGCCGGCCCGCCTGAGGGCCGGCGTTCAAGCCCCCGACTTGCCGATCTCGGAAGGGTCCCCGTCATGACGTCCTTCATCAGGAGACTTCCCGGCGGCCCGCTCACCAAGGCAGCTGTCCTCTTGGCGGCACTGGCGATGCTCGGCGGCGCCGCCTGGACCGGTCTGGCGTTTTTCGGCACCGACCCCGGCTGCGGGAAAGGCGTCGAGAAACGCGGATCCGAAGGCACGGAGGAGTGCACCGGAGTGACCGACGGCAGTTATGTGTTCGCCCCCAACCTCAAGGAGGTCAGCGCCCGGATCAAGGCCGAGAACGACAACATCAAGGGCGACTACGTCTCCATCGCCGTCATGCTGCCGATGGCGCCCGTCCAGGCCTTCGAGCAGGACAAGACACTCCACGAGGTGCAGGGCGCCTATCTGGCCCAGTACCGGGCCAACCACGACTCCAACAGCAAGAAGCCCGCGATCCGGCTGCTGCTCGCCAACCCGGGCCGCAGCCACACCCACTGGCGGCCCGTGGCGGAGCAGCTCGGCACCCTCTCCCAGAGCGGAAGCGCGAATCTGCGTGCGTTTTTCGTATTCTAGTACACCACCACCTTTCCGCAGCAGGCCATCGCCTATCTCACCAACGAACGTCATATCCCCGTCGTCGGCGGCCCCACCCCCGCCGACGACTCCGGCAACAGCGCGAAGACCCCCAACGCCTATCGAGGGCTGGCCCGCGTCGTCCCCACCACCAGCGATCAGGCCGCCGCGCTGTCCCACTTCAACAAGGGCATCGATCCCCGGAACACCCTGGTTGTGGAGGACATCCGCACCGGCGACAACTACGTCGACGCCCTCAAGCGCGCTTTCGCCGAGCGGACCAAGGGCTCACCGCGCGCCCCCGAGCAGTACCGGGCGCCGGAGGAGTTCCACGAGGAAGGCGCCACGGCCAACGCCTTCGACCAGATGGTCGACACCATCTGCACCTCGTCCGCCAAGGTCGTCTACTTCGCCGGACGGCCCGTACAGCTGCGGCAGTTCATCAACGAACTCGGCAATCGAGGCTGCACCGAGAAGAAGTACAAGGTCATCACCGGATCCGGTGCCTCCACGCTCTCCTCCGACAAGCGCCTCGAATGGAGCGCCTTCCGCAAGGGTGTGACCCTGCAGTACGCCGCGGTCGCCCACCCCGAGGCCTGGACCGGCCCCGAGGCGCCCGCCACAGGCGGATCCCCGGCCGCCTACCGTACGCTCGCCACGCTCTCAACCAGCCCGGCGGTCGGCAACATCGGCCCGGTGGACCTCATCGACTCCCGCACCATCACCTTCTACGACGCCGGCCTCACCGCGATCACCGCCATCCGGATGCGCGACGACGGCGATCCTGTCATCCCCACGCTGGGACGGATCAGCGACTCCTGGCTGCGGCTGCACGGCATGGGCAAGGTCGACGGCGCGAGCGGCTGGATCTGCCTCGACAACTACGGAAACCCGTTCAACAAGGCAGTCTCCGTGGTCGAGCTGGCCCCGGACGTCCCGGGTCGTATCCGCTTCGTCGGCCTCGCCTGGCCGACCGGCAAACCGACACCCAAGGACTGCACGGCACGCAACGACAGCCTCCCGAAGCCGTAGGGCGTGTTTGAGAAGTCCCACCTGCCCCGCGGCCCCTGGCACGCGCCGCGCAGTCGGGCGGACCCGCTGCACAGACAGCAGGCAGAGCACGGGAGTTGGAGTGGGGACCAAGGCGAGCAAGTGTGGCGAAAGAGGTGAGCGGGGGTGGTGATTTCCAGGAAGCGCCATCACGCCCAGCTGCCGATCAGTGAACCAAGAATCTGCTCGACCGTCAGCCCCCGCGAAGATCACCAAAGGAGTCACGGTGTTGAGGGCTGCGGACTCAGGTGATCATGGCGACCGGATCCGGGAAGACTGGGGTGGCGGCCCGCGGCGCGGAGGAGCTCCGTGCTGCGGGCCGGGTGTTGGTGCTCGTGCCCTCGCTGGATCTGCTCGCCCAGAGCGAGGCCGCGTGGCGCGAGGGCGGCCGCAGCGGCCCGATGATCGGGGTCTCCTCCCTGCGCGGGGAGGCGGCGGGCTTCCCCAACCACCACGGACGTTTCTCATGAATCCCACCTGACCCGCTGTCAACATCCTCCGCATCTCGGGGGGATCCTCAGTACCGCTTCAGGTCGGCGGGCAAGCCCATGCTTTTACCCCGCCGGTGCACCGCTAGCTGTGCAATCCCGTCAAGTTGTCCCGACCGACTCGGCACCGGACGGGACAGTGACAGCTGCAAGATTTCCGCATGCAAGCGATGTGACAGCATGCATTTCTACCCGATCCGGGCGGCTCAGGGGCTGCGCCGGAAGATCTTCGTTTTTGAACGGTGTACTTTCCACCCAATCTTGTCTCGTTCTTGACCGCGTTATTCCTGCGCCCTCTCCCAAGTTCGAGCGCTGCTGTCAGCATGTGGCGGCAGAGGACGGCCCCCGCCCTCTCGCGGCGAAACGTTCCTGCTGTGCGTGTTCGCCGCCTGCAGTCAACGGACGAGAGGAGAGAACGTGCAAGGTCTCACCCGTCGCGACGTTGTTCGAGGGTCGATGGTGGTGGTTGCCGGAGCCGTGCTCGCTGGCCCAGCCGCCGTCGCTACAGCGAATGCAGCACGCTCCGGCACACCCCATGAGCCGCAGACCAATGCCAGCCGTCCACTCGCAGCGAGCGCTGCACAGGTGCTGGAGCCTTTCAACGAGATGTATCTGGGCCGACACATAGAGGGCTGGCCGGCCGACGAGGATCACGGTACCCACGCCGCCCATGGCTCCCACGGGGGCACGCGGCCTTCCGAGGACAGTCAGATATCGATGGGGTTCGTCGTCCGCGTGGACGACGACGATCTGCACATCATGCAGAACGCCGACGGCACCTGGATCAGCGTCATCAACCACTACGAAACGCACCGCACGCCGCGTGATGCCGCCCGCGCCGCAGTGAGGGAGTTACATGGCGCGACGCTGGTGCCGGTCACCGTCTGACAGCGCGTACTAGCCCCCCAGCAAAGGATCGTCGCATGGCAGACCGCAAGAACCAGGCAGATCTGACCGCCACCGAACGCCGGGACTTCGTCGACGCCCTCCTCGAGCTGAAGCGTCAGGGCCGCTACGACGAGTTCATCACCACGCACAACGCCTTCATCATGAGCGACACCGACGACGGCGAACGAACAGGACACCGCTCACCGTCGTTCCTCCCCTGGCACCGCCGGTTCCTGCTGCAGTTCGAGCAGGCACTGCAGAGCATCAATCCCTCCGTCACCCTTCCCTACTGGGACTGGACCGTCGACCGCACACCCCGCAGCTCTCTGTGGGCGGACAACTTCCTCGGCGGCGACGGCCGCACCGGAGACGGCCGGGTCTCCTCCGGCCCCTTCGCCTTCACAAGCGGAAACTGGCCCCTGAACATACGCGTCGACGGCAGGACGTTTCTGCGGCGAGCACTGGGTGTCGGTGTCGGGGAACTGCCCACCAGGGCCGAAGTTGACGCCGTGCTGGCCATGCCCACCTACGACGCCGCCCCGTGGAACAGCAGGTCCAACAGCTTCCGCAACCACGTCGAAGGATGGCGGGGCCCGAACCTCCACAACCGGGTGCACGTTTGGGTCGGCGGCCAGATGACCACCGGAGCCTCGCCGAACGATCCGGTCTTCTGGCTTCACCACTGCTTCATCGACAAACTGTGGGCCGACTGGCAAAGGCTGCACCCGTCCTCCGGATACCTGCCGGCCACCGCCCCGCGCAACGTCATCGGGTTGCGCGACACGATGAAACCGTGGAACGACATCACGCCGCAGGACATGCTCGACCACACCAAGTTCTACACATACCGCTGACCCTGGGGCCGCCTGCCCCGAGGACTCACGCTGCCGTGCCATCGGCGACGGCGCGAGCAGGGTGGCAACAGGAGGGGACGGTCCGCGCACTCTTCTTGAGTGCGCGGACCGAGGTCCACGCACATGCACGAGGGACAGCCGGCGACGCATGGCCGGCAACCGAGAGTCGGATAGCAAGACTCCGTCGGGCCCCAAAGCCCAAGGCCATGACTCTGTTGGTGATGTTGGTGGGTGCTGACAGCTGGTGTGGTGGGTGCTTGGCTGGATGATGGCGGGGTGGTGTCGTCGGTGGGGGTGGTTGCGGTGTCGCTGCGGTCAAGCGGGACACCGCCTGGAGCGGCTACCGCGTCCATCTGACCGAGTCCTGCGACGAACAGCGCCCCGAGCTGGTGGTCCACGTGGCCACGACGCACTCCACCGTGCAGGACGTCGAGATGACCCAGACCATCCACGACGACCTCGCCAAGCGGGCGTTACTGCCCTGCGAGCACGTCGTCGACGCCGGCTACATCACCCCGGCGCACATCGAACGGGCCGCTCGGGTGCACGGCATCACCCTGCTCGGCCCGGTGGTCCCCGACCACAGCCACCGGGCCAAGGCCGGCTCGGGCTTCGCCAAGTCCGCCTTCCCCATCAACTGGGACCACCAGCAGGCCACCTGCCCGCAGGGCGTGGTCAGCCGGGAGTGGAGACCGCTGCGGATCAGCGGACACGACTACATCCAGGTCAAGATCGCCATGGCCGACTGCCTGGCCTGCCCGGTCCGCTCGCAGTGCACCACCTCCGCCACCCGGCCCCGGGCCCTCGCCCTGCTGCCCACCCGCGAACTCCACGAGATCCAGATGCGCAACCGGCTCGACCAGGCCACTGAACAATGGCAGCACCGCTACGCAATCCGTGCTGGCATCGAAGCCACTCTCTCGCAGTACGTCCGCGTCCACGGCCTGCGCCGCTCCCGCTACCGCGGCCTGGTGAAAACCCACGTCCAGCACGTGCTCACCGCGCCGGCCTGCAACATCGCCCGTGTCGCGGACTGGCTCGATGCCGAACCCAGAACGCGACGCCGGGCCACCCGCTTCCGCACCCTGTGCTCAGCCACTGTGTGACCCCGTCAACATCACCAACAGAGTCCACGGCATTGGCCCTAGCCGATGTGCGCCTCGTAGGCGACACCGGCGACGACCAGGTCCTCCCAGGCCATGCCGACGCTCTTGAAGAGCCGGGGGCGGGAGCCTTCGGTCGTGACCGTGCCGCGGGCGAGCTCCGCGAGGCCGACGAGGGAATCGGCTTCCAGCGCTCCGGAGCCGATGGCCAGAATGACGTCGCCCGCCTCGCGCAGTGCCGCGCCCCGCGCCTCGACGACCACCGTCGAGCGGCGCACCGTCTCGTCGTCCACCTCGCGGGCATCAGGTTCGTGGGAGCCGACGGCGACGACGGTCGCGTGCGCGGACAGGGCCGCCCCGTCGAACAGCGGAGTGCGCGCGGTGGTGCAGCAGGCGACCAGATCCGCCTGCGCCACCGCGTCGGCCGTACCCGCTTCCACCACAGGATCCGAATCCCCGTACTGCTGAAGGAAGCCGGCGAGCCGGTCGAGCTCGCGGCCGACCACTGTGATGTGCCGGACCGGGCGGACAGCACACAGCGCCTCGATGTGACTGTGCGCCTGCGGTCCGGTGCCGAAGACGACGAGACGCTCGGCGTCCGGTACGGCGAGGAGATCGGCGGCGGCCGCCGAGACTGCCGCGGTACGGACGGCGGTCAGCGCGACTCCGTCGAGAACGGCCAGCGGGCCGAGCGTCGCTGCGTCCAGCAGCAGGTAGTTGCCCTGGATACGAGGCAGCCCGATGGCGGGGTTCCCCGGCGCCACCGTGGCGATCTTGACGCCGGCGTAGCGGCGGGAGTGCGACGGCATCAGCAGCAGCTGCCCATGCTCGACCGGGACCACGGTGCGGGCGGGATCGGCCTCCGGGTCGAGCCCGTTGCGCAGCGCGTCCTGGAGCGCGGTGATCGCCGCTGCCATGGGCAGGGCCGCACGTACCTCGTCGGCTCCGACGACCACGATCGCGTCCTTGCCCATATGCCCTCCAGCCGGAAGCCGATCATCCTCGCGCGAAACGCTACAGGGCACGCAGCGGCCGGGCGGCCCTCGTCCAAGGAGAGCCGTCCGGCCGGTGTCGTACAGGGCGCGGTCAGACGTTGGGCACCTTGAGTCTGTCCCAGCTCGACTTTCCCGGGATGCCGTCGGCGTCGCTCCCCGAGAAGCCCAGCTTGCGCTGCCATGCGGCGTACGACTTGCGGTCCGCTTCCGACCAGTCCGGGCTCGGGCCCACTTCGTACCGCCCGCAGCCCTCGGCCACCAGTCTCTTTCCCATCGCCGTGATGATGGGACTGTGCCGTCCGGCCTGGAAGAACGCGGCGCCCGGGAACGGCTCGAACGTCGCCGGGGGCTTCGGCGCCGGCGGCTTGGTCGGGCCGCCCGGCTTACCGGCCAGACGCGCCTTGATCCGGCCGCGCATCGAGTCCATCGTGAAGCCGCGCGGGTCGATCTTCCCCGGCTGCCACTCCTTGTGCCCGATCACCGAGCGGTACGTCCAGCCGTGCGCCCGGCAGATCGCGGCCGCCGCCTTCTCGATGGCCTCCAGCTGGGCAGCAGGCCACGGGTCCGTGCCATTGCCGAGGTTGACGCACTCGAAGCCGTAGAAGTAGCGGTTGCCGTCGGTGTTGGCCTCGTTGTCTCCGGGCAGCGCCGTTTCGTTGATCACCGCGCGCAGGACGTCGTCGTCGCCGAGCCCGGCGTGGTTGGCGCGCCCGTTGCCGACCATGTGGATGGTGCCGTCCTTGGCTATCACCCCGTGGCACAGCGGCCCCGGCAGACTCGAGTGGCCGTTGTAGCAGATGTCCACGGAGTTCTGGGTGCCAGAGGTCACGGTGTGATGGATCATCACCCCGTGCATGGGCCCCCACGGACCCTTGTGGTTGCGGTTGTGTGTGCGCCAGCTACGGTGCTCGACGACCTGAAGCCCTTCGTCGCGAAGGGCCTTGAGCAGTTTGTCGGCGGACAGAGGCGTTGCCATCGTGGTGCTCCTTCCCGGTTGGTACGTCAGTTCTCGGGCTGTCCCTCGTCGTCCTGCCCCGCCGTCTGCGCGCCCGAACCGGCCGCCGCAGCAGTCTCGGCAGCCGCGGCCTCCGCCTCGGCCGAGGCCTCCGCCGCCAGCGCCTCCTCGTCCGCGGCCGGGATCACGGCCGCCAGCGGCCCGAACGTCATCCGCAGATCCGCGACCGAACCTTCGCCCAGCACCCAGGCCAACGGCGCGTAGTGCGCCTGAATCCCGGCCGGGGCCTGCAGCAGCGGCCGGCGCGCCGCATCCGTGGGCCACTCGACATTGCCCGTCGCCGTACGCGCCGGAACGGTCCAGAAGTCACCGGGCCGATACGTCCTGCCCGGCTCGAAGTGGATAAGAACCCCGTCCTCCAGCGGCAGCCAGCCGCCCTCCTCGATCCGGACCGCGCCGTTGCGCAGTTTCGATGCGCCCTGCTTCGTACGGCCGGAGCCACTCGTGTGCCGGGACGAACCCGACCGGTGGTCCCAGCGCCGCAGGAACGGGTGGAGTCCGGGGCGCCTGCCGACCGAAGGATCCGGCTCGCCGGAGAGCCGCACCCGGCGGCCCGGCAGGTCGACCTCCTCCACCCGCAGCAGCGGCAGCGGCTCACCACGGCTGGTGTAGGCGGTGTCCACGAACTCGACCAGGTCGCCTACGTTCAGATCGAGCTTGTCGTCACTGCCGAGTGAGGCCAACTCCGCCCATGTACCGTCCAGTTCGTCGACAGGGAAGGTCACCGAGCCGTTCTCCCGGGACCATTTGAAGGTCGCGTCCTTCGCCGCGCCGCCCTCGTGGATCTCCACCCGGTACATCTGGTTCTCCTGGCCCCGGTACCGGGCGTCCGGCTTCACCAGGCACGGGTCCTCGTCCGCGTGCTCGGGACGCTCGCTGCGGGCCGCCATCCGAGCGGTCGGCCCCTGCGCCGCTGCCCACTTCGCGAACGCTGCGCGGACCTGGTCCTTGGTCGCCCCGTCCTCGAGTTCCAGCTGCGAGCCGGCCAGCGGCAGCACCTGCCAGACGACCTTCAGCCGGGCCGCCGTGTCGGGCATCGCGGACCCCAGCGCCACCTCCCGCAGCAGCGGGTCCTCGGCCGCGGTGACCGAGCGCTCCCACACCTTCAGATAGGCGAGATACGGAAACTGGGTCGGCAGCCGGTCACCGGGGCGCTCCGGGTCCCGGTGACCGTCCGGCTGGTCCCAGTACGTCCAGGTGGCCGGCGGCTGTGCCTCGGCGGGCGCGTCCGTGTCGCCATCCTCGGCCGCGTGCCCGTCGTCGACGACCGGCACTCCGGGCTGCGGACGTGCCGCATCCAGCAGGATGCCGTCCACGTAGTAACGGCCGCCGCCGATGGACAGATCGTCAAGTTCCCGGCCGCCGCCCACGAAACCCAGCGCGAAGCCGGTGGCGCCGCGCGGGCCGCCGTGCTGCCCGATCAGGTCGGCAACGGTTGTACGAGCCTGGACCAGCTGGATCGCGGCCTGCTCATTGGCATCCGCGTCCAGCTGTACGCGGCCCTGCTGTGCGATCACCGCCGAGTAGTGCCGGTCCGGCCGGAAGGTGATGCGGGAGATGTCTGCGTGCATGGGAAGGGGTCCCCCTCGGAAGTTCGACAGTCGTCGTTCGGCAGTCGGTGAAAAGTCGTGTCAGGTGACGGGGATGATCCCGGCGTCGGTACCGGCCGGGGTGTACTCGGCGAGCCGGGCCCGCAGGCTGTCCTCGCGCTGCGGCTGGTAGAGATCGTGGAAGGCGCCCATCTCGGAGCCGTCCTCGGCACCGCGCCCGCAGCAGCAACTACCTGAGGGACAACCCCCAGACGTCCGGGTTTGCGCGCAACCCGCGGTCAACTGCCCGTACGCGGGGGTGCCGTACCGCTCACTGGTGAACAGCGGCCGGACCACCTGCGCGTTCTCACGGCCCACCAGATCCGGCAGGCAGCGGTGGCGGCGCGGAGTGCGCGAGAGGGGCGGCACATACGAGAACCGCATACAGCCGATGCCCCGCCGGACGACCTGCATCCGCCCGGTGAAGATGCTGTTCTCGGCGATCTCCACCGCATGGGTGTGGACCTCGCCGATGACGGTGGTGCGGTGCGCGTGCAGCACAGCGTGCGCATGGCGGCAGTCCGGCGCCGACAACGCCGGCAGCTCGTGTCCTGTGGCGTCCAGAATGCTGTCCCGGATGTGGATGGGCAGCGGATCGTGGTTGACCTCGTCGCCGATCACCTCGATGGTGCCGAGGATGCTGCGCTCGATGGACACGCACGCGGTGGTCCGGTCCAGGACCAGGCTCGGCTCCTCGGGGGAGTGCGGCTCGCACTGAGGCTCCAGCGACCAGCCCGGTACGAGCGTGCAGTGCCGCAGCACCACAGCCCCGACCGGCCCGGTGACATTGAGTCCGCGTCCGGTGATCAGCAGACCGTCCAGCACGATGCGCGGCGCGTCACCCTCGCAGTCCTCCTGCGCACGGATATTGAGCGCGTCGGGCCGGTTGCTGTACCAGTCGAGCAGCCGGATCACCGGCCGCGTGCCCTCGGCCGCGCGCACTTCCAGACGGTCGCCGGGATCCAGATCGAAGTCCAGCTGCTCCTGGTAGGCGCCGCTGTGCGTGATCTCGATGATGCCGTCGGGCCCGCAGCGCCCCGCCCGCCGGTCGGTGCGCCAGTCGTTGTACGCGTCCATGATCCGCTGATACGTCTGCCCCGGACCGACCTGATACAGCTTCGCCGCCACCGGCGTCTCACGGTCGCGCGGGTACTCGCCGCCGCCCGTGTCGTCCCCGAACGCGTAGTGGTAGGTGACCCAGACGCCCTGCCGCGGCGCCGAGCGCGAGCCGAAGGCGATGCGGCCCAGCGCCGGGTCGACGGCCACCTGCCCGCGCTTGGGGCGGTAGCGCCAGTCCGTCAGATCCGCCACCACGATGTCCGACAGCGGCACCGGCTCGTCCTGCCCGTCGCGCCAGATCGTGAAGCTCTTGCCGGGCCCGTAGTAGTCCGCGAGCCGGTCGGCGAGCTGCCTGCGCCGGATGTACGCGGGGACATTGTCGATCGTCGCGATGTGGGTCGCCGACGGCTCCGGCACCGGCTTGGTCACCAGCGGCGAGTCATTGCCCAGAATCGAGAAGGTGTAGAGGTTACGGGCCCGGTCGACGCAGTACGCGGGCGCTCCGGTCACGTGATACGGCTTCAGCCGCCATACGAACAGCCCCACCCCGGCCGGGGAGTAGCCGCCCTGCGTACGCGCCGAACCGGCCCGCCGCACATTCACCGTCTGCGCGACCGTACCGAAGGGACCGCCTGCCAGATCCAGCGCCGCCCCTTCCCGCACGTCGACGAGCCGGCCGCGCTCGAGCCGGCGCGCGTTGACGGCCTCCGTCCCCGATCCGTACAGCTTGACCGGCTGCTGGTGGGAGAGGAGCCGGGAGAACTCCACGGCCCGCGAAGGCCACCCGGCGACCTCCTCGGCCAGCTCCTCCAGCAGCGCGGGAGTGCCCTTGCGCCGCCGGTTGGCGACGGTCGCGGCGACATCGCGACGCGGCGCGAGAGCCTCGGCGAGACGGCTGCGCGATTCGTCCCCGTCCTCACCCTGAAGCCCCTTCGCCTGCACGCGTTCGTAGCCCGGCAGCGGTTTGTAGCCGACCAGATCGCCGAGATACGGCAGCACCCAGGGCGCCGCGGTCTCCACGAACCAGTCCTCGTAGTTCTGCTCGACGCCGTCCCGCACCAGGTCGGCCTGCTCGGCGATCACCGCCAGCAGTGCGCGCAGTGGCTCACCGCCATCGGCGTCCCGCAGACGGTGCCACTGCGGGAGCAGCTCCGCGAGCCCGTCCGGTTCCCTGCTCATGCGGTGACCTCCGTGAGAATCAGCGTGTCCGCGACATGCGGTGACAACAGGGCGAGCTGGGCCGGCCGGATGCCTCGGAAGACGCACACCGCCCGTCCCTTCCCGAGCCGCCGGGTATCGGTGATGTCCGGGTTCAGACGCAGCAGTTCGGCGAGCGAAATGCCGTATCCGGCGGCGATCTCGGTGAGCGTCTCGCCGGCCTCGGCGGTGACCCGGTGCACGTCCTCGTCGTACTCGGCGAGCCGGGCCCCGACCGCGGTCCGCGGCTCGGCGAGGGCTTCCGCGAGCCCGGTCAGCCCGTCAGCAGTGACGGACGCCGGCACCCCGGTGAAGACGTCCACGTCGACATAGTCCACACCGGGCACCGAGTGGGCCGTCGCCAGGACGTCGGACAGCAGTGCGGGACGACCCAACTTACGCCGCCCGCTGCCGAATTCACGCAGCAGCGCCTGCCGCAGCCTCGGCTCGACCACCGTCCAGGTGTGGTCGCGGGCGACCTTCACCTTCGCCGCGAGCAGCAGCAGCACCAGCTCGCGTACATCGACCCGGACCGGAAGCCGCGAGTCTCCGTACTCGGCGAGCGAGGAGCGCAGCGCACGCAGCACCTCGGAGTCGTCGGCAATCGCGATGTCGTCCACTCCGGCGACGGTCACATGCAGCATGCGCCGCCTTCCGTCGAATATCTCGCGTGCCGCTGCCCGGCCGATGCCCGCCCGCGAACGAGCGAAGTCCTCGTAGTCCGTGACGGACACGAGCCGGTCGAGCGCGGAGACCGCGAGCGGGATCGTGCGCCGGGTCAGGCCGGGACCGTCGGCGTCCGCACCGCCCGTGGCGGGCTGCGGATTGGTGACCGCGGTGACGCCCAGCGGCCTGGTGATCGCCTGAGTGATGTGCTCCGCCCGGACGTTGGCTGCCTTTCCGGTGCCGAAGCGGTACCGGGCCCGGACGTTCTCGTGTCCGGTGGGCAGCCGCGCGCCGTGCACACCGTCGCCGAAGACCACCGTGGTACGCCCGTCCCCGGCCGTCCCGGAGACATAGACCCGCTCACGCGGTCCGTGTCCGGCCAGGCTGTCCACCGCATGCCACAACAGCCCGTCCACGCGCACCTCCAGGGTCGGAGTCGCCCCCAGCGGGTTGTCGGCAGGCAGCCATGTCAGCGGCGACTGCCAGAGCGTGAACGTCTGGTTGGTCCGGTCGGCGTCGCCGCTGCCGATCGGCTCGTCCCGGCTCTCGCCGTGCGTCGCGGGCACCACATTGCCCTGGATGCGGACCGTGTCACGGCGGTAGCGATAGGCCAGATCCGTGGTGAGCGTCAGCTTCGTATGGACATGGTCGCCGGGCAACTGCGGGTCGAGGTGCTGCTCCACCGAAGCGATCACCGCCAGTTCCGTGCCACGCAGGCCGGCCGTGTTCGGGATGTCGGTGCGCTCGCCCGACACCACCAGATGGCGTCCGGGCCGCAACCCGTCGTACAGCTCGGCCAGTTCGAGCTCATTGCCGTGCACATCCTCGCCCAGCGGCTCGTCGGCCGGGCGCAGCGCCACACCGCCCGCGTGCACGGTGGTGTCACGGATCGCCGAGAGCAGGACGTCGTGCTCGTCGAGCCACGGATCGGCGAGCGTGAGCTCGGTGCCGCGGCCCGTGATGCCGTAGTTGGTGTACGCGGCGGTGCGCACCGAGGTGACCCGGGTGGTCACGAAGGCGAGCTTCCTGTCACCCGGGATCCCGTCCGGATCATCCGCGCCCTTACGGGGGCGCTCGATCGCGACCCAGCTGCCGACGGTGATCCCGTCCTGCACGGAGTCGAGCGGCAGGACACGACGGTTCGCCTGCTCCGGCACGGTCGCAATGCCGACCTCGACATTCGCCGGCTCGGTGCCGACCGTGTACCGCACGGTCACCTCGAACCCGCCGTGGGTGACCTGCTTGTGCTCGCCGGGCGACAGCAGCCAGTTGACCGGTTCGCCGTTGTGCACGGCCACATGCACTCGCCCGTCCTCGGCGGGGCGGGACACGAAGACGGTCCGCTCGGGAAGCCCGGAGAAGAACTGGGCGGTCACACCAGGCTCCTGGGAGTCCGCAGGGCGCCTGGTCAGCCAGCTCAGATCGTGGTCCTGACCCGCACGGGTCTGCAGCGAGACCCGGCCGGGGCCGAGGCCGAACGTGATCCCGCCGGGCAGATTCTCCGACCGCTGCACCGAGTCGCCCGTCTCCGTGTGCTGGAACTCCGCGCGCACCGGCACCCGGCCCGCCGTGTCGTACACGACCCGCATGGTGGTCAGTGCGGAGCCGGTGAGCGGCCAGTCCACCTGCCGGATGACCCGGCCACGCTCGTCCTGTACGGGCTTGAGCGGCGCCGTCGCCCCGAAGGGAGCCGCGGTCACCCGCATCGACTGCAGTTCGCGCAGCAAGGCGGGCACGGCCGGAGCTGCCTGCCGCCACGCCGCGTACAACCCGTCGGCGACCCTGGGATCCAGCGCGGACAGCAGCTGCGCGCCGAGGTCGGAGCCGGGCGCGAAGTACCGGCCCGGATCGTGCGACAGCGCGCGGGCGCCGGACGGCGGCCGTACGACCCGGGTGCGCAGCGCCGGCAGGACGGCGCCGAGCGCCCGCATGGCCGGAGAGTGCGCCACAGCGGCCGATGGGGGAGTCACAGGCTGCGAGGGCTCCAGATCGGCTGCCCGCTCCCTCAGCTCACCGACCACCGCCTCCAACTGCTCGAACCAGGCGGCGACTTCCTCGTACGGAGCGGCGACGGCCTGCGCCTCCGCGAGCCGGTCATGCGGATCGGCAAGCCGCCGGGCGAACTGCGCCGGGGACTTGATCCCGTCCAGATCGGCGCGGAGCGGCGCCAGCACCTGGGCGTCGAACTCCGCGATGATCATGCTGACCGGACGCGGGTTGGGGTTGTCGGGCGTCGCCTCGCCCTCCTCGACCTCCCGTTCGTCCTCGGTGATCCACTCGCGGAGCTCCGCCACCAGCTCGGTCAGCGACGCCGGCGCGGACTGCGGCAGCCCGATGGCCGTCACCTCGTCGTCCCGGTCGATCCGGACACGCGCGACCGGCAGCAACAGCCGCTGCCCGCCCGCCTCTTGGTCCCCGCCGAAGACGAACAGCAGCTTGTCCCCGGTCTGCAGCGAGGTGTCGGTGCCCCAGACGAAGATCTCGGACCGCTTGCGCAGATCGTCGGGCGTGAGCAGGGCAGGCCGGCGCCGACGCACCGCCGGCTCGTTCCACGCCCAGCGGGCGATCAGGTCCTCACTGGTCTCGAAGGCCTGCGACTCCTCGTCGGAGGTGGTGGGCACGCTGTTGCTGCGCGAACCGCGCGGAATCAGCACCGGTACGTCCTCGGCCCGCGGATCCCGGTCCAGCGTGTACGCGAGATGCGTGTCGGCCGCGATACCGGGCCGTGGCCGGTGTCCGACCAGCCGCCCGAGCAGCGCCAGTGAGCGGTGTTCGTTGGCGGTACGCAGATAGCCCTCGTCGGCGATGCGCTCGGAGTGGAAGGTGAGCAGGTCGCCGACGACCGCCCACGAGTCCAGCAGACCGATCGCCGGATCGTCCGGGGTGCGGACGGTCAGCCCGCGCAGCGCCGGATAGGCGGGGGAGGCGAGACGGTCGAGCATGGCCGCCAGGAACGAGCCGTACTCGCCCACCCGGTAGTTCAGGGCAGTTCGGCCTGGAGCCGTGCCGGGAATTCCCGGAGGACGACCCCCGGACCCCCGGTGAGCCTCGGGCGCGTGGCGTTCGTCGTGTCCGGCGCAGCCGCAGCCGCAGGCGCCACTCATCGCGCACCTCCGCCGAGCTCGATGGTCAGCCGGCCGTTCTCGGGCCGGTCCGGGTCGTTGTCGCATCGCGCGATCTCCAGCGGGCCGAGCCGCAGCACGCCTGCCTCCAGTGCCGTGTGGTCGAGTGGGTCCTCGTGGAAAAGCCGGCTCAGCCGGGTCACTCGTACGCTCTCCACGCCCTGTACGCCGGCGGCAGCGGCCACCAGACGGCTGAGCCGCACCGGTCCGCCGAAGCTCAGCGCGTCGGGGTGGAAGAAGCCGATCCGTCCGTCGGACAGCCGCCGGCTGCCCAGCAGCCGGTACAGCTCGGCGAGGATCTGGCCGTGCTGATGGCCGGGCGCGGCGCACACCGCGAGCGCGATGTCCAGCGGCACCGCCCTGGCCGGTCCCACGACCAGGTCGTGCCCGATCCGGCGGTAGCTCTCCAGTGCGTACGACACCGAGTCGAGCAGTTCGGGAGAGGGCTCACCGGACCCCAGCGCGTCGACGGCGACATGCGCCTCCTGCACGCTGCCGGTCCAGCGGATCTCGGCGGCCGCGCGCTGCACGCCAGGGAGCTTCGACGCCAGCGCCGCGTAGTCCTCGGCGGTGACGGCGCGCAGCCGAGTGCGCTTCAGGTCGAGCGGGGCCAACTGGCGTACCTGCTCGACGGGTTCGGGCTCGGTGCCGCCGACTGCGGGCAGCGGATTGCGCACTCCCGCCACCGGCATCGGGTCCCCGGCGTCCGACTCCTGCGGATCGCGGCACAGCACCAGATGGTTGATGGCCTCCGCGCCGACATTGCCCGCCGTGCCGCCGCCGAGGCGGTAGTGCAGCTCCAGCCGGGCGCCGGGGTGCGGGCGCGCGCCGTGCCGTCCGTCGCCGAAGCGCAGCGCGATCCGGCCGTCGTCCTCCAGCTCACCGACGAAGTGCCGCTCCCGCGGACCGCTGCTCAGCAGATCCCGCTTCGGGGTCCACTGCTCGTCGTCGTCCGTCAAGGTCACCGCGGGCAGCGCGGCCCGCGGGTCCTGTACGAGCGCTGCGGCAGGACCGCGCAGCACCGGCTCGTCCGGGTGCAGCCCGGCCGCGTACTCAGGGCCCCAGGTGTGCGCGATCTCCCAGGCGATGCCCGCGTCGAGTACCGCGCCCGCGCGCGCCCGCGCCGACAGTACGTCGAGCCGCCGCAGCTTCGCGGTCAGCAGCCGCTCACTGCGGTGCAGCAACTCGCGCAGCGCGCGCACCGGGTGGCGGCGCAGCTCAAGACGCTCGAGCACCCGCAGCCCGAACAGCACCGTCAGCTCGGCGATCTCCGGCTCGGTGAGCCCGTCGCCATCGCGGGCGCTGCGCCACAGCTCCACCAGACGCTGCCGGACACGGCCCGGGACGGCCGCCAGTCGCGTGGCCTGCCCGGCCGAGACGTGTTGCGGGTCGGGGAACGGCACGGACTGGACCACGGGGGAGCGCTGCAACACCGGCCGGAAGCGCGCCGGGATGCCCGGGTAGACGACCTGCGCCAGCAGCGTCGCCAGCGCCTCGGCCTGCGCATAGGCGGTGCCGGGCACGACCTTCTCGCGCCGTCGGCCCGCGAGTTCCAGGCCGAGACCGGCGCGTTCGGTCGCGTCCTCGCCGACGACGGTGAACAGCTCGCGTATCTGCTCGGCGGTCAGCAGACGGCCCGAACGGGTCTGGTGGAGACGGGTGTTGATCAGATCGGCCGTCTCATTTCCCTCGTCGCGGTCCCAGCAGCCGAAGCCCGACGGATCGCAGGACCCGAGGACGGCCGGCGCGGGCGGCACGGTGACCGTCTCGGGCGCAGAGCCGCAGAAGGTCAGCGACCGGCCGTGGTCGACGAGCGCGACATTGCCGCGCGCCACGCTCACATCCTCGACCGGCTCGCAGTCCGGGCCGCCGCGTGTGGAGAGACAGACCGGGAAGGCGAGCGCATCCTCCTGCGCCCAGCTGACCTCGAGGACGGGCTGGTCCGCCAGCCGGTCCACGGCCGGGGTGACGGAGGTGAGGCGTACGGCCTGGCGGTGGGCCGGGTCGGCGTCGCCAGGCGTACCGGAACGCGCCCCCCGCACCTCCTCGATCAGCAGCAGATCACCGGCCGACAGCCCGAGCGCCCTGACCGTGCACTCCTCGTCCGCCCACTCGTCCCGCAGCGTCGCGGAGACTGCGCCCTTGGGCAGCGAACACACCTCGTCGCCCCAGGTCCAGAAGCGGATCGTGTTGTGCTCGGGGCGCAGCACCAGCGGATCGTGGCCGACGACCGGCTCGAACACCTCCATCGATCCGCGCTCGTCCAGTACGGCCAGATCCCGGTCGTCGATGACGGTTCCGATCTCGGGCCGGTCGCGCGGCCCCAGCCTGCGGACGTCGACGGCGGCGAAGCGGAAGGTGCCGGGCAGCAGCGTCAGCTCCCGTACCGTCTCGACCGCGACGAAGGCGCGCGCGTTGACGCCGTCGTGCATCGGGTAGTCGATGAGCCGCACATGCCGGCGCACGGACACCCGGCGGCGGGCCGTGTCGAGGTACGCCTCCGTCGCGACCGCGTCCTGCTGATAGCTGATCAGATCGCCGGTGTGGGCCAGCAGTTCGACCAGCGTTGTGCCGAGGTCGGCGGCGTTGCGCTCGACCCAGTCCGGGGTGGTCAGCGCCAGCCGGTCCAGGATCAGCCGGCGGATCGACTCGTAGTCGCGCGCCGTGTAGTCGATGACCGGCGCGACCATGGGGGCGGGCGGGCAGTCCGGCTGCTCGTCCTTGCAGTCGAAGGGGGTGGGGCAATCGGGACGGAAGTCGAACTCTGCGGAGAAGTACCGCTGGTCGAAGCCGGGGAACGGCTCGGTGCCGGGCCTTCCGTACGGATCCGTGTCGACGACCGAGAGCCGGTGGCGGGAGGTGTCCCCGGTGCGGTCGAGCGTGACGAACAGCCGGTCGTCGAGCTCCGGGTCCTCCTCGCGCTCGACGGACACCTCGACGACCTCGAGGCCGGTGATCCGGCGGCCGCCGTCGATGCGTATGTTCTCCGGGCACAGGCCGTGGGGCGCCTTGCCGAGGAAGGTGACGGTCAGGGTCAGCCCGTCGTCACCGACCTCCACCGCGTCCACGCCACCGAGCTGTGCCGACCGTACCTTTGCGCGCCTGCCGTCGGTGCGGCAGACCAACTCCTTGCTCACCCCGCTCATGCCGGGCCGCTCCCCTCGAAGACCTCGTCGCGCCGGCTGGCGGTGGAGCGCACCACATAGCGCAGATGGACCCGGACCACGTTCTCCTCGCTCACCACGTCCAGGGCTTCCACCTCGATCAGTTCGCCCAGCCGGCGCTGCAGCGAGGCCTGTACCGAAAGCTCCAGCGCGGAGGCCAGCTCCGGGCTGTTGGGCGTGAAGACCAGATCGAGCAGCCCGCAGCCGAAGTCGGGGCGCATCACGCGCTCGCCGGGGCTGGTGAACAACAACTGCTCGATCAGATCCCGCACATGGTCGTCGTACGCCGCGTGTGCGGTACGTCCCCGCCGGTCGATCCGGAGGGGGAAAGCGATGTCGCTCCTCGTCTGCCTCATCCGACTCATCGCGAAGACACCCCCCGCGTCGTCGCAGCGACGACCGGCGGTCCCTGCGGCACGAGCGCGGCGCTGAAGCAGAGTGCGGACGTGCTGTCGAGCAGCACGGGCGAGCCGTCGATCAGCACGCTGTCGCGGCCGGGCGTCCAGCGGACCGTGACGCACGGATGCGGTACGCGGTCGATCGTGTGCCGGCAGCCGCTGACGGTGAAGACATCAGCGGCGGTGGGCACGGGCATGCCGTCGATCCGTACGCCGGACGACGGGGCGGAGGCGGGCACGACCCGGCCGCCGTGCGGGCAGCTGATCGCGGACCCGCCGTTCACGAGATTCCCGGACAACACGTAACTCCCCGTTTCCTTGGTCCCTGTGCTCATCGCTTCTTCGGCACGATCAGCCGGCCCTCGTTGACGTTGACCTGGTCGCCGATCAGCACGATCGACGCGCCCTTGCCGTTGCTGATGGTCACGCCCTTCTCGTCGATCTGGATGTACGCCCCGCCTTTGGCCTCCAGCAGAATCCCCGTACCGCCGGGCACGTCCGACATCACCAGCTTGTGATCGCCGGGAGTCTGGATCACGACCGGCTGGGAGGCGGGCAGTTCGGCGCGCGCACGGGGCGGCAGCTCGGTCTCATCGCCGTACCAACACCCCGTCCAGATCGGGAAGCTGGGATCTCCCTGCTCGAACTCCATCCACACGCCCGCACCGATCTGCGGCACGACATACTGACCGGCCTGGCGCCCGGTGAACGGGAGGCAGGGCAACGCCCAGGTGGAGGCCTCGTCGCCCAGTACGTCCGGCACCTGGGCCGTGATCCTGCCGATTTTGAGAGGATCCCTGTTGTCGATCACCCGCCCCCGGAACTTGCCGAGAAACCGGTTGTTCGGTCCTGCAGCCATGCGAAGTTCTCCTGGTCCTCACGTCTTTACGGACGCACTGTGTCGCTGCGAGCGATCAGGCCCTCTCGGGAGAGCGTGAAGTTCTGCTGGTACGAGCCGGGACGGAGGTTGTGGGTGACGGACTTGACGTAGTAGTCGCCGTCGTACGTCACCCCGGAACCCCGAACCCCCACCAACTCCCGTGGCCGCAGCACATATCCATGCCGATTGACATCCAGCGAGCCGGACCCGGAAATCGCATCCGCGGAGGTCGCCGCCCGGGCCAGGGTCTCGGCCTCTGCCTGTCCGAGTTCCTTCTTCGCCGTACCGGAAAGAGTCTTGCGCTTGAGGGCGGGCGAGGCGCGGCGGCCGAGGGGTGGCCGCAGCGGGCTGATGTCGGGCTGCGCCAGCAACCGGGCGTCGCGCGTCCGCGGGTCCTGCACGCGCGCCTGCGGCTCTTCGCGGGCGGTCCCGTCGTAGGAGAAGGTCAGCTGGTCGACGGTGGAGTTGTTGTCCATGTTGACGTTGAGCGCATGCTGGCGCTGCCCCAGCCGCCGCTCGGGCCCCCAGAAGGCGGTGGACCGGCCCGGCCGGGGGCCGGGGTCGAGGTAGAAGGTGTAACCGTTCGCCCTGGCCAGCTCATTGAGATACTGCAGATCGGTGCCGGTCTGGTAGTCGACGCGGAGCTGCTCGCGGGGTGGCTGATGGATCTGCTCACGGATGATCCAGGGATCGATGCCGTAATCGGCGTACCTCCGCAGAATCCGGTCAACTCGCTGAGCCGGGGCCAGATTCGGATACCGGTCGGTCCGCTCTTCGAGATCCATCAGCAGGGTCAGGTCCTCCCCGGTGACGGTCAGCGTGGTCTGCCCCGGCAGATTGCTGGCACCGACCTCCTGCCGCACGATCAGCCCGTCCAGGATCACGGTCGGCGTTCCCTTCACCGAGGTCGTGACGATCACCCGGGTCTTCGGATCGAAGAACCCCTCGGGCAGCAGCCGCTGTGTGATGAGCCCTCTCTTGGTCAGGTCGAAGGCGAGCTGGAACCCGCTCCGTTCCCCGGCGGTCATGGTGATCTGCGCGGACAGCAACGCCTCGGTCACTTCGGCCGGCACGGGACGGGTGAGCTTGGGCCCCATCTGGAGGTTGAGATATACGGGCCCGCTCCCGATGGGCTCATCAGCCATGGAACCCACCCGGCAGCGGAATGTCGATTTGCTGTCCCGGCTCGTCGGTCAGCTCGCGCGGATCGAGAACGGGATTCGCGTCCGCGATCTGCCACCACTGGCCGGGGTCGCCGAAATAACGCTGCCCGAGCTGGTCCGGGCGCTCGCCGCTGCTGACCGTGTGGGGCGCGGTCTCGTCGGCGGCCGCGCTGAGCGGTGGCAGCAACCGCCGCTTCGTGTAGCGCACTTCGGTGCCGTCGGGCTGCTGGTGAACCCCGATCTCCGCGTCGTGATACCGGCTGGTCCGGGGATACGGATGTGTCCCCGGGATCGCGTCCAGTGCACTCTCGTAAGGATCAATCACGTCTTACAGCCCCCGTCCCAGCCCAAGTTCTGCCAGCCGCCCGCCTCTTGCGGCTCTGGCCAGCCGCTCCTTCTGCGCCAGATGCGCCAGATACAGATCGGCACCCCGATGCCCGGCCGGCAGATCACTCACGCTGAGGACCTTCATGCCGATGCCGAGGCTTGCCCGTATGGGGTTGAGATTGACGTCGAACGCGGACTCATTGATCGACAGTTCGGTGAGCCGGACGGGCATGACGCGCTTGCTCCCCCAGGTGAAGAGGGTCAGGGGCATCTCGATCGGGCTGATCTCGATGGTCCCCTTCTTGGTGAGCCGCGCGGCTTCACGGAGCTGGGCGGTGGTGGGATGCACGAGCATCTCGAGGGTGGCCAGCTCGGGATGGATCCCCTCGGGAGCGGTGACCTCGAACTGATCGGTGGCATCGATCTCGGCGGTGAACTTCCAACTCTCCTCGGCGGGCCCCTTGAGCCGGAGAGCCTCGTTACGGTCCCCTCCGCTGCCGCCTCCGCCGGCATCACCACCTCCTCCGGCGGCTTGGGGGGCGAGTGAGCGCTCCAAGGTGTCCGGGTTGAACTGCAGCACGATGATGCGCTGGGGGGTGCCGCGTTCGGGGTCGACGACGACGATGCCGGAGCGGATGGGCTTGGGTATGTCTGCGAAGCGGGTCATGGAGATCCAATCCGGGGGAGCGCTACCAGGGGGCGACTGAGCTCTGCTCGTGAGGGAGATAGAGGGGAGCGAACGCGAGCTCGACGTGCTGCTTGTCGATGATGTCGAGGACGCGGCCACCAAATACGGGAATGGCCGGATGCGCAAGAACTCTGCCCTGGACCAATTTCCTTGTGGTCCAGGCAATCCCATACACGCGCAAGTGACTCAGGCCGGAGTCCGTGATGATGGACCGGCCGTCATCCAGCACCATCCACAGTCCGTTTCCGCCTTGAACAGTGGCGAACGCGTGAGGCGTGTGGATGGGCTCGGGCAGCTCGCTCGCCAATGTGAGCGACCACAGGTCATCGATAGTTTCGTCGTGTCGCTGCCATTCCAGGTCGGAGGTCACTGGTTCCAGGAGATCGACCATGGTTGTGTTGGCGATCAGGGAGTCTCCCTCCGGGGCCTTGGCGAGAACGGGGTGGGAAGAAGTGATGCGGGACATTGTGAGTATGTCGATGCCCAGGTAGGCGGCCAACTCGTCCACGTGGTCGGTCGACTCGGCCGAGAATTCGTAGCGGAGACGAAAACCGACGCCCGTCCGATGCAGTTCCTCCTTCACCGAACCCCGGGAGCCGGTTGGCACACGCCACTCGCCGAACCGTGATTCAGGTTCTGCTCCTTGACTGACGAGGAACGAATGGAGCTGGGGGTCGGCTTCCTCGTCCAGGGTCACCAGATAGCTGGTCTTCATCATCACCTCCGCTCGTGGTCCTGGAGCACAATGCAATCACTCACAGCCGGGCCTCCAGACGCTGGGCGAGCTCGGTGTAATCCCAGGCGGGAAAGAGAACGGGGAACACATCCAGCATGGTCGTCAGCTGTGTTCGCACAGCTTTGAAGTCCGGTTCGCCGAGAGAGACTTCATCGGTGAACAAGTACTGCCAGCCGAAGGTGCCTTTCGTGAGGGCCAGTTGCTGGATGTACTCGGTGTAGGTGAGGTCCAGACGTACGTACTGCCTGTCCCAGCCTTCGGCTCTGTTGAGGTCCATGTCGTAGTACCAGATCTCCAGCGGGTCGACATGGGGCTGGATCCGGATGGCGGCGAGTTGACCCGTGGCGGCCACGGGAGTGTCGTCGATGACGCGAAGCTCGGCGAAGAACCGGCGTTCCTCATCGCTCGACCCCGACCAGGAGAGCTCCGGCGGATGCTTGAGCACTGCCGTGAAGAGATCCGTCACACGGAACTCCCCATGGAATTCGGGAAGCCCGGAGACGGAGTTGGTGCGCCACCGGTTGCCAATCTCGGTGATCCGGGGGCTGTGGATGCAGAGCTCACGGCTCAGGACGACTCCTTGCCAGTCGGGGAGATAGCGGAAGAGAGCCGGCGATTCCTCGTAGCAGTCGCCCAGCTCGCCGGTCGCGGACCGGTCCACGCTGAAGTGAGGGCATTCCTCGATCTCCCGCTGCGTCTTGAAGAGTTGCTGCTCGATGTCCGTTGGGCTGCGCATCGCTCCCAGTCTCCACTCGGTGTTGCTGTTCCCCTGTCCATGGCTTACGCGGACCGTCTCTAACCCCCGGCGAGTTGATTACCATCTGGGCGATACCCCCGGGCAGACAACCGATCCAAGATCGCGGACCACCACGTGTCGGAGTCTCCTCGAAAGCGAACGAGTCGCATGATGCGCTGGGGGTCGACGACGACGATGCCGGAGCGGATGGGCTTGGGAATGTCTGCGTAGCGGGTCATGGGCTCAATCACTCTGTCGTGTCTGAGGCGTTGTCAGCACGCAAGGCGTCCAGGACGGCAGCTTCGGGATAGGAAACGGTCTCCGGCCAGGTCGAGACAATTTCTTCGACGATCGAGCGGTGCGTGGACAAGTGTGCAGTGGACAAGATAATGGCGGCATCCGTCTCGAAACGGCCTTTGTTGATCTTGGCGGCGGCGGCGATCATGTCTGCAACCTGTGGGATTTTCGCGTTCCCCAATGAGAGCAGAGCGTGCCGGCGCCTGCTCTCTGGCATCGAATCATCGAAGGTGATGTCGCGGAGTGCTGTCACTAGGTTCTGACTCGGTACGTCCGAGCGTTCCAGCAAGGCGCCAGCTGCCATGGTCGCTGCAGCCAATGAGTTGATGCTCACGGCTTTCCGAAGGGCTGCTGCGATGAGGTCTGCATCCTGGGGAAGAGCCAGGTCCATCAGCACGAGAAGAGCGCTGGCGTGATCTGCGCCGTCTTCCTGTGCTCCGGTTGCTTCCTTGGGAAGGGCAGGTCGGCTCAGGAAATCTCGTGCTTTCCTCAGGAGCTGGGGCTCATGGCCCTCGAAAGGATTCCCCCCTCCGAATCGCGTCGTTGACTCCGCATACCGGTAATGGTCGAAGGCCATTCCCACGGCTGCTACAGAGTCGCTGTCGAGCAGTGTTCGAAAATCCCCATCGCTCCTTTCCCCGGATGCAAGAAGCGCGCGTGCTTTTTCAAGCCGGGAGTCCCTGAAATGAACGCTCCCCCAGTGATAGGTGTTGAATGTCATTTCCCCTGCCTCGGTTATGATGGTGGAAAGAATTCGTCGATGGCTTTCCCTGGAATCTCGCCCATGATCAAGACCTCCTGGGTGCGTACGGCGTCCTGGAGGGCGCCCTTGGCCATGGTGTTGTCGGGGCCGCTCAACCCCCATGCGTCTTGATTGTCTCTTCTGGTCAAGTCGAATATTTGACTCGGTGAAACGTACAACAAGTCGATGATTACCCTGCCGTACTGCCCGCCGAGTTTCGTCGTCGTCTTCTTGCCGCTGGTAATGTCCTTCGCGTTCTTCTTTGTTGTCGAAATGAAGGGGGAGTCCTCTTTCATCTCGCCCGTTCCGTGCTGCTGAGGCTTGAATGGTCCCCTGGGGTTCCTCGGGGTTAGGCCCTTCTTCCCAGGCTTTGGCTTGTCTCGTTCCGAGATGTTTCGTTCCACGTAGCGTGGAACGAACTGATCAGCCTGCGCACGCACATACTCCGCTTTCCTGGGATCGCCTCGATGTTGGGAGTCTCGATAGAGGGTTTGATCCCCCACGTCCTGGACTCTTTCATACTTCCTCGTTCGCCTGAATTGCCCGATGGCGATCTTGGGTTTTTCGTGCTTCGGTCGAATGAAATGGAGGATGACTGAATCGGTTACTTCGTCCTCCCTGAGGTTCTTGAGTGCCTCAGGGGTCATGCTTGGCTCCCATTCCAAATGTCCGGTCGTTGATGCGGACGAGCTGTTCTTGGGTGTACTGCTTCTGTTGGTCGCCCCTCTGGTGGTCTTTCGATTCTTCGGCCTCTTCTCCTTCTCGTTGTCCCCGAGAACTTCCCTCGCCGCTTGATTGCAGATGTCTATGATCTCACCTAGCTGCGGATACTGCTTGCCTCTTGTTTTTGCTTCGATTCTTTGCCGAAGGGTGGTTGTAACCTCATCTTCCGGCCCGACGTCAAACGTTTCAAATTGCCCCTTTGTTACCCGTGCCTGTGGGTTGAGGGTGGCGATGAGGGAGAAGTCGTCGGTTCCGTGCGGAGCAAGCGAGGTGAGACGGTTCCAGATGCGCAGCCCGTTCAGCAACGCATAGAAGACCGGCTCAGGTATCCCTTTTTGCAGGAGGCTTACGATCTTTGGGCGAATTCTGGAGACTATCTTGTGGAGGCGTGCTTCTTTGGACTCTTTGGACTTCTCGTTCTTATTTCGCCGGTCCTGATTCTGCTTCTTCTGGTCCTGCTGGTTCTTCTTGTTGGTGCGCAATTGGTCGCGCTTCTTCTTGAAGACGTTGCGCAGCTTCGACGCGCTGTTCTTCAGCGCCTTGCCCGGCTTGCTCTTCTTGAGCTTCTTGCCCAGCGTCTTCGCCGCGTTGCGGACCTTCGTCAGGGCCGACTTGACGGCCTTCTTCGCCTTGCCCAGGGCGTTGCCCAAAGGAGACTTCGGCTTCTTGGGCTTGGTCGGCTTCGGTCCCTCGATTTCCCTCTTCTTCTTGGGAGTCTGGGGGGTGCTGTCCTTCTGGCCGCCCGGAGTCTTGTCCTTCGACGGACCCGGTGTCGTGTCCTTCGGCTTCGCCGGCGCCGGCTGTGGTTTCGGCGGAGCCTTCGGTGTCGGGGCGTCCTTCGGCTTGGGCGGGGCCTTCGGGTTCGGGGAAGGCTTCGCCTTCGGCTTCGGGGCCACAGGCGGCTTGCGCAGGGTCTGGTTCGCGTTGCGCACCGCACCCCGCGCCTTGTTGACCGCGTCGCCCGCCGCCTTCTTCGCCCCCTTGCCCGTCTTCTTCAGGCCCTTCATGATCTTCTCGGCCATCGTCTTGAGACGTCTGCCCACGCCCTTCGTCGCGCCGGCGAGGCGGATCATCAAGAAGTTGGCGATGAAGTCCAGCAGCGCCACGACGCCCGCCGCGACCGCCTCCGCGAACAGGCAGGCTGCCGGTCCGGCCTTGACCGCCTTCAAGTAGGCCCAGAACTTGCTGAAGGCCGAGAGGATCGAGCTGATGCTCTGCCAAGCCGCCATCAGGCCCTGGACGATCGTGAGGATCGCTCCCGCCGCGGGGACGATCATCGAGACGACCTTCTCGATGACGAGCGACGCGATCATCATCGGCAGCGACGCGATGATCGCGTCCCACGCCATCTTCCCGATCTGCTTGATCGAGACGCAGCCCTTCACCAGGACGTTGATCACGGCCTTGCCGAGGCCGAGGATGCCCTCGACCTTGGTGTCGAACCACCGCTTGACGCCCGTCTTGATGGCGCCCCAGAGGTGATCGCTGATCCCCGCCTTCGCCGAGCTGCCCGCCTTGCTGATCCAGCCGCCCGGGTCCGGCGCGATGTCCGCGATCAGCGCCGCGAACTTGCCCAGCGCCTCGATCGCCGCCTGTGCGAACTTGATCGCGCCGAGAATGACCGCCTGGTAGATCTTGATGACGGCCTTGATGCCTGCTTCCAGCGCGTCGAGCAGCGCGTTCAGGCCTGCCGCCAGGGCGTCGAGCAGGGCGTTGACCGCCTTCTTCAGGCCGTCCGCGAGCGCGTTGACCGCCGCGATCGCCTTGTCGCGCAAGCCCTCGATCGCCTTGCGGAACTTGTCCCGTAATTCGGGGAAGGCCGCGAGCAGCACGTCCCCGATGGCGATCAGCGCGTCCGCCAGCGCGTTGATCGCCTTGATGGCGAGGTCACGTACGAAGTCGATGGCCTTGTTGGCCCACTCCTTGAACGTGTCGATGATGCCGTTGACGACCTTGCGCGCGGCGTCGAAGACTGCGGTGACCGCGTCGAGGATCGCGTTGAACGCGCTCTTCACCGCGTCGGCGACCCAGCCGAAGAAGCCTCCGGAGGGCTTCTCCTCCTCCTTCTTCTTCTCGGCCTCCTTCTCCGCGTTCTCCCGCTCCGTGTCGATCTGCTGGTTGTCCTTGTCCTTCCTGTCGCCGACCTCCTTGTCCTTGTCGTCGCGGGCCTTGACGATTTCCTTGTTCTTGTCGGTGTGTTCCTTCTCGGACTTCTTGTCCGCGTCCTCGATCTTCTGGTCCTGCTCATTGCGCCAGCTCTCGCGCTCGCGCTGCGCCTCATCGGCGGCCCGGCCGCGCTCGGCCGTCTGCTTCTCCGCGTTCTGGGTGACCTCGCGGTCGATCTCGGTCTGCTTCTCCTGCTTGGCTTGCTGCTCGCCCTGCTGCTGTTCCTTCTCCTTGGCGACCAGATCGCCCTGCGCCTGGCCCGCCGCACCCTGAATCTCCGAGCCGCGCTCCTGCTTGGCAACAGCGCCGACGCCGGGCTTGGGCATGGGCGAGGCAGCCAGATTGCCGCCCTTGCCGCCGGCGCGGCCCACGGCCTTGCCGACCAGCTGCTCCTGGGGCGCGTTGGGGAAGATCCGGTCCTCACCCATCGGCTTGGCCGCGTCCTCACGGCCCGTGCTCTGGATGTCGGACTGCTTCTCCTTCAGCGCCTTGGCCTGGTCGTCCGTGCGCTTCGGGTCGCTCTCGCCCTCAAGCCTGATCTTGGGGGCGGGGCCCACCGTCTTGTTCTGGAGTTCCGGGTCGACGGTCGGCACCGCGTCGGCCGCGGCGTCGACGTTCTTCGCCTCTTCCGCGGTGAGCTTGTCCGCCACGGGTGGTGGCGGCGGGGGAGTGTTGTCGGTCGACTTCGCGCCTTCCGCCTTCTCGCTGCCCTTCGCCTTCTGCTTCTCGGCCTGGTCCTCGGGCCCGAGCTTCTCGACCTTGCCGGTCACCTCGGCGGCAGGCGCGGCCGCCTCCGGAGGGCCCGACTGGGTCTGGGGCGCGCCCGAAGGGCGTTCCCGCGTAGGCGGGTTGGCGGCCAGGCGCTGCTGCTCCTCGCCGACCTTCTTGTCCGCGGCGGCGTCCACACCGGGCATCGCGGCGGCGGCCTGGTCCGGGGCGAGCTTGCTGACCGTACTGAT
This sequence comes from Streptomyces sp. NPDC060064, assembly GCF_042736455.1. Taxonomy (NCBI): domain Bacteria; kingdom Bacillati; phylum Actinomycetota; class Actinomycetes; order Kitasatosporales; family Streptomycetaceae; genus Streptomyces; species Streptomyces sp. NPDC060064. The sequence goes on from NZ_JBHWWF010000002.1 coordinate 175,934, forward strand.
CGCGGCCTTCGGGTCCTGGCCCGAGACGTCCGGCGGCTCCTCCTGCTTCTCCTCGGGGGCCGCACCGCCTCCTCCGCCGCAGCTGCCGCCGCCCTCGTCCTTCTCCGCCGCGGGCTCCGGCGGGGCGCAGCCACCCCCGTCCTTCTCCAGCGACGCCTCGGGGGCGGCCTGGGCGCCTTCCGGTGCCGGCGCGCCCATCTTGCCGGGGCTCGCGGCCTGTTCGCCCGCCGGGCTGACGGCAGCCTGGGCTGCGGAAGGCGCTGCTCCGGGGCCCGCCGCCGTGGTCGGACCGGCCTGTTCGGCGGCGCCGACCGAGCCGCGGGGAGCCGCACCGGGACCGCTCTCCTTGGGGATCTGGCTCTTGGGCCCGGCCGCTTCCCGCTCGGACTTGGGTGGCTCGGCGTCACGCCGTGCGGCGGGGGAGGGGTTACGGTCCTCGGCGGGCGCCTTCTGCGTCTGCGCACCAGCAGGCCGCAACGCCGCCGGGCCGGGTGATGTATCCGGCGCCGAAGACGCGGCGGCACCGCCCTGCGGCTGCCCCTGCTCGCCCCGCTGCTCCTGATGTCCGCGCTCCTTCAGTTCCTGCTGCTCGTCCTGCGCATCCTTGGCGTCCGGCCTCTCCTCGCCGTCACCGGAGTCCTCGTCCTTGGCGGCCCCGTCTTCCTGCTGTTGCGCGGGGTCCTTCTTCTCGGCCTCGGGCTCCTGCTGGTCCTTTTCGGTGGTCTCCGGGTCGGGGCCGACCTCCTGGTCGGTCGGCTTGTCCGGCTGGAGGTCCTTGGCGCTGCGGTCCTGGGCCTGGGCCGCGGGTCCGCCCTCGGGCTGCGGCGCCTCGCCCTCGACCGGACCCACGTCCTCGCCCGGCGCCTTCGCCTCGGGCCCGGCGGACTCCTCGTCCTCCTCGTTGGCTTCGTTCTCCCGCTGCTGCTCGACCCGCTCCGCCTTGGTCGGCGGCGGCGAAGGGAAGGACGGGACGGACGGTTCCGCGGCGCCGGGGGGCGTCCGGTCGGCGGTCGGTACGGAGGAAAGGTCCAGGTCGGCGTCGGGCAGATAGTCCTCGGGCTTCAGCTCCGGCCCGCCCTTGGCCGCACCGCCCTTGTCCCGGTTGCCGTCCTGCTCACCGCCGATTTCACTGTCCGCGCCCGCCTCAAGCCCGAGCGGCTTCTCCTCCTCGCGCGGTTCGTCCTCGTCCTCGTCCTTCTCGTGCAGGCCGTGCTCGGACAGCGCGCTGTCCCGCTGCTCCGCCCGCTCGTCCACCTTCTCCGGGCGTACGGGACCGGGCTGCCCCTTCGCCTTCGGGTCGAGGTTCTCCTGCTTCGACCCGTCCGCCGGCTTCTTCGCGTCGTCCTTGCGCTTGCGCTTGTCGGCGCCGGGAGCGTTCGCCTGCTCCGGGTCCTGCTCCTCCCGGTCGCGCTGCTCCTTGCGCTCCTCCTTGGCCTGCTCGGCGCCATCCGCCTGGCCCTGCGCACGCTCGTCGGCGGCCTCGTCGACCCGCTGCCGGTCCTGGCCCTGCTGCTCCTCTTCCTGCCGCTGCTCCTGCGCGGCCTGCTGCCGGGCCTGGGCGCGCTCGTCCTCCTGCTCCGTGCGCCGGGCGGCTTCCGCCTCCTCGGCCGCGGCGTCGGACTGGGCCCTGCTCCGGTCACCGCCGCGATTCTCGTCGCGCGCCTTGGCGTCCTTCTGCTCCTGGCGGGCGTCCTCCTCCCGCCTTCCCTTGGCCTCGCGCCCGCCCTCTTCCTTGCGCTTCCACTGCGTGCGCTCGACACCCAGCAGCTCGAAGAGGTCCGCCTCCGGCTCGGGCACCTCGGCCGGCTGGAGGTCCACGGGCAGGACCTCGGCCTGCTCGGTGAGGTCCAGCAGCCGGTCGTACTCGTTCGAGAGGAGGCGCCCCTCCAGCCGGTCCAGCACCGAGTCCTGCAAGTCCCGTGACATCCGGGCAAGTTGGAGGCGTACGCGGTGGGAGAGGTCCGCCGGGTCGCCGCGCAGTGAGCGCAGCACGCCGTTCGCCAGCCGGTCCACCAGGGTCGCCGGGTCCAGCTGCTCCATGCGGGAGCGGTCGGCGTCGACCGTTGCGTAGCGCAGCCAGCCGGGCGTGGACTGGTCCGGCTCCACCTCGGGGGCCTGCTCCCCGTCCCGTACGAGGGCCTGCGCCGCCGACTCCGCCTCGCGCTCCATCGCCTGCTGCGGCAGGCTCAACGCACCCGGATCGCGGCCCGCCCGCAGTGCGCCCAGACCGTCCGGGTTCTGCACGGTGTGCAGCAACTCATGGGCCAGCAGCCGCTGTCCGTCCGCCGTGCCCGGCCGGTACGTTCCCTCGCGGAAGAAGATGTCCTGGCCGACCGCGACCGCGTCCGCGCCCAGCAGCTCCGTGAGCGTGCCCGCGTCCCGGTCGGTGTGCAGCCGCACTCGGCTGAAGTCGTGCCCGAGCTGCTCCTCCAGCTCCCGCCGTACGCTCAGGTCCAGCGGCTGTCCGGCTCCGCTGACGATGTTCTTCGGCTCCGGCGTACGGGACTTGGCCCTCTCCTTGCGCTTGCGCCGCCGTTCGGCCTGCGCCGCCTGCGCGTCCTGGGCGTGTGACGTACTCATTGCGCCTCACCCCGCCCCGAAAGACCCGCGTGCACCGCACGCGCCAGCGCCTCGCCGAGCCGCCCCGGCGACGTGGTGGCCGGCAGCGGCGGCAGCCCGGACAAGGAGTCGAGGGCCTGGCCGCCGTCAGCAGCCAGCGGCACACCCCTCTCCCGTACGAGACGGGCCAGCTCAGCCTCGAAGGCGGCCGACACCCGGTCGGGGTCGAGCCGCTCGAACCCGTCGAGCACCAGCTCGCCGATGTCCACACGGATCGTGCGCTCCGCAGGGCGCGGTGCCTCGTTCAGACCCATCCGTGGACCTCCGAAGGTGTCAAGGAGCGGTCCAGCTTGAGGTATTCGGTACGCGCCGCCTCCAGCATGTGACGCATCTGGAGCCGGTCGCCCTCCTCCGCGGCGAGGAAGGCGCCCGACAGCGCGATATTGCGGATCGAGCCGCCCGCCACGGTCAGCCGGGCGAGCAGCTCCGGATCGACGCCCTTCGTCGGCGCCCGCGCCGGCAGCACCCGCCGCCAGATCTCGGCGCGCTCGCTCTCCCCGGGGAAGGGGAAGTCGACGACGAAGCGGATACGGCGCATAAAGGCTGTGTCCAGGGCCTGCTTCATATTCGTCGTGAGGATCGCCAGACCGCGATACGCCTCCATACGCATCAGCAGATAGCTGACCTCGAGGTTGGCGTACCGGTCATGGCTGTCCTTGACCTCGCTGCGCTTGCCGAAGAGGGCGTCCGCCTCGTCGAAGAGCAGCAGCGCGCCGCCGCGCTCGGCCGCGTCGAAGACCTTGCGCAGGTTCTTCTCGGTCTCACCGATGTACTTACTGACCACCTGGGACAGATCGATGATGAACAGATCCAGGCCCAGCTCCTTCGCCATCACCTCGGCGGCGAGCGTCTTGCCGGTACCGGAGCCGCCCGCGAACAGCGCGGTGACGCCGAGGCCGCGGCGCAGCGTCGCGGCGAAGCCCCACTCCTGGTAGACGGTCGCCCGCTGACGCACATGCGCGACGACCTCGCGCAGGATCCTCAACTGCCGTTCCGCCAGCACCAGATCGCCCCACGCCGCCTGCGGCTCGATCCGCCGGCCCAGCTCGTCCATGCCCATCCGCGCCTCGGTGAGCCCGGCCTTCCAGGCCAGCCCGGTGGCGTCCAGTTCGTCCTCACCGGGCAGATCCCGTACGACGGTCGCGCCGGCGGACCTGATCAGATGCGGCGGCAGCGAGAACTGCTCGACGAGATCCTTCAGGTCCTCCTCGGACACCTCGGGCACGTCCTCGAAGGCGTCCGCCCACACGCCGAGTTGCTCCTCGGTGTCGAGAGCCGGGACGGTGACCCGTTCGCCGCGCGGCCGGGCGGTCGGCCGCGGGTCCGGGCTGGAGACGACGAGCGGTACGGCCGCGCTCTCGATGAACGCGTCTGTGGCCGCGGCCTGTTCGCGTTCCAGGTTGCCCACCTCGACAAGCAACGCGGCGGGCAGCAGGATCGCCTCGCGCTGCCAGAGGCGCGCCAGCCGGTCGCGCTCGGCCGGGTCGGTCGGTATGTCGTCTGCGGCCATCGCGTACAGGCCGAGGCCGGAACGGCGGGCGGCCGCGGCGGCGATGTCGGTGCGGCTGCGCAGATCGCCGCCGACGAGCTCGACGCGGAGTGGTGCGTAGGGGCCCGCTCCCGCCCAGCCCGCGGCGACCCGGCTCGCCGCGAGATCGTACGAAGCCGGCAGGGACTCCGGCACAGTGGTACGGCGCAACAGCCCGTGCAGCCGGGAGTCCAGATACGGCGAGCCGACCAGGAAGTGCAGAATGCGCTCGTCGAGGCGGAGCCGCGAGGTGGTCAGCCGGGTCTCGTCGTCCAGCTCGACGAGCCGCCAGCGGCGCAGCGGGGCGACGGGCGTGAGGGCGCTCCAGTGCGGGTCGGCGAGCGCGGCGAGGGCGAGCGAGAAGGTGGGATGCGCCCGGTCCGGAGAGCCGCTCGCGGCGGCGCAACGGCCGCCGGTGGTGGGGTCCAGCTCCGCGGCGGCGGCGAGCAGGACGATGTCGCGCTCGAAGGGGCTGAGCCCGAAGCAGGCGACGAGCGCGTCCAGGGTGGCGGGGCCGGCGGCGGCGAGTGCGGAGGTGCGGGGGGCGGTGAGCTCGGGCGCGGCGGCGGCCCGCGACAGGTCGGGCGTGGCAGCGGTGGTGTGCGCGCGCCGGTCGTTCCCCGGCGGGACGTCGGCTTCGCGTACGGGTACGGGTACGGGTCCGGCCGCGTCCGCTGCGGGGCCCCCGGCCGCCGCACTGGATCCGGCAGATGCGTCGCCCTCCGCCGTCCGGGTACGGTGCTGCGCGCGCTGTGCAAGGGCGTCGACGCGCGCGAGGACGGACCGCACGGCCGCAGCCAGCGCGCGGCCGTCCGCACCGGCGTCCGCCGTGCCCGGACCGGTTCCCTCGTACGTACCCATGCCCTCACCCGCCCCCGTGTCCCGCACCGCGCCTCAGCTCTCCTTGCCGTCTGTGCTCGCGCCGGAGTCCTTGCCGGTACGGGAGGCGGGCGCGGCCCGCTTGGCCACCGGCCTGGAGACCGTGGACTTGGACGCAGCGGTCTTGCTCGCACCGGCCTTGCTCTGGACGTTCTTGGACGGCGCAGTCCTGGAGGACGCTGTCTTTGACGGTGCCGTCCTGGTCGCGGCCCGCTTCTTCCCGGCGCCCGGTTCAGCGGATGCCGTCTCCGCCCCGGCGGCCTCGGTCTCGTCCTCGGCACGCGCCGGCTCCTCGGCCGGCGGCGTGGTTCCCGGCGGCACCGGCGCTCCCGGTGCCCCGAACGGCAGCACCCGTACCGTCCGCTGCTCCACCGGCTTCGCCGGGACCGGCTTCTCGCGGCCCTCGATCAGGACCAGCGACGCCTGATACGCCACCGACAGCGTGTACGGAGTCTGGTGGAGCATCCCCCACAGCTTGGACGTCTCGTCGATGTCCATCACCGTCGGTGTGAAGCGCACCTTCTGCACAGACGCCGCAAGGTCGCTGCCCGCCAGGTACGGACGTTCTGCGGCGAGCTCGATCAACTCCTGTGGCAGGACCGGGATTTCGTGCAGGGTCCGGATCACGCAGCCGATCAGCCGCTGCCCGACCAGCTCCGCCTCCTCCCCGTAGGCGCTGATCAGAAAGTGCAGATCAAGCGGCGCGGCAGGGCGTTTGAGCAGTGTCCCGTCCGAGGCGCGCGTCGGCAGGTCGGTGTGGCGCATCGAGGGGTTCGGGGTGACCTGGTACAGGAAGACATTGATCGTCGGCTCGGCAGGCGGCTCGGCCGGCGGTTTGCGGGTCTCCACCTTGACCGCGATGTCCATCTCGGGCCCCAGATTGCTCTCGATCAGCAGTGCCAGGGCCTGGGTGACCGTCGCGAGGGCAAGTCCATTGCTCATGACGTCAGTCCCTCTTCTCGCCGCGCGACAGATAGTCGTCCAAGGTCAGTGCGGGCGCGCGCCGTCCGGTGCGGTCGGGGCGGCCGGTGGCGGGACGGTTCGCGCCGGGTGGCGGTGCCGCGCTCACTTCCAGTCGGCCGATCTGTACGTGTACGACGCGCTCGGCCGGCCGGGGCGCGCGCCGTCCCACTCCGTTCAGCGCGGCGCCACGGGCAGTGGCGGTGTCGGCGCCGCGGGGCCGGGCCGCTGCCGCAACCACCGGGAGAGCGGGGTCCGCGGCGCGCGCCACGGTCCCGGGCGGGTGGCGCGGTGTGTCGGACTCCGCGGGCGCCGCCGCCCGCCGGGCCGAGCGCGGGATGTCGGCAGCGGACGGACGCGTTGCCGGCGACGCGGGCACCGCCGGCCGCAGCAGCGGTTCCGTACGCGGTACGGCCTGGACCGCGGGCCGCTCGGGCTCACCGGGCCGGGCCGCCTCGGTCCGTACCACCGTGTGCCTGTCGGTCCGTACCTCCCGCTCCTGACGGACCAACTCGGCCGGTCCGAAGGCGGGGCCCGGCGCGGACGGGATCAGGGCGGCCGGCGCGTCGGGCTCCGGCGGAGTGCTCCGCAGTGCCTCGACCCGCTCGAACGGGCCGGGCAGCCGCGGCCGGACCCGCGCCGTGCCGGCGCCACCACCGGCCACCGGCACCGGCGTGTACCGGGCGAGCAGCCGGTCGAAATAGTCAGGCATCTGCGCACAGCTCCAGGTAGTAACGACGCCGCAGCGGGCTGAGCGCCAGAATCTCCGGCTCGTTCCACCCGTAGGCGGTGGCGAGCAGATGGACATCGAGCATCAAGTCCCGTGCCCAGGTGTCCAGTTCGGTCCACAGATAGGAGGTGATGTCCAGCTCGGCCGGGGTGGCCTCACCGCACTCGGGGCAGACGACGTTCAGCGTCACATCGGCCGCCGGGTCGGCGTCCGCCGCCGTCTCGGCGAGCCGCTGCTGTACGCGCTCCGGCAGGAGAGAGGCCAGCCGCTCCGAAGGGACGGCCTCCCCGCCCCGTACGGCCGAAACCGTGCAGCGCGCCACGAGCAGCCGACGGGCCGCCGCCGGATCCGGCACCGCACCGGCCGCCGCGAGGTCGGCGACGGTGGGCAGCCGGAACTCCACCACCCATTCGTCCTCCTCCACTCGCAGCGGCCGGTGCGGTGTCCGCGTCCGGGCGCCCAGCAATGTCGCGTCGAGGTCGAACTCCATGGCCTCGCCGCACGGCGCACACTCGACACGCACCTGCATACGCTCGCCGAACAGCGCCCGGCGCAATGCGAACAGGTCCGCTTCCCGCTCGCCGACCGGCATCGACAGCAACTCGTCGGTGCCGGCCCCCGGGCGGGCCGCCCGGTGCAGCAGCAGGGACCTCCCGGATTCGTGCTGTGCCAGCCCGGCCTCCCAGGTGGCGAGCAGCTTGGCCGGCCCCGTCGGCGTCATCCCTCACTCCTCCGGTGCATTCCGCAGGGCTCAGGCCGGATGGGTGAAGGAGGGCTCGACCGGCTCCTCCACCTCGTAGTCCCGCTCCCAGCCCTCGCACTCGAGCTTGACGCTCTGAATGGCGACCGCGTTGGCGTTGGCGTCCAGCTCACCGAGCACCTGGTACTCGCTGACCCAGGCCCGGTAGAGCTTGTGCGAGACGGCGACCTGTCCGGCCTCGTTGAGGACCTGGATGATGATGTCCTTGCGGAAGTCCCGCAGCGAGACCTCCGAGCCGAGCCCGGCGCCGACCTGCCACACCTTGTTGGCCCAGCGGTCGAACTCCGGGTCGTGGGTGACACCGCGCTCGAGCGTGACGCCCTCGAACTCGGAGCGGCCCGGCGACTTGCGCGGCGAGCTGGGGTCACCGCCGTGGCGGTGCTTGACCACCTCGGTGGTGCGCTTCAGAGGACTGATCTTGCTGATGCCCGCGACCGTTCGACCGTCCCAGAGGACCAGGAACTTGAAATTCTTGTACGGGTCGAAGCGATGGGCGTTTATCTGGAACTCAGCCATCGGTTTCCTTCGTGTTCCTTTTCCTAGGGTTACGAGAGGTCGAACTGCCCGGCGACCTGCTGGATCTTGACGATCACGAACTCCGCGGGCTTGACCGGCGCGATGCCGATCACGACATTGACCACTCCGGCGTCGATATCGGCGTCGGTGGTGGTGTCCTTGTCGCATTTGACGAAGTACGCCTCACGCGGCGTGCCGCCCTTGAACGCACCCTGCCGGAACAGGTCGTTGAGGTACGCCGAGGCCTTCAGCCGGATCTGCTGCCAGAGCTGCTCGTTGTTGGGCTCGAAGACGACCCACTGCAGACCGCGGTAGAGGCTCTCCTCGACATGCAGGGCGAGCCGGCGCACCGGCACGTACTTCCACTCGCTGTCGAGCGCGTCCGCGCCCTCGAGCGTGCGCGCGCCCCACACCAGCGGACCCACCACGGGGAAGGTGCGCAGGCAGTTCACGCCCAGCGGGTTGAGCAGCCCGTTCTCCCGGTCGGTCAGCTTGACGGTCAGCGACCGGACACCGGCCAGCCGCGCCTCGGTTCCGGCCGGCGCCTTCCACACGCCGCGCTCGCCGTCGGTGCGGGCGACGACGCCGGCGATGGCACCCGACGGCGGGAAGGAGCGAAGCCGTCCGGTGAGCGGGTCGGTGAGCTGCAGATGCGGGAAGTACAGGGCCGCGTGGTTGCTGCGTACGGGTTCGAAAGCGCCGATCCCGGCCCGTGCGGCGTCCACGCTGCCCCAGGTCGATGGCGAGTCGACGAGGAGGAAGATCCGCCGCTCCCGGCAGAGCTGCTCGGCCGCCGACAGTACGGTGACCATGTCCTCGGTGGACTCGTACGCCGAAAGCTCGGGCAGAGCCAGCAGGTTGACGTCGTCCACGTCGCGCAGCGCCTGGACGCCCGTCTTGCGGGCCTCGCTGCCAATGAGGTCGCGCGGACCGGGCGGGTCGCCGTCCTTGCCGCCCTCCAGCGGGAAGACAGGCGGGTTGACCGAGGCCTCCAGGCCCAGGTCGTTGGCGCATTCGCCGACGAAGCGGACCACGTCGTCGGGGTCGACGGATCCGGCGACGACCTGGATGCGCCGGCCGAAGGCGGTCACCTCGGCGCCGGCGAAGGCGTGCTTGCCGGGAGCGTCCGGCAGCGCGCGCAGCTTGCGCTCGAGCAGGAGGGCGAGTTCGGTGACACTGCTCGGCGGCTCGTCGTCGTGGTCGGGATCGTAGAGCGTGAACTCACGCTCCACATCGCCGATCTTGACCTTCAACTCGACGTTCAGATGGGGCAGTTCGGCCGCGAAGGGCTTGGAGACGGTGCCGGAGGGGTCGGGCCGGTCCTCGTCCAGAGCCTTCACGCGGACGAGCGAGGAGCCCGCGTTGACGACGGTCTCCACGAAGCGGCCGTGGCCGGAGTTCATCGACAGACCGGTGAAGGACTCGCGGGCCCCGCCGCGCGCGTCGAGGATCTGGAGATTGAACGTCCTGTCCGGAGTCGGGGTGTCGTGGTCGACGGCCACCCGCAGGCCCGAGCCCCAGACGCCGGGTTCCTTGGCGTGCACCTCCAGCACCGGGCACTCGCTGTGCCCCTCGGTGGAGTTGAGCGTGACGCAGGCTTCCTCGCCGGTGCCGGCCTTGGCCACGCGGACGATCACCGCGACCGTGCCGCCGTTGCCGAAGAACTGGTGCACTGCGTAGCTGACAGCGCTCTGTGAGGTGAGTCCGCCGAAGCGACGCTCGAAGTCCGCGAAGCTGGTGATCCGCACGGGTTGGTTGAGCGGACCCCGGCGGGTGTGCCCCACGAACGCGGTCACCGAGGTGGTGACCGAGGCGATGGTACGGATGCTGCTGGGAAGTTCCTCGATGTAAACGCCGGGATAGCCCATGTGCGTCGGCATTCCCCCTCCATTCCCTTCGCGCACCAAGAGATGAGGAGGGGATGTGAAGGACGCGCGTATGTACTGAGCACGCATACGCGCTCTCCACTGCATTCCCCCGTCGCACACCCCGTGCGATATCGGTCTCGCAGGGCCATCGGCATGTGCCTGCGCTTGTGGCTCCTGATGCATGAGTGCCTCTGGGGAGTCTGGTTTGCATCTCAACGGTGGGTCAAGAGACCGATTCGGTCATCCGGTCATCACCGGCTCCGGAGGCAATGAGAGGTGATTTGATGCGCTGGGAGTGGTATCGCTGATCGAATATGAAGAGGAATTCACGAGCGCTTCACAGGAAAATTCGATCCACGGTGGGAAACAAGCCGAATGGACGCGGCATCGGCGCGCCGCCTTGTGTCCTGTTGATGAAGAATGGCCGCTTTGTTCCACTGTGGGCCGGGCTGCGGCCGCGGGCGTCACCGGAAGCAAGTGGCCTACTGGGGCGAGGACTTGGACGCGACGCTGACGGGCACGTCGGGGTTACGGAACCATGAGCCCTGCACTGCCCGCTGAATGAGCATCAGGACAACGCCCAGCGCCAGGGCGCCTATGCCGATGACGGACACGCCGCCGGTCCTGCCGAGCAGCGGCAGGTCGATGACGGTGGTTCCGTACGCCGGGTCGGAGTAGACGTGGAAGGCCGCGTAACAGAACAGGCCGAGCAGCATCAGGGCGCCCAGTGCGGGGAGGAGGCCCTTCAAGAAGAAGTCGGCGGCGCTGCGGGTGAGGACCTTGCGGAAGTACCACACGCAGGCGAAGCCGGTCAGTCCGTAGTAGAACGCGATACCCAGACCGACCGAGGCGATGGAGTCCTCCAGGACATTGCCACTGATGGCCGTCAGCCCGGCGTAGAAGACGATCGACGCCAGGCCCATGGCGACGGTCGACCACGTCGGTGTCAGGAAGCGAGGGTGGACGCGGGCGAAGGCCGCCGGCAGCGCCTTGTGCGTGGCCATCGAGAAGCTGGTGCGGGCGGTCGGCAGGATCGTGGTCTGCGTGGAGGCGGCTGCCGACGTCAGCACCATCAGGACCAGCATCTTCGCCAGGAACCCGCCGAATCCCTCCGTGCCGAACACTTCGTCACCGAAGCTGCCCAGGACGTCGCCCGCGTTGTCGGGGTTGGCCAGGCCGATGCCCTTGTCGCCGATCCCGGCGAAGGCCTGCGCCGAGGTGGTCACCAGGACGTAGATGAGCAGCAGGAGAACGGTGGAGATGACGGCGGCGCGGCCGGGGGTGCGTTCGCGGTCGGCGGTCTCCTCGTTGACGGAGACGGCGGTGTCCCAGCCCCAGTAGATGAAGACGGCCAGCAGGACACCCTGCGTCAGCGAGCTGGCGGAACCGATCTCGAAGGGGTTGAACCAGGCCGCGTCCACATGCAGCGATTCCTGCGGCGCGTTGCCGCCGTACACCTTCACCAGTGCCATGACGGAGAGGATGGCGAGAAGCAGCAGCTCGATGCTGAGCAGCCACTTCTGCAGGGCCGCGGAGATCTCGATGCCGATATAGCAGATGGCCGTCATCACGATGATCCAGATGACGCCCGCGAGAGCAGTCCAGCCGCGGCTGCCGGCCAGACCGTCCGCTCCGACCAGCTGGAATCCGTACTGGCCTGCGATCTGCGCCAGGTTCGCCATCACGATGATGTCGGCGATGATGATGCCCCAGCCACCCATCCACGCGGTATGCGGTCCGAAGGCCCGCGCGGACCAGGTGAAAGTGGTGCCGCAGTCGGGGTCCACGGCGTTCATCGCCTTGTAGGCGTAGGCGATGAAGTACATCGGGATGAATCCCAGGATCACCACGACCGGTGACTGGAGCCCGACGGCGAGGACGATGAAGCCGAGTGTGGCGGCCAGGCTGTAGGCGGGGGCGGTCGAGGCGAGGCCGATGGCCACGGAGGAGACGAGACCCAGCGCGCTGCCCTTGAGTCCCTTCTCGCCGACCGCGGACGACTGCGGAAGCGGAGGGCTGGGGGATCCGCCGGGCGCTGTTTGCATGAGGCGGCCTTTCGCCGTCGACCACGGGCAGCCCGATGCCGGAGCGTGTACGAGCATGCACCGCTATGTATCCGGGATACACCCATTTGCTCCTGATCGAAAGCCGAAAAGTGTTTCCCTGTGGGGGTTCGGGGACCCAGGAACTCTGCCGGTGTTGACGGCGGACGACGCAACCCGTTGATGGAGCCGCCGAACGCTCCGGCGCTCTGGCTCGCCTCCTGACCCGACTCCTCCGCGCAGTGGGACGGCAGCGGCACCACCCTCCCCGGTGGTGCCGCTGCTCCGTGTTCCGTACGGAGTTCCGCGACGGGGAGTGAGGGTGGAGCGGGCAGTCAGACCCGTCCGACCGCGCCGTGCGGCTCGAACCAGCCGCCACTGCTGTCCGGTGGCGCGGGCCTGTGCAGGGGTTGAGGTTCGGGATGGGGCTGCGGCGCCGGGAGGTCGAGCGGGCGCGTACGGGCGTCCGGATCGATCCAGGTCACGGGCGGTGGATCGAGGAACTGCTCCGCGTGGGAGACGTATCCGCGCGGTTGCACCGACGCGGGCAGTGGATCGCGGATAAGCGATTCTGCAGGCAGGCCGCAGTCGTGGAGCAGTTCGGCCGTCTCCTGCACGAACATCACGGGACCGCAGAGGTAGACGGTTTCGCCGGGCCACCCGCGGCGCGCGCTCAAATTGCTGTGCAGACGTTCCGCGGCCCTCATCCGGCCCTTGCCGCGCTCCTCGTACCACCAGTACGCGCTCAGATAGGGGTGGGCGCGCAGGATGTCGACGAGAGAGCCGCCGTCGTAGAAGTCGGCCTCGCCGCGGGCGACGACGTCGATACGGATACGAGGCGCCGGCCTGCGGGCGAGTAACTCGTCCAGGACCGCCTTGACCGGGGCCCAGCCCGTGCCGGCGGCGATCAGTGTGACGGCCGGGGTGCCGGCCGGCGGGGTCAGCGCGGATCCCGAGGCGGCGCCCAGCCGCAGTGTGTGGCCGGGCGTCGTGCCGTCGCACAGGACATTGCTGAGCAGGCCTTCGGTGACCCGGCCGATATGGAACTCGAGCACACCGCCGCGGCCGGGGCGGCCGGCCAGGGAGTAGGGCCGCCACACGCCCGGCAGATCCGGGTGCTCGATCGTGGCGTACTGGCCGGGCAGCCATGGGTAGTGGGCGGAGGGGACGACGCGGATGACGGCCGTGTGACCGCCGTGCAGGCGGTGCGAGACGACAGTGCCGTCCCACCACGCCGGCTCGTTCGCGGCGAGCGAGCTGTGCGCTCCGCCGGTCATGGCCGCGGCGACGAATCCGTACACCCGCAGCCATGCCTGCTCGGTCCGGTCGTCCCAGGTGTGTGTGCTGTGGTAGCGGATGGCGGCGACGAGGCTCTCGCCCACGGCGGTGTAGTCCTCGTCGGATATCCCGAACTTGCGGTGATCCCGGCCGAGTCGGTTCAGGTGTGCGGGGAGCGCGGGGTGGCCGAGATGCTCCACGACCTGCACCAGCGCGGCGAACAACCGCTCGTACTGGTCGTCCATCGCGGCGGGGAACAGGGGGCGCAGCCGCGGATGGTGGGTGAAGAGATGCGCGTAGAAGTAGCGCACCACATGGCCGGCCCGGAGTCTGACTCGTTCCAGGCTTGCTGTGACCACATCGATGTCGTCCATGAAATCCCCCGCGCTCCTGCGATGCACTGGCCTGGCCGCGCAGGGTCCGGGGGCGGCAGGGCGGCGCGTCAGCTGAACGCGCGTGAAAAGTGCTGAGCGAGCAGCACCGTATCAACTCATGGGCGGTGTCGAGCCGTTGTGGCGCGAATTATGTCTCGACTGGAACATTCCTCTTCCGGCCGGGACGGCGACGGCGGCCGTGTCCTATATGCCCTGCCAGTCGGGCTTGGCGGCATAGGTGGCGCGGAAGTAGTCGGCGAGCTTGAGGCTGGAGGCCGCCGCCTCGTCGACCACGACGGTGGCGTGCGGATGGAGCTGCAGGGCCGAGGCGGGCACCAGTGCCGACAGCGGGCCTTCGACGGCGAGCGCCACGGCCTCGGCCTTCGCCTCACCGGTCGCCAGCAGGACCAGATGACGGGCTTCCAGGATGGTGCCGATGCCCTGGGTGATGACGTGGTGGGGGACCTCGTCGAGGCCACTGAAGAACCGGGCGTTGTCCTGCCGGGTCTGCTGAGTCAGCGTCTTGATCCGGGTGCGGGAGGCGAGTGAGGAGCAGGGCTCGTTGAAGCCGATGTGTCCGTCGGTGCCGATGCCGAGCAACTGGAGGTCGACGCCGCCGGCTTCGGCCAGCGCACGGTCGTAGGCGAGGCAGGCGGCCGCGACGTCCTCGGCGGTGCCGTCGGGGCCCATGAAGGAGGCGTCGGTCAGGCCGAGCGGCTCGACGACCTCACGGAGGACCACCGAGCGGTACGACTCGGGGTGGCCGGAAGGCAGTCCTACGTACTCGTCGAGCTGGCAGATCCGGCCGCGGGAAGCATCCACCTGCGCGGCGCGCACCTTGGCTGCGAGGGCATCGTAGATCGGCAGCGGAGTCGAGCCGGTGGCTACGCCCAGGAGTGCGTCGGGCTTGCGTCGCAGCAGTTCGGCCATGGCTTCGGCGATGAGCTCGCCGCCGGCGGCGGAGTCCGGAACGATGACAACTTCCACGGAGATCCCTGTCTCTGAAGGCGCAAGTGGTGTAGACCAATCTACCCGGTGGGCGGCGGTTCTGTCGCGCGAAGGGCTCCCGTACCCATGAACGCGCCCGCCCTGGCGACTGCACACGGCGCGTATGAGCACGCGGCCTCGAAAGCCGTACCCGGAGTGAAACCTGGCGGAAATCCCCGGTGCGGCGGCGGTTCTACGCTCGGATGAGGAACCGCAGGGGACAGGGGAGGGGTGAGCGCGATGGCCGTCGGCCTCGGACCGCACGCAATGGACCGGAGCAGGCTGCGCTCCGTGAGCGAAGGCGACGCGCAGCTGCGCCACCATGTAGTGCACGGCTACCGCCGCGCGTACCGGATCGCCGGAGAAGGACCGGCCGTCCTGCTCATTCACGGCATCGGCGACTCCTCCGCCACCTGGGTCGACCTCATACCGGGACTGGCCCGCAGATACACGGTCATCGCACCCGATCTGCTGGGCCACGGAGCGTCGGACAAACCCCGTGCCGACTACTCGGTGGCGGCCTACGCGAACGGCATGCGCGATCTGCTCGGCGTGCTCGGCATCGACCGGGCCACGCTCGTCGGCCATTCGCTCGGCGGCGGAGTGGCCATGCAGTTCGCGTACCAGTTCCCCGAGCGCACCGAACGACTGGTCCTGGTGAGCGCCGGCGGTGTGGGCGGGGAGGTCAATCCCGTCCTGCGGGCCGTCTCGCTGCCCGGGGTCAACCTCCTCCTCTCGATACTCAGCCTGCCCGGTATGCGGCAGGGAACCGGCCTCTTCACGGAACTGATCAGGCGGCTGGACACCGACCTCGGACAGGACGCTCCGGAGCTGCTCAACCTTGTGGACGCGCTGCCCGACGCGACCTCGCGCAGCGCCTTCATCCGCACACTGCGGGCGGTCGTCGACTGGCGCGGCCAGGTGGTGACCATGCTCGACCGCTGCTACCTGACGCAGGGGATGCCGACCATGCTGCTGTGGGGATCGCGCGACGGCGTGGTGCCGATGGAGCACGCGTACGGAGCGCACGACGCGATGCCGGGGAGCCGCCTGGAGATCTTCGAGGGAGCGGGCCACTTTCCCTTCCATGCCGACCCAGCGCGCTTTCTGGCCCTGGTCGAGGACTTCATCGAGACCACGCGGCCGGCCGACTGGAGTACGGAACGCTGGCGTGAGCTGCTGCGGTCCGGGCGCGAGATCGAGGACGTCCTGCAGTTGGCGAGCGAGCGCAGCGCGACCTGATCGGCAGGGACATCGGGCCGGGACCGTCGGCAGGGACAATGGGCCGGTGATCTACCGATACCGCGTACTCGGCACCACTCAGGCGCTCCGCCCGGACGGTACCGAGGCACCGCTCAGCGGGGCCCGACTGCGGGCCCTGCTGGCCGCGCTGGCCGCGGGCGGCGGCCGGACGGTGGCCGCCGAGGAACTGGTCGCCCAGGTCTGGGGCGAGGGCGAGGAGTGGCCCGCCGACGAGCCGGCTGCCCTGCAGGCGCTGGTGGGACGCCTGCGGCGAACCCTCGGCAGGACGGCGGTGGAGTCCGTGCCGGGCGGCTACCGGCTGGCGGCGGACCGGGACGACATCGATCTCTTCCGCTTCGAGCGGCTGGCGTCGCAAGGAACCGCCGCACTCGATACCGGGGACGCAGCCGCGGCAGCCGGTCTGCTGGACGAGGCGCTTGCGCTCTGGCACGGCCGGGCGCTCACCGATCTGCCCGGCAGGGACCGTGATCCACTGGCCGTGCGCGCGGAGCAGCGCCACACCGAGGCGCGCCGCACCCGGCTCGCGGCCGAGGTGGAGCTGGGCCGGGCGCAAGGAGTGCTCGCCGAGATCACGGCGCTCGCCGCCACGGCTCCACTGGACGAACCGCTCCAGGCGCTCCGGATCAGGGCCCTGCGGACGGCGGGACGGCAGGCCGAGGCGCTGCAGGCGTACGAGGACATACGGGTGCGCCTCGCCGAGCAGCTCGGAACGGACCCCGGCGTCGAACTGCGCGCTCTGCACGCGGAGTTGCTGGCAAACCCGGAAATGCCCGTCGCGCGAGGCAACCTGCGCGTCAGGCTCACCTCCTTCGTGGGCCGCGAGGCCGAACTGGCCGACCTCGCGGAGCAGTTGCGCTCCCACCGGCTGGTGACCCTGCTCGGCCCCGGCGGCGCGGGCAAGACCCGGCTGGCCATGGAGGCCGCCGAAGCCGCGGCCGGGACATGGCCCGACGGGGTCTGGATGGCCGAACTCGCCCCCGTACGCGACGAAGAGACCGTTCCCGAAGCGGTCCTGACCGCGCTCAAGGCCCGGGAGACCCAAGCGCGCGGACCGGCCGCCGCGCAGGCCGCTACGCGCGACCCGCTGGCCCAGCTGGTCGACTACTGCGGACGACGGCGGATGCTGCTCGTCCTGGACAACTGCGAGCATGTGATCGACGCGGCGGCCCGGCTGACGGAGGCGGTACTCACCGGCTGCCCGGGTGTGCGGGTGCTGGCCACCAGCCGCGAGCCGCTCGGCGTCCCGGGCGAATCCGTACGCGGCGTCGGACCTCTGCCGCAGGACGTGGCGCTGCGGCTGCTCGCCGAGCGCGGCGCGGCCGCCCGGCCCGGATTCCGTACGGACGACGACACGCAGGCGTGCGCCGAGATCTGCCGCAGACTCGACGGACTGCCGCTCGCCGTCGAACTGGCCGCCGCCCGGCTGCGCGCTCTTACACCGCGTCAGATCGCGGACCGGCTGGACGACCGTTTCCGACTGCTCAGCAGCGGCAGCAGGACCGTACTGCCCAGGCAGCGGACGCTGCGGGCGGTGGTCGACTGGTCCTGGGGCCTGCTCGATGAGGACGAGCGGATCGTACTGCGCCGTCTTGCCGTCTTCTCCGGCGGCTGTGCACTGGCCCAGGCGGAGGCCGTGTGCGGGGCGGGCGCCCTCGATCCCCTCGACCCCCTCGCCTCTCTTGTCGACAAGTCGCTGGTGGTCGCCGTCCCGGACGGTCCCGGCCGTCCGGACGGCATGCGCTACCGGCTGCTGGAAACCGTCGCCGAGTACGCGGCGGAGCGGCTCGACGAAGCCGGTGAGCGGGCCGAGGCCGAACGACGGCATATGAGCGCCTACCGAGAGCTGGTCCGCACCGGCGATCCGCAGCTGCGCGGCCCGCGCCGGGCCGAGTGGCTGGAGCGGCTCGAGACGGAGCACGACAATGTACGGACCGCGCTGCGCACCGCCGTCCGCCGGGCGGAGGAGCAGGAGGCGCTCTGTCTGGTGCTGTCCATGAACTGGTTCTGGCAGCAGCGCGGTCACCAGGCGGACGCCCGCACCTGGTCGTCGGCGGTCGCCGGGCTCGGCGTCGACCCCTTCCGGTCGCCGGTACGGATCGCGGTGCCGCTGCCCGCACGCTGCACCGACACTCCGCCGCCCTGGTCCGAGGAACAGCTGTGGGAGGCGCGGCGCGGGGTGCGGCTGATGGTGCTTGCGAGCACCGCGGACGAGGGCACGGCGCTGAGCGAGCCGCAGACGCAGGTGTATCTGCGCGGAATCGTCGCCGCCTACCGCCCGGGGCTGCCGCAGATCTGCCGGCAGCCGGGCTCCATGTGGTTCTTCGCCCGGCTGATGACGGGCGAGTTCGACGGGCTTGCCGAGACCATGGACGCCATTGTCGCGAGCTGCGAAGAGCCGGATCGGGCGAGCGACCTGAGCCAGGGCTGGGATCTCGGGTTCGCGCTGCTGCTGCGCGCCAAGCTGCTCGGCTACCGCACCGGCGGACTCGAACAGTGCACGAGCGATGCCGACCGGGCGCTCGCGCTGTTCGAGACCGCGGGCGACCTGTGGGGTATTGCCGAGTCGCTGTCCGCCCGCGGGGAGGCGTTCGAGCGGCGCGGTCTGTACGAGGAGGCCGCCGCGGACTTCGAGCGGGCCATGCGGAGCTCCGCCCGCGTCGGCAAGCACGCCCAAGTGCCGGTCTTCAAAGCCCAGTTGGCATCGGTGCGACTACGGACGGCCAAGACCCCGGCGGACAGGGAGCGCGCCGAGCGGCAGCTGCTCGAGGCGGTGGCCGAGTCCGGCGATTTCGTGACGGAGGCACTCAGTACGGCCCGGATGCTGCTGACCCAGTACTACGGCCGCACCGGCCGCACCGGTGCTGCCCGGGAACAACTCGTAGAGGTCGAAGGCGAGTTGACTGCCGACTCGCCGGGACTCTTCGGTGGCATCGTGGCGGGGGTGTACGGCTGGCTGGACTGTATCGACGGGGAGTACGGACGGGCCCGTGGCCGGATCGAGGAGGCGGTGCGGCGGCTGGAAAGCCTGGCGTATCTGTTGGACCCGCAGATGATTGTCGATCAATTCCTGTGTGCCGCTTGGGCGATGGCGCATCTGGGGGCGGCGCGGGACGGGGCACGGCTGCTCGGGGCGTACGACCGGGGCAGTCGGCAGCCGGGCGGTCTCGGGTTCCGGCCGTTCGCCGAGGAGAAGGAGCTCCGGCAGCGGGCCGAGTCCGACCTGCGTGCGGTGCTGCCGGGGGAGACGTATGAGCGCGCGTACGCCGAGGGCGGCGGCCTGTCCGCACGGGAAGCCGCCGCCCTGATCTGACCGACCTCAGCCGTCCGCCCCCGCCTGCGCGTCGGCCAGCCGCTCCCGCGCCTCCGCGAGGTCCTCCTCGGTCGGCGCGTCGTCCTGGGTCAGTCGCAGCCGCCAGTACCCGGCGAAGTCGATGTCGCGCTTGCCGATACCGCGTTCCTCGATCAGATGGCGGCGCAGTGCACGCACCGCGCCGGCCTCGCCGCCGAGCCAGGCGAACACCGACCCCGGCGGGAACCGCCCCGCGCGCACGGCCTCGATGAGCAGCTCGCCGTGACCCGCCCGTGCCGCGGCCCGGTGCAGCCAGTGCACGGTCACCTCGCCCTCCGTCTCGAAGCGCTGCTCCTCGGCCGCGTCGGCGACCTCGATGTACGCCACGGCCCTCGCCCCCCGGGGCAGCGCCTCCACCAGCGTGCCGATCGCCGGCAGCGCCGCCTCGTCCCCGGCCAGCAGCATCCAGTCGGTGGTGCCGAGCGGTAGGGCCTTGGCGAAGTACGCCGACGGGCCGTACATGCCGAGCGTGTCTCCGGGCCCGGCCGCCAGCGCCCAGCGTGTCGCGGGCCCCGCGTCGTCGTGCAGGACGAAGTCGATGTCGATCGTGGTGTGCCCCGGGTGATGGGCGCGGATCGTGTAGCTGCGCATCCAGGGCCGCTCGTCCTCGGGGATCGCGTGGTACGCCTCGTACCACCGCATCACATCGCCGTCGCCGTCCTTGGGCCCCGGCAGGCGCGGGCCGCTCCGGCCCGGCCGGGGGAAGTACAGCTTCACCTGCTGGTCGGGGGCGTCGAGAGCGAAGCCTTCGAGATCGGGGCCGCCGAAGGTGATACGCGCCATGTGCGGGGTCAGCCGGGTGACCTCGGTGACCTGGATGAACCGGACCGGCAGCCGCTGCTCCATCGAATCTCCTGACGGTGTGGGTGGGAGGGGTGTGCTGATCACCGTCACAGAGGGCACCTACA
Organism: Streptomyces sp. NPDC060064; assembly: GCF_042736455.1. Taxonomy (NCBI): domain Bacteria; kingdom Bacillati; phylum Actinomycetota; class Actinomycetes; order Kitasatosporales; family Streptomycetaceae; genus Streptomyces; species Streptomyces sp. NPDC060064. Next base: position 195,995 of record NZ_JBHWWF010000002.1, read on the forward strand.
TGCGACCGACAGGCCGCCTGCACGGGGCCGCGGCTCTCCCCTGCGCGGGGGCCGCGGGCGAGCCGTCAGCGGAGCTCGACCAGGCGGGCGAAGACCACGACGTTCCCGTCGTACCCGGTCTTCTTCGCATAGTCGCCGCCGCAGGTGAGGACCCGCAGCTCCGGCTCCGGGCCGTCCGCGTACACGCGTGCCGCGGGGAACTCCTTCTTGGCGAACACCTCGACGTCGTACACAGCGAACACCGCCCTACGTCCGTCCTCGCGCGGGATCTCGATACGGCTGCCCCGCTCGAGGGCGCCGAGCTCATAGAAGACGGCCGGTCCCGCCGTGTTGTCGACATGGCCGACGATGACGGACGTGCCCCGTTCGCCGGGGGTGACCGACCCCCGGTACCAGCCGGCGAGGTTGCTGTCCTCCAGCGGCGGGGGTTCCACCCAGCCGTCGGCGTCGAGGCCGACCTCGGTCAGCGGGGCGTCCACCTTGACGGACGGGACGGTGATCCGTTGCGGCGCGGAGTGGGGCACCGGAGCGGGTGCGGGTGGCAGTGGATCGGCCGTGCCGTGCGGGGCCGCGACGGCTGAGCCGGGTTGGGGCGGGCCGTCGGCGACCTGCGTGGATCCGTTACGCAGGAGGAACACTGCGAGCAGCAGGACGCAGACGACCGTGAACCAGGCGCCGCGCCTGTTGTACGTAGGCATAACCCTTCCCTTGTGCCTTCTCAGGCCCTCCGTTGGCGCTCCGCCGCGCCCGACCGTCGGGGGCCCGGCGCGGCGGAGCCGCTCTGTGCCCGTCAGACGCTGTCAGCGGCGCGGTGGCGCAGCAGAAAGACGCCGGCGCCGAGCGCGCACGCGAGGAGCGCGGAACCGACGGCGATCTGCGCGGGGCTCAGATCGGAGACGCTGCCGCCGGCACCGCCTTCGACCCCTCCGTCGGGCTTCGCCATCCCGGTACCTCGGTCGGGCTTGGTCGTGTCGTTGCCTCGGTCGGGCTTCGCCGTGTCGTTACCTCGGTCGGGCTTGGCCATCCCGGTACCTGTGTCGCTGCCGGTGCTCAGCTCGGTACTCGCGTCGCCCCCGGTTTCCGTCCCGGTACCTGTGTCGCTGCCGGTGCTCAGCTCGGTACTCGCGTCGCCCCCGGTTTCCGTCCCGGTACCTGCGTCGCTGCCGGTGCCCATCTCGGTGCCGGCGACGGCTCCCGTTTCCGTCCCGGCGCCGGCGTCGGCCCCCGCTTCCGTACCGGTACCAACGTCAGCGCCTGTTCCCGTGTCGGTGCGAGAGCCGGAGCCACTGGTGATGGTGAGGGGGGCGGTGCCCTTTTCGCCCTTGCAGTCGAAGGTGACGTCGTACTTGGCATCGGGCTTGGCGTCCGCGGCGACCTTCGTCGTGGCGGGTTGGCCTTCGTTGAGGGTGACGGTCTCGAAGACGCCCGAGGAGGCCGTCACGGTCGGCGCCTCGCACTCGGTGGCGTTGAGCGTCACGGTGCCGCCGGGCGCGACGGTCGCAGGGGTGGCGGTGAAGCCGAACGACGTGGCGCTGTTCCCGTCGTCGTCGTCGTCGGCGGCGACGGCGGCCGGGGCGCCGAGGGCCAGCGCGGCGGTGCCGATCAGTGCGAGGGAGGCGACACGTATCGCAGGCATGGTGAATTCTCCGAATTCCCGAGGCGCAGCCACGGATGTATTCCGCGAAACGTAAGAAATGCACCTCGATGGAGAAGACGCTATGAGGGCCCATGGGGGCGCCGCATGTGGCGCGGGCTGCCCGGCCGCGGTGTGTCACCACCGTCTGCCGCCGTGGTCGTGTTGGTCGTGCCAGGTCACGCGGTATGGCCGGGCGCCCGGCCGATCCGCCGGGTACGCGACCCCAACGCAACTCCAAAAGAGTGACGGGGTCACTCCGGCGGCCTCTACGGTCGAGAGCCCGCCGGAGCGGCACCCGGTACACCGAGCCGTCGATCGTGACAGGCACGAGCTGCGGCGTGGTGGGCCACCTGTCGGCTTCCGCGGGCGTCACACCGTCCGGTCGCGGGCGTCACACCTTCCGGTAGTCGTACGCCTCCGAGGCCGCCGCTTGGACCGCGTCCAGGTCGCCGCCCGCCGACGCAGTCACCACCGCGGCCACCGCGCCCTCCAGGAACGGCGCGTCCACCAGCCGTGTTCCTTCCGGGAGTTCGTCGCCCTCGGCCAGCAGCGCCTTCACCGTCAGCACGGCGCTGCCCAGGTCGACGAGCACGGCCACCCCCGTACCCTGGTCGACCGAGGCGGCCGCCGCCGCGATCAGCTCCGAGCTGGTGCCCAGGCCGCCGTCCGTAGTGCCGCCCGCCGACGCCACGGGCGCCGTCGTGCCGCCGCCCGCGAGCCCCGTCGCCAGCTCGGCGACAGCCGCGGCCACCTCCCTGCTGTGCGAGACCAGCACGATCCCGACCGGCTTGCTATCACTCATCCCGCCACCTCCGCCAGCGCGGCGATCAGCAGGGCCGACGAGGTCGCCCCCGGATCCTGGTGCCCGATGCTGCGCTCGCCCAGATAGCTGGCCCTGCCCTTGCGCGCCTGCAGTGGCACGGTCGCGAGCGCGCCCTGCTCGGCCGCTTCGCTGGCCGCCGCGAAAGACGCGGTGGTGTCGCCGAGGGCCGCGACTGCCGGCTCGAGCGCGTCCAGCATCGTCTTGTCCCCGGCCTTGGCGCCGCCGAGCTGCGCCACCGCCGCCACACCCACGCCCAGCGCCTCGGCGAACTGTCCGGGCGTGACCTCGGCGTCCTCGCCGAGTGCTTTGCCGGTACGCCGCAGCAGCGTCCCGTACAGCGGACCCGATGCGCCGCCCACCGTAGAGATCAACTGCCGTCCCGCCAGCGTGAGTACGGCCCCGGGTGTCTGCGGCGCCTCCTTCTCCAGGACCGCCGTCACCGCCGTGAACCCGCGCTGGAGATTGCTGCCGTGGTCGGCGTCACCGATCGCCGAGTCCAGCTCGGTGAGACGGTCCGCCTCGCGGTCCACGGAGACTGCCGCGGCCGTCAGCCAGCGGCGGAAGAAATCGGCGTCGAGCACATGAACTCCCTGTGGTGAGTCGGGCCTGGACGGGTCAGCGACCCCAGCGGAGCGCGGGGGTCTGCACCGGCGCGTCCCACAGCCGCAGCAGCTCCTCGTCGACCTGGCACAGCGTCACCGAGCAGCCGGCCATGTCGAGCGAGGTCACATAGTTCCCGACGAGGGTACGGGCCACGACCACGCGACGCTCGGTGAGCACGCGCTGTACCTCGGCATTGAAGCCGTACAGCTCGAGCAGCGGCGTCGCCCCCATGCCGTTGACGAGCACCAGCACCGGGCTTGTCGGCGGCAGATCCTCCAGCACCGCATTGACCGCGAAGTCCGCGATCTCCCGCGACGTCATCATGGCGCGCCGCTCACGCCCCGGCTCTCCATGAATGCCGATGCCCAACTCCAGCTCGCCCGACGGCAGATCGAAGGTCGGACTGCCCTTGGCGGGTGTGGTGCTGGCGCTCAGCGCGACACCGAAGCTCCGGGAGCTCTCGTTCACCTGGCGGGCGATCGCCTCGACCCGCTCCAGCGGTGCGCCCTCCTCGGCGGCCGCGCCCGCGATCTTCTCGACGAACAGGGTCGCGCCGGTGCCGCGGCGGCCCGCCGTGTAGAGGCTGTCGGTCACCGCCACATCGTCATTGACCAGAACCTTGGCGACACGGACCCCTTCGTCCTCGGCGAGCTCGGCCGCCATGTCGAAATTGAGGACGTCGCCCGTGTAGTTCTTGATGATGAACAGCACCCCCTCGCCGCTGTTCACGGCGGCGGCCGCCCGCGCCATCTGATCGGGAACGGGAGAGGTGAAGACCTCTCCGGGGCAGGCGGCGGCGAGCATTCCGGGCCCGACGAACCCGCCATGCAGCGGCTCGTGCCCCGAGCCGCCCCCGGACACCAGCCCCACCTTCCCGGCGACGGGCGCATCGCCCCGTACGATCACCCGGTTCTCCACGTCCACGGACAACTCGGGGTGCGCGGCCGCCATGCCACGGAGCGCGTCCGCGACAACGGTCTCCGGCACATTGATGAGCATCCTCATGACTACCTCCAGGTGAGATTGGCAGGTCGGCCGCGGCCGGGTGGCTTCGCTGTCGTACTGGGGAACTGTCGGCTCATACCCAGTATCGAGGGAATTCCGTCCCGGGGCACGGACGACGACGCCGGGTCCGCTCGCCGCCGCGCAGTCCGGGGAGAAGCCGCGCAGTCTGGGGAGGGGGAGGGGTACCATCCCGGGCCCCCGCTGCGGCCCCCGAGGGACGGAGACAGCGATGACCACGGTGGCCCCACTGCTGAACGTCCTGCCGCCCGAAGGCCGCGACAGGATGATGGAACTCGCCACGGAATCAGCCTTCCCGGCCGGCGCCCGCATCTTCGAGGAGGGCTCGCGCGCGGATCGCTTCTGGATCATCCGCTCCGGAGCCGTCGAGCTCGACATGCACGTTCCGGGACGGCGCGCCGTCGTCGTCGAGCAGCTCGGCCCCGGAGATCTGCTGGGCTGGTCCTGGCTGTTCCCTCCGCGCAGCTGGCATCTGGGCGCCGCGGCGGCCACCCCCGTCCGAGCGCTCGAATTCGACGCCGCGAAGGTGCGCGCCCTGTTCGATGAGGAGCCGGAGCTCAGCCAGGCGCTCACGCTCCGTATTGCCGAGGTGATCGCACACCGGCTCCAGTCCGCCCGCAGCCGCCTGCTCGATCTGTACGGACCCGCCGGCGGCGGAAGCCTGCGTCGCTGACGGCCGCACCGTGCCGGCCGATGTCGGCTTCAGCTGCAACCTCCGGACATCACTCCAGGAGGCCCGCCGCATGGTCCGGTACGTACGACTGCAGATCCCGCGGTGGTCGCTGATAGCCCGTGGCGGGCGGACGCGGCGGGAGCTCCAGTTCCGGTGGCGGCACATCGCGGTACGGCACGGTCGACAGCAGGTGCGCGATCATGTTGAGCCGCGCTCTGCGCTTGTCGTCGCTCTCGACGACATTCCACGGCGCCTCCGCGATGTCGGTATGGACGAACATCTCGTCCTTCGCCCGCGAGTACGCCTCCCAGTGGGTGATCGACTCCAGGTCCATGGGTGAAAGCTTCCAGCGCCGCGTGGGGTCTTCCAGCCGACGCCGGAACCGCTGCTCCTGTACGGCGTCGCTCACCGAGAACCAGTACTTGCGCAGCAGGAGCCCTTCCTCGACCAGCATCCGCTCGAAGATCGGGCACTGGTGGAGAAAGCGCTGGTGCTCCTCCTTCGTGCAGAAGCCCATGACGTGCTCGACGCCGGCCCGGTTGTACCAACTTCGGTCGAAGAGGACTATTTCCCCCGCGGCGGGAAGGTGCTCGGTGTAGCGCTGGAAGTACCACTGGGTGCGTTCGCGCTCGGTGGGCTTGGGGAGCGCGACGATACGCGCGACCCGAGGATTGAGATGTTCCGTCACCCGCTTGATCGTGCTGCCCTTGCCGGCCGCGTCCCGTCCTTCGAAGACGACGACAAGGCGGGCGCCCTCGGCGCGAACCCACTCCTGAAGTTTCACCAGCTCCGTCTGCAGCCGGTACAGCTCACGTTCGTACAGCGCACGCGGCATTTTCGCGGGCTGCCTCGGCCCCTTCTTGACTGCCATGCAACGACGTTATGGAGGAAACCATGCGCAAGGTCAAGCGTCAGGACCGCACCGTGCTGGACGCCTTGGAACTGAGGGCGCTCGACGCGCACTGGCGGGCCGCGAACTACCTCGCGGTCGGGCAGATCTACCTGATGGGCAATCCGCTGCTGACCGAGGAGCTGCGGCCGGAGCACATCAAACCGCGGCTGCTGGGCCACTGGGGCACCTCACCCGGCCTCAACCTGGTCCACACCCATCTCAACCGGGTCATCAAGGCCCGCGACCTGTCCGCAGTGTGCATCTGGGGTCCGGGCCACGGAGGTCCCGCCGTGCTCGCCAACTCCTGGCTGGAGGGCAGCTACTCTCAGACGTACCCGGACGTGAGCCGGGACAGGGCCGGCATGGAGCGGCTCTTCCGGCAGTTCTCGTTCCCCGGCGGAGTGCCGAGCCATGTCGCACCGGAGACTCCCGGCTCCATCCACGAAGGAGGAGAGCTGGGCTACTCCCTCGCGCACGCCTATGGCGCCGCGCTCGACAACCCCGGCCTGCTGGTCGCCTGCGTGATCGGCGACGGCGAGGCCGAAACCGGACCGCTCGCCGCCTCCTGGCACTCCAACAAGTTCCTCGACCCGGTGGGCGACGGCGCGGTGCTGCCCATCCTCCACCTCAACGGTTACAAGATCGCCAATCCGACGCTCCTCGCGCGGCTGCCCGAGGCAGATCTCGCCGAACTGCTGCGCGGATACGGCCATGAGCCACTCCACGTCACCGGCGACGAACCGGACCAGGTGCACCGGGCGATGGCCGCGGCGATGGACGAGGCGCTGGACCGGATCGCCCGTATCCAGCACGACGCCCGTAGTGGTGAAAAGGCCGAACTGCCGCGCTGGCCGGTGATCGTGCTCCGTACGCCGAAGGGGTGGACCGGGCCCGCCGAGGTCGACGGCGTCCCGGTCGAAGGGACCTGGCGCTCCCACCAGGTCCCTCTCGCCGGTGTACGGGAAAACCCCGCGCACCTCGCCCAACTGCAGGCATGGCTGCGCTCGTACCGCCCCGAGGAGCTCTTCGACGAGTCCGGCAGCCCCCGCCCCGAGGTGCTGGCCTGCGTTCCCGAAGGCGAACGTCGGCTGGGCGCCACACCGCACGCCAACGGCGGGCTCCTCGTCAGGGACCTGCCCGTACCACCGCTGGAACACTTCGCCGTCCCCGTCGACAAGCCGGGTGTCACCCTGCACGAACCCACCGGTGTGCTGGGTGGCCTCCTCGCGCAGCTCATGGCGGACACGGCCGAGCGCCGGGACTTCCGCGTCGTGGGACCGGACGAGACCGCCTCCAACCGGCTGCAGGCCCTCTTCGACGTCACCGGCAAGGCCTGGCAGGCACAGACCACCGCCACCGACGAGCACCTTTCGCGGCAGGGCCGGGTGATGGAGGTGCTCTCCGAGCATCTGTGCCAGGGCTGGCTGGAGGGCTATCTCCTCACCGGCAGGCACGGACTGTTCTCCTGCTACGAGGCGTTCGTCCATATCGTCGACTCGATGGTCAACCAGCACATCAAGTGGCTCAAGACCTCCCGGTCCCTGCCCTGGCGTGCCCCTGTCGCCTCTCTCAACTACCTGCTCACGTCGCATGTCTGGCGGCAGGACCACAACGGCTTCTCGCACCAGGACCCCGGCTTCGTCGACCACGTCCTGAACAAGAGCCCCGAGGTCGTACGGGTCTATCTGCCGCCGGACGCCAACACCCTGCTCTCCGTCGCCGACCACGCACTGCGCAGCCGCGACTATGTCAATGTGATCGTCGCCGGGAAGCAGCCGACTTTCGACTGGCTCTCCCTCGACGAGGCCCGCGCCCATTGCGCGCGCGGCGCGGGTGTGTGGGAGTGGGCCGGAACGGAGAACGGAGAAGGCGAACCGGATGTCGTCCTGGCCTGCGCCGGCGACGTACCCACTCAAGAGGTCCTCGCCGCGGCCGGACTGCTGCGCCGCCATCTGCCGCAGCTTGTGGTGCGCGTCGTCAACGTCGTCGACATGGCCAGGCTGATGCCCCAGGGAGAACACCCGCACGGGATGGCGGACTTCGAGTACGACGCCCTGTTCACCCGAAACAAGCCGGTTGTCTTCGCCTATCACGGCTACCCGTGGCTCATCCACCGCCTGGCCTATCGACGGGCCGGCCACCCGAACCTGCACGTCCGCGGCTACAAGGAGATGGGCACGACGACGACACCCTTCGACATGGTCGTACGCAACGATCTCGACCGGTACCGGCTCGTCATGGACGTCATCGACCGGGTTCCCGGGCTCGGCGTGCGGGCCGTGGCCGTACGGCAGGCAATGGCCGATGTACGCACCCGCCACCACGCCTGGATCCGCGAGCACGGCGTCGACCTGCCGGAAGTCGCCGACTGGACCTGGGCCGGCTGATCAAGGACGCGGCGAGCGTCCCGCAGCCTGCCCGCTGCGGGACGCAGGGCCGCGGCACCGTGCGACCGGCGCACGGTGCGCACCGCACTAGGGAAGCGGCTGAGCCGGGTCGAAGTGCAGCCTGGCCCGTACCGTCTCGGGCCCCCGGACCCGCGAGGCGAAGGCGACCAGCTCACAGCTGTTCCTGGGGCGGCAGTCGACCGTACGACCGTCGATGCTCGTGAACGAGACCGACACCGCGATTTCCCGGTCCATACGGCCCTGGTCGGTGGTGCCCGGCGGCCGGCTGCCACGGCAGCCGAAGGTACTGGTCGAGCCGGTGACGCACTCCAGCACGGAGACGTGGTACTGCGGCTCGTAGCCTCGACCGGTCACATGCACCACCTGTCCGTGGAGCAAGTCCTGGTTGGGGTCGGCCCACAGGGTGGGCGCCGCCTCAAGAGGACCGTGCGGCCGGAAACTCAGTGGCACCGTCGTCAGCAGCGCGCCCGCGTTGTCGGTCAGCGCCAGCGAGCACGGGTTGGTCCGAGCCACGGTGCGGCAGTCCACATCGCCGGACTCGGTGCTCAACCGGGCGTAGAGCTTCTTCGGCGAGACGTCGTACGTCCCGTCGGGCAGCACCCGGAACTGCCGTCGGGTGTCGTCGTCGCATGTGGTCACGCTCGCGGAGGGACCGCATTCCTTGACCCACACGTACTGTTTCGGCGGCCCGCCGGTGATGCGGAAGTTGACGATGTCGCCGTCGAGCAGTCCCGTCGTCCGGTCCACCGTCAGCGCGGGCCCCGCAGGCACGGGCTCGGCCCATCCCGGCTGGGCGCCCATCAGCGAGAGCAACAGCGCGCCGCAGCCCAGGCCTGCGCCCAGGGCCGCCGCGCGTGCTTTCGCCGTCCGTCCTATTGCTGTCATTGCCATCATTGCTGTCGGCCTCCCAGCCTCTGCGAGAACAGTGATCACGCGCACCGCGGAGTGACACACAGCTGCCAGGGGCCCCAGGCTCCGTGCGGAGCCGGCTGAGTGACCTGCCAGAACCGGGTATCGCGGTTCCACTCGTGGACCGTCACATGCAGTCGACCGTCGGGGAGTTCGGTGACCGTGCTCGGATGGCTGAGCCCGATATTCGCCTCGGGCACCTTGCCCATCGACTGCACGGGTCCCCAGACGTCCCCCGGGCTCTGCTGGGTGCGGACCTCCATCGAGCGGCCGGTCGTCGTGGTCGACGCGAAGGCGTCGAGGCTGCCGTCCCGCTCCTTGAAGAGGACGACCCCTCCCATGTACGGGCCGGGGGCCAGGCCGAAGGGCTCCGGCGCGGTCCACTCCAGGTCGTTGACGTCCTGCACGGAGTGGCAGAACTGGCCGTAGGCGGAGAACAGCAGCTCCACCCGGCCGTCGGCGTTCTCGGCCGCGGTGACGTAGTAGCTCTTCGGCCCGACGGTGGCGGCGCTCACCCGCTCCCAGGAGCCGTACGCGCCCCCGGGGCCGGCCTGCTCCCGATGCCAGACGAACGGCAGGCCCCCGGTCGCGGTGGCGTCATGGAACAGCTGGAACTGGTCGACCCGGCCGTCCGCCCGGGAGACCGGGACCAGGCTGCCCGCCACCGGGCTGCTCGCCAGCCCCCGGGCCGCATTGTCCGTCCTGCACAACGAGGTGGAGACGGAGACGGCCTGGGCGCCGGATGGTGCCATCAAACCGCCGGTACACGCGAGAACCAGCGCGATCACACGGGGTACCACGGGCCTTAACGGTCTTCGCTTCATGAGTAACTTCCCCCCTGCTTCCTCTGCTCGGCCACATGGATCTACACGGGGCAATCCGTGAGGACTGCCCGTGCATCCTCCGTGGTCGGCAGGCCGACCGGCCAGGGCGCGATTCGGTCACCGAGCGGACCGGAACCCCCGGCGGCGGCCCAGCTCTTGGGGGGAGCGAGCAGCTCAGTCGGGCCGGGGGACAAGCAGCTCAGTCGGGCCGGGGGACAAGCACCTCAGGACGTCCCGCACCGCAGCCGGTCGCCGGAGGTCGGCGCGCCTTCGACGCCGCTGCGGTCATGGACGACCTTGACGACCGCGGCCGCCTCGGATCCGACGGTGACGTCGAAGACCTGGCCGTGCCCGGTGACGGGATCCAGCCGGGCGCCGGGGAGCGCGGCGGCGAGGGTGGGCGCGTAGCGGGCCCAGTACGGGTCGTAGGTGATGACGGTCGGGCCCTGCGGCCGTGGCGCACCAGGCTGACCCGAGGGGCCCTCCACCGCGAACCCATTCGCACGAAGCGACTGGGCGACCTCGGGATCGGTGACGCGAAGCCGAATGGTGGACGGCGGAAACTCGACCGGGACGTCCTTGGTGGGCTGGATGCGCGAGTCGTTGATGATCGACCGGTCCGCACGCAGGGCCGCCCACAGTGCGGCGGAACGTTCCTTGTGCCACAGAAGTGTGGAGCCCCACTGCGGCACTCGGTGGTCGAAGTCCGAAATGGGCACGGTCGCGAACTCCGTCTGCTGTGCGTTCAGCCGGCCCACTACCCAGCCCAGGCCGATGAGGTCACTGAGGCCGGTGTCCGCGTCGGTGCGTACCGACTTCAGCAGCGTGCGGGCCGTGCGGGCGGCGGCAGCCGGGTCGGTAAAGGCTCCTCCGTACCTCAGCCGGGACATCATCTCGACGAGTACGCGCTGCTGGCGGCGGACCCGGCCCAGATCACCCGGCGGGGAGACATGCCGGGCGCGTACGTAGCGCAGGGCGCGTTTGCCATTCAGCTGGTGCGTGCCCGCAGCCAGTTGAAGCCCCGAATTGAGGTCTGTCAGAGGCTGGTCCGTGCACACCTTCGCTCCGCCGAGGCGGTCCACGGTGTCGGCAAAGCCTTTGAAGCCCGTTTCCAGATAGTGATCGATCCGTAGGCCGGTCGCCTGCTCCACGGTCCGTACGGCCAGATCTCCACCGCCGTGCGCAAAGGCGCCATTGATCTTCCCGGAGTGGCGGGGGTGTGCGTGTTCGGCGAATTCCACATAGGAGTCGCGGGGGATGGACACCACGCTCATCCGCCGTCCGTTCTCGGCAAGGTGCACGAGCATCATCACGTCTGTGCAGTTGCACTCCCGGCCGTTGACGTGCAGGCGGTTCCGGTCCGTGGCGGAAATGCCGGTACGCCGGTCGATTCCGACCACAAGGATGTTGGTGCCGTTGCCCTCCTGCGTGAGCTGGGAGGGCCCGCCGGGGCTGTTCGCCGCCCAGATGGAACCACCCGAAGCGAGCGTGGCGACCACAACTGCCGAGACGGCGAAACTGCGCACAGAGGACTCCTACGACAAGGATATCGGCCAATTCAATGACGAAATCACGAATTCTGCGCCAAGTCGTGCATTTCGCGGCGAGTCCGTATCGAGGTGTCGGACCACGGCCGCCCGCGGGTTCGGCGGGCGGCCGTAGCGGGTCGGCAGGTCAGACGGTGATGATGGCCGGGTCGCTCACGCCGGGCTGACCGTTCTCCACGTGTCCGGCGAACCGGCGAAGGAATGTGCCGTCCTTGTCGGACACCACGGTCAGGTCGTACCAGCGCTTACTCGCACGCAGGTCCACCGTGTGCACCACGCGTCCGCCCTTGCGCACGGTGAACGTCTCGCGCTTTCCACCGTACGCATTGGTGACCTTCAGCTGGCAGTCGACGGTGCCCGCATTGGTCATCGTCAGCTCGATGCAGCCGCCCGGGACATGGCGGGCCGTCACCTCGGGGCCTGCGGTTTTGCCCGGGCCCCTGAAAGTGCGCAGGAAGCCGTTCGGGCCGAACACCGAGAGGTCGTACACATCCTTCGAGTAGGCCGTGTTCCAGGTGTCGGAGATCTTCTTGCCGGCTTCGGCGGTGTAGGTCCACGGTCCGTCGGTGCGGTTCGCCGACGTGACGGAGAAGCACGCTCCCGCCGCTGCGCCGCCGCTGAAGGTGAGCGTGAAGCGCCCGGTCGCCGGCGTCGCGGCCCCGTCCACCAGCGGTGCGTACTGCAGCGGGCGCGCGGGCCTCGAACCCCGCTCCTGCTTGGGCAGGACCGGGTTGGCAGGCGGCTTCGGCACGTAGCTGGGGTGCCGCTCGCGGTCCGGCGGCTCGTATCCGTCGGTGTCCGGGAGCGAGGCGGGCCTGGTGTCCTTGAGCCCGAAGTCGAAGGCCGAGGCGAGGTCGCCGCAGACGGCGCGCCGCCACGGTGAGATGTTCGGCTCGCCAACACCGAACCGGCGCTCCATGAACCGGATGATCGAGGTGTGGTCGAAGACCTCCGAGCACACGTAGCCGCCGGTGCTCCAGGGCGATACGACGAGCATGGGCACACGCTGGCCGAGGCCGTAGGGTCCGGCGGCGTAGGTGCTGTTCCCGCCGAACTGGTCGAGCTTGGCGTCCACGGTGGACAGGCCCTGGGCGGCGGAGGCCGGCGGGTAGGGCGGGGTGATGTGGTCGAAGTAGCCGTCGTTCTCGTCGTACGTGATGAACAGCGCGGTCCTGCTCCACACCTCGGGGTTGGACGTGAGCGCGTCCAGCACCTGCGAGATGTACCAGGCGCCGTAGTTGGCGGGCCAGTTGGGGTGCTCGCTGAAGGCCTCGGGCGCGGCGATCCAGGAGACCTGGGGGAGCTTCCCGGCCTTCACATCGGCCTTGAGGATGTCGAAGTAGCCGTCGCCGCTCTTCGCGTTGGTGCCGGTGCGCGCCTTGTCGTGGAGCGGATCGCCGGGCTTGGCATTGCGGTACTTGTTGAAGTACAGCAGGGAGTTGTCGCCGTAGTTGCCGCGGTAGGCGTCCTCGATCCAGCCCCAGGAGCCGCCCGCGTCCAGGCCGTCGCCGATGTCCTGGTAGATCTTCCACGAGATCCCGGCCTGCTCCAGCCGCTCGGGGTACGTCGTCCAGTCGTATCCGGCCTCGTCGTTGCCGAGAACGGGCCCGCCGCCCTTGCCGTCGTTTCCGGTGTGCCCGGTCCACATGTAGTAGCGGTTGGGGTCGGTGGCTCCGATGAACGAACAGTGGTAGGCGTCGCACACGGTGAACTTGTCCGCGAGCGCGTAGTGGAACGGGATGTCCTCGCGCGTCAGATACGCCATCGTCCCCGCGGATTTGGCGGGAATCCACTGGTCGTACTTGCCCTGGTTCCAGGCTTTGTGGCCGCCCTGCCAGTCATGGTTGAGGCCCTCGATGAACTGCATGCCGAGGTCCTCGGCGTCCGGGTGGTAGGGCAGCACGTCCTTGGTGCCGTCCGACTGGTGCCAGACCGACTTGCCGCCGGGCAGCGTGACGGGACGCGGGTCACCGAATCCGCGTACGCCCTTCAGCGCGCCGAAGTAGTGGTCGAACGAACGGTTCTCCTGCATCAGCACGACGATGTGGTCGACGTCCTTGATGGTGCCGGAGCGGCGGCTGGCGGGGATGGCGGCGGCGCGGTCGATGCTGCTCGACAGGGCCGCGAAGCCGGCGGTCGCGCCGGCGATCTGGAGGAAGCGGCGCCGATTGAGTTCAGGCATGAGAGTGGGCACCTCTTGGAGTGAGGAAACAGGAGTGAGCGGAGTTTCCAAGAGGAGCGACTGGAAAGGAAGGGGCGGTGTCGGCCGTGTGAAAGAAGGAGGTACGGGCCGCGAACAGCGCAGCCGGGCCCGCGCTGAGGCCTGCTGAGGTCTGATGGCGCCGTGGCCAGGGAAGGAGCGGCGCGGGAGCGGGAAGGCCGGCGCGCGCAGAGGGATCTACTCGAAGGCACTCCTCAACTGCCCTGGGTGGCTGGTGACTTGCGCATGTCCTCCGTCTTCACGCAGGCGGACCACGCCCTCGGGCTGTGGTCCGCCGTGAAACGCTGGTGGGCGCGGATGTTCAGTCGACGCAGCGCTCACTGACGTGGCAGCCGAGAGCCGGCGTTCCGGCCTCGCGGAGACACGGCCAGCGAGAAGGAGTGCCCGGCCGGGTCGGCATAGACACGTACGTCGCGCGGGCCGCCGTTGTCCTTGGTGTCCACCGGCCGGGCGCCGAGGCTGATTGCCTCGCGTTCGGCTTCGTCCATGTCGCCGAGGTCCACCAGGATGCGCAGATGCGCCTGCTGGGAGTCCTCGGGCCGCGGCCAGCTGGGTGGCGCGTAACCGTGATCCTTGCGAATCGCCAGATGTACGCCGTTATGACCGATGACTTCCACGAAGTCGGGGTCGCGCCCGATCCGCAGTTCTGCGTGGAACAGGCCGGCGTAGAACTCCGCCAGCTCTGTGGGCTCGGCACAGTCCAGGACGAGGACACTCGTTTTTTCGACCGTCATACGGTGCCGGGTACCCGTCGGCTTCAAGAGCACACAGTGTTGATTACGGGGGCGTTCAGCGCCGCTCGACGGGGTCCCGCTGGACCGGGACACTCTGCCCCAGTGCTTGGTCCGCGTACTGATGGGCCAGCGCGGCGATGGTTCGGGCTTCGGCGAGAACGTCGCCGCGCTCGCGAACCATCTGGTCGTAGATCGGCGAACCCGGGGTAGAGGAGTGGGAGGACACGCGTCGGGATCTCTTTCCGTGTCGGGCGGGGAACAGACGAGGCGCTCCTGCCCGCAAGGGCGCCGATCATGCTGAGTGAACGGTGCAGCAGCCCCTTGATTGCTGTAAGTAATCACACGAATGGCGGGTGTGAATGCTCCGGGCGAGAATGAACGGCCGGGTGACGCTCTTTCGAGCGGGAGCCCGCTCTGATCATCCGCCCTTGCGGCCCGACTCCCGCTGGTGCTTTCAGTCAAGGAGGGCACTGATGTTGATGCCGGATGCAGGTGTGATCGCCGGCCTGATGGCCCGTTATCGGGCGCAGGAACGCCGCGTTCTTGTCGCCCCGCACGACCCCCGTGCCCGTAGCCGCTTCGAAGACACCGTGTACACCCTGTGCGTGCTGATGGGCAGGCGCACGGCGGCCGAGGCCGTCATCGCGGCGGAACGCTACATCGCGCAGGCACGGCCGGATCGGCGGCCCGGGGAGCGACGCATCACTCCCCGGCGGTTCTAGGGTGTTTGAGAAGTCCCGCATGCCCCGCGACCCCTGGCACGCACAGTCGCGCAAAACACGCCCTCGCCCCTCGCCGGGCTGGCCGCGTCGGCCCAGTCGGGCAATAGTCGAACTGACCGGATGTACGTCAAGGAGGTGGGAGGACCCCCATGGTGTCGGGAGCCGCCGGGCAGCCACAGCGGGAGGGTGTCGCCGGCAGAGGGCGCCTCAGTGTCGAAGTGAGAGCGGAGGCCGACGCCGTCGTACTCCTACTCGTCGGCGAACTCGATCACGACACTGCCGATCCGCTGCGTGAGGCACTCGCGGAAGCCGTGGAGGCCGGAGCCGAGCGGATTGTGGTCGACTGCGCCGAACTGCGGTTCTGCGACTCCACCGGCCTGAACGTGCTGCTGCGTGCGCGGCTCGCCGCGAGCGAAGCGGGTGGCCGCCTGGAGCTCGCCGCGCTGCGCCCACCGGTGGCGCGCATGTTCGACATCACGGGCGCGCACGCGGTGTTCCGGGTGTACGCCAGTCTCGACGAGGCGCTGGCGGACCAGCGGCCGAAGTAGCGGAGGAGCCGATGGGCGTGAGCCTCCGCGGACAGGGGCAGACCCGCCGTCTGGCGCTGTTCGGGACCAAGGGGGTGGTGAGCCGCTGCCGTGACTTCACCAGGGAGGCGCTGAAGGACTGGGGATGGATCCCCGCCGAGCCGGCGGCGGAGGAGGAGCCGGAGACGGACGAGGCGGAACTCGTCGAGGACGTGCTGCTCCTCGTCTCCGAGGTGGTCACCAACGCCTGTCTGTACGCCGGCGGCCCGACGGAACTGGTGTTGATGCACGACGGCGAACGGCTACGGATCGAGGTCGCCGACGCCAGCCCGGAGTCTCCGAGGCCCCGGCCGCCCCAAGACGCCTCGCAGCCCGGCGGCCACGGTCTGATCGTGCTGGAGCGGCTCGCGCGGAGCTGGGGCTGGGCCCCGCGCGGCGACGGCAAGGTCGTCTGGCTCGAGGTCGGCTCTCCCTCAGGTGCCGAGCGGGCTCGTCCTACCCGGAACCGTTAGCGGCTCTGGGCTGCGCATCGTCCAGCAGCGCGGTACGAAGCGTCGAGCATATGCGCGCCAGCAGCCGCGAGACATGCATCTGGGAGAGGCCCAGACGGGCCGCGATCTCGGACTGCGTGAGTTCCTCGCCGAAGCGCAGCGACAGTATGAGACGGTCCCTGTCCCCGAGGCCGGCGATCAGCGGCTTGAGGGATTCCACGGACTCCACGATGTCGAACGCCGGGTCTTCCTCGCCAAGAGTGCGGGTGACCGCGTTGAGAGAACCTTCGTCGTCGTCGAGCGGCCAGTCCAGGGATCGCGCCACGTACCCATTGGCCGCCCGTTCGCCCTCGACCACCTCGGCCTCGGTGATGCCGAGGTGTTCGGCAAGCTCGGGCGCGGTCGGCAGGCGTCCCAGGTGCTGCTCCATGGCGTCCCGGGCCTTGGCCAGGTCGATCCGCAGCTCCTGGAGCCTGCGCGGTACCTGGACGGCCCAGCTGGTGTCCCGGAAGGACCGCTTGATCTCGCCGACAATGGTCGGAAGAGCGAAGCTGGCGAATTCCACGCCCCGGTACACGTCGAATCGGTTGATCGCCTTGATGAGACCGATCGTCCCGACCTGGACGATGTCCTCCATGGGCTCGGCCCGGTTGCGGAACCGCTGCGCGGTGAATTTCACCAGACTCAGATTGAGCTCGACCAGCGTGTTGCGGACGTATGAGTACTCCGGAGTGCCCTCGTCGAGCGCGCCCAGACGCTTGAACAACGACGTTGACAGAGTCCGTGCGTCCACAGGGCTGACCGACAAGGGATCGGTGATCTCCGGCAGGCCGTCCAGCGCGGTACGGCGCACCTCGTGCCCCGGTGGCGGCGGCGCGACAGCCGCGGCGATCTGGTCAGTACGAATCCCGCTGGAGGCGGTATGAATCCCGCTGGACATGAGGCTCCTTCGACGGGGCGGAGGTCGGCGCTGTCGGGCACAGCGCGACCGTCGTACGAGCTTCCTGTCCTTAAAGATGCCCACTTCTGATGCTTTGATGTCGGTTTACGGGGCATCGGCATGATATGGAGTGGGCACAGAAAGAGCGGAGAGTGACCTACAGCCGCCGTTTTTCCCTGAAGGGCGGCTCAGGTGTGGTGGGCCAGTGCCGAGACCTGACGCGGCGGGTGCTCGACGAGTGGTTCAGCCTCTCCGGCCCGGCGGGGAACGTCGTAAGAGGCGACGTGCTGCTGCTCGTATCCGAGGTCGTCACCAATTCGTGCCTGCATGGTGGGACTCCGTGCGAGCTGAGGCTCGACCGGTCCCCCGGGCGTCTGTGGGTCCAGGTCAGCGACACCAGTCCGGTACGGCCGCGGCCTCATGGCCCGCATCGCGCGGCCCGGTCCTCGGGGCACGGCCTCTATCTGCTCGAGCGGCTGTCCGCGGGCTGGGGATGGGTGCCGCGCGGAACGGGCAAGGCGGTCTGGTTCGTGGTGGCCGTCCCCGAATGACCGGGCCGTCCCGAGCGAGGGTCCCCGAGGACCGGGCGATGCCTGTGTGACGACGGGTGATGCCTGCGTACCGCCCCGGGTGTCCGGACCGATACCGCATGCCACAGTGGGAAGAGCCGTTGAGGCCGCCACGCTGCGGGTTCTCGCAGCACGGCGTCGCGAGTCACGACAGCGCGAGGTCAGCGATGGATGTGCCTGCCCACATGCCTGATCCCCATCAGGCCCGGCTGCCCGCAGAGCTGAGCGAGGAAGGACTCAGGAAACTGCTGGCCGGGCTGACGGCCGTACGGGACGGCGACCTCTCGGCCAGGCTTCCCGACGCCGAAGGGCTGCTCGGCGAGATCGCGACCATCTACAACGGCATGGTGGACCAGCTGTCGGTGGTCACCTCCGAGGTCACCCGGGTCGCCCGGGAGGTCGGCGGACAGGGCCTGCTCGGCGGTCACGCGCAGGAACCGCGAGTGAGCGGCGTGTGGCAGGAGCTCACCACCGGCGTCAACACCATGGCGGACAACCTGACGTCCCAGGTCCGGTCCATCGCCCAGGTCGCTACGGCCGTGGCCCGCGGCGACCTCACCCAGAAGATCAGGGTGGACGCGCGCGGGGAGATCCTGGAGCTCAAGGAGACCATCAACACGATGGTGGACCGGCTGTCCTCGTTCGCCGAGGAGGTCAGCCGGGTTGCCCGCGAGGTGGGAACGGACGGAAAGCTCGGCGGTCAGGCCACCGTCCGAGGAGTGTCGGGCACCTGGAAGGATCTGACCGACAACGTCAACTCCATGGCGACCAATCTCACCAACCAGGTTCGCAACATCGCCCAGGTCACCACGGCCGTCGCCGGTGGCGACCTGACGCGCAAGATCGATGTCGACGCGCGCGGGGAGATCCTGGAACTCAAGACCACGATCAACACCATGGTCGACCAGCTGTCCTCATTCGCCGCCGAAGTCACGCGGGTGGCCCGCGAGGTCGGCAGCGAGGGGCGGCTGGGCGGCCAGGCCGAGGTGGAGGGCGTTTCCGGCACCTGGAAGCGGCTTACCGAGAACGTCAACGAACTGGCCGGCAATCTGACCCGCCAGGTGCGTGCCATCGCCAAAGTGACCAGCGCGGTCGCGGAAGGCGATCTCACCCGGTCCATCACGGTGGAGGCTCCCGGCGAGGTCGGAGATCTCAAGGACAACATCAACGCGATGGTGGAGTCGCTGCGCGCGACGGTCCGGGCCAATGAGGAACAGGACTGGCTCAAGACCCATCTGGCCCGTATATCGAGCCTCATACAGGGCACCCGAAGCCTCTCCGCGGTCGCCGAGCTGATCATGACGGAAGTGCCCCCGCTCGTCTCCGCCCAGTACGGCGGCTTCTTCCTGGCCGGGGACGAGGGCCGTGGAACAGAACTGGTCATGATCGCCGCCTACGGCGCGCCCGACGACCCGGCCGCAGAACCGCGCCGTTTCCGGCTGGGACAGTCGCTGGTCGGCCAGGCCGCGCAGAGCCGCCACACCATCACCGTGGACGACTTGCCACCCGGCTACGCGACCATCGTGTCCGGCACCGGCCGCATGGATCCCAGCCACTTGATCGTGCTGCCGATCGTCGTGGAGGAGCAGGCGCTCGGCGTCATCGAACTGGCGGCCCTGCGCCCGCTGACCGCCATCCACCGGGACTTCCTCGACCAGTTCATCGAGACGGTCGGCGTGAACGTCAGCTCGCTGATCGCCAATGTGCGTACGGACGAACTCCTGGACCAGTCGCAGCGGCTGACGGCGGAACTCAGCACCCGTTCCCGGGAGTTGCAGGCACGTCAGGAGGAGCTGCAGCGTTCCAACGCCGAACTCCAGGAGAAGGCGGCGCTGCTGGCGGACCGCAACCGGGACATCGAGCGCAAGAACCTGGAGATCGAGCAGGCCCGCCAGGAGCTGGAGGCCCGCGCCCAGCAGCTCTCCCGTACCTCGATGTACAAGTCCGAGTTCCTGGCCAATATGAGCCACGAACTGCGTACGCCGCTGAACAGCCTGCTGATACTTGCCCAGTTGCTCGCCCAGAACATCGAGGGCAACCTGACACAGAAACAGGTCGACTACGCCGAGGTGATCCACTCCGCGGGGTCCGACCTGCTCCAGCTGATCAACGACATCCTGGACCTGTCGAAGGTCGAAGCCGGAAAGATGGACATCCACGCCGAGCCGTTCGCGCTGCACCAGCTCCTGGAGTACGTCGAGGCGACTTTCCGCCCGGTGGCGAGCGAACGCGAGCTGGAGTTCCGTGTGATCGCCACGCCGGGGCTCCCCGACGAACTCATCACCGACGAGTCCCGGCTCCGGCAGGTGCTGCGCAATCTCGTCTCCAACGCGCTGAAGTTCACCGAGCAGGGCCGCGTCGAACTCCGCGTCCACCACGCCGCCGGCGACGAGCTGCCTCCTGCCCTGCACGACCGCGGTCCGATTGTCGCCTTCCGTGTCTCCGACACCGGAATCGGCATCCCGGCCGACCGTCTGCAGAGCGTGTTCGGAGCTTTTCAGCAGGGCGACGGGACCACATCCCGCCGCTACGGTGGCACCGGACTCGGACTGTCCATCAGCCGGGAGGTGGCTCAGCTCCTCGGCGGTGCCATCGTCGCGGAGAGCGCTGTGGGCCGGGGCAGCTCCTTCACGCTCTACCTGCCCGTGCGGGCCCCGGCGCTCCAGCAGCAGTCGCACGACGGTACTGAGGAGTACGCGGAAGGCGTGCCTCGCGGGGGCGAACCAGCCACCGGGCACACGGTGTTGGTGGTGGACGACGACACCCGGAACATCTTCGCGCTGACTCAGGTCCTGGAACGCGAGGGGATGCTGGTGCTTCAGGCGGACAACGGCAGAGCGGGGATCGATCTGCTCATGGCGCACGACGAGGTGGATCTCGTCGTGATGGACGTGATGATGGCCGGTATGGACGGCACCGCCACCATGGCGGCGATCAGGGAAATGCCCCGCTTCGCCGATGTGCCGATCATCGCGGTCACCGCCAAGGCCATGCCGGGGGACCGTGCCAAGGCTCTGGCCGCCGGAGCCAATGACTATGTGGCCAAACCGGTGGACGCGGACGATCTGATGGCGAGAATCCGTATGTGGCTGGCGCGCGACGGCTGAACCGGGACGGGTGGCGCGCTGCCCGGCACCGACACCTCAGCGTTCTGGGCAGACGCGGACCGCGATAAGGCTTGTGTCGTCGTCCGTGTCACCCGTGGCGCCGCTCAGCAGCCGGTCGGCCTGCTCCTCGACCTCGAGGGAGCTCAGTTTCTCCGCCGCCCGCAGGAGTGTGGCCAGGCCCTCGTCCAGTCCGTCGTGGCGGCGCTCGATGAGTCCGTCCGTGTACAGCAGCAGTGTGTCGCCGGGCAGTAGTTGGGTGGTCCGCTCCTGGTAGACGAAGGACGGCACGGCCCCCAGCAGGATGTTCCCTGGCGGATCGAGCAGCCGCGCTCTGCCGTCACGTATCAGCAGGAGCGGCAGATGCCCGGCGCTCGCCCAGCACAGGGTCCGGTCGGCCGGGTCGTAGAGTGCACAGACCGCGGTGGCGGTCGGGTGGCCCTGCGTGTTCACCGTGACGTCGTTCAGCCATTCCATGAGCCGTCCAGGGGTGTGCCCGGTGAAGGCCAGTCCCCGCAGCGCGTTACGCAGGGCGACCATTCCGGTGGCGGCGTCGATACCGTGCCCCGCTATGTCGCCGACCGCCACCAGCACCTTGCCGCTGGGCAGCGGGACGACGTCGTACCAGTCACCGCCCACGCGGTACTCCTGGGCCGCGGGCCGGTAGCGGGCCGTGGCCTGCAGTCCGGGCAGTCGCTGAAGGGCGGGCATCTCGGGGACGATCGCCTGCTGGAGCTGGAGAACCAGCCGGTGCCGGAGGGTTGCCTGCGCCTGGACGGCGGTGAGCTGGTCGAACGTGGCGGTGAGGGCGACCTCCGTGTGGAATCCCGTGGAGACGTCCTGGTAGACGCCGGTGATTCCGGTGATGCCGGTGATTCCGGTGAGGGCGCCCTCGTCCATGAGGGGCTCTGCGGCGATGCGTACATGTCGCATTCCGCCGTCCTCACGGATGACGCGGACGACCGCGACCGCGCCCTTCCGCCGCTCGGTCAGCGTCATCAGGAGTTCGGTCAGATCGTCACGATCCTCCGGGTGCACGCGGAGCCGCAGGGCTGTGAGAGGGATCGGTTCCGACTCCCGGTCGATGCCGAGAATTCCGTACGCCTGTTCACTCCACTTCGATGTGCCCCTGGTGAGATCGTCCTCGAACGGCGCGACGCCCTGCAGCTGGCCCACCGCGCGGGTGGCGGACAACCGCCGGTCGCTGCTGGTGTGCCACAGCACGAGGGTGCGTTCGGCGCCGACCGGCAGGACCCGTACGTCGAGAAGAGGCGCGGGGGAGCCCGCGCCGTGCTCCGTTGGCAGCCTGGCCGCGCGCTGAAGGGAGGTGCCGGAGTGCGCGCGCTGGGAGAGCAGCGCGAGATCGGAATGGTGCCGGGGGAGCGCGACTTCGAGGGGCTGCCCCGTCCGGTGTGTCCCGCCGAGAGCTTCGGACGCCGGCCCGTTGAGGTGTTCCACCGACAGGGTCGAGGTGGCCGGATCGCGGCGCAAGGTCATCGCGGGATGGGCCAGCGCGTCGACCAGGTCGTCGAGGAGCGGCGACTGGGACGGTTCGGCGTCGGTGGCGTTGAGGACCCTCGCCGCCACTTCGATCACATCGGTGAGCGCCCGCCGGACGCTTTCGTCAAGATCCGCGCGGCCCGGCCAGACGGCGAGAGCCAGCCCTACGGTCGAGCCTCTCAGCCGCAGTGGGAGGAGGGCGCGGGCAGCTTCGGGGCCGGGGCCCGGCAGCGCCACATCCGGCGGAGGCCCGGAGGCCAGCCAGACGGGGGAACCTTCGGTGACCACCTGCTGGAACGGCGCCGGGGCCGCCGGCGGGATCCACTGCCACCGCGTTGCTTCCCCGGCGCTCACCCCGGCGTGTCCGGCGAGGCGGAGACAGTCGGATTCTGTGAGCCGCCACAACCAGAGGCTCTCCACCCCGAGCGGGCTCATGCCGCCCTGCAGCAGGGTGGCCGCGGCCTCGCTGACGGTGTCGTTCGCCTCTGCCGCGGTGGCGACACGGCGTATCCGGCGGGCCTCGGCAACGGCGCCCTCGTCTCCGACGGGCGGAGTGGGTGACGTGACGGCGATGGTTCCCGCCGCGCCGTTCACGATGTCCGCGGCGAGATCTTCGGCGCTCAGGCCGGTTGCCTCGGCGAGCAGTACGAGGTGTTCGGCCGCCTCGGCGGGCGACGCCTCCAGCTGGGTCACCAGGATCCCGGTGGCCAGGTCGGTCAGGTGCCGTCGCGTGAGTCGCTCGCGGAGAGTGGCGTTCTCGGTGGTCAGGCTGACGACCGCTGCGGACAGCTCTTCGTGCCCGCCGCCTGAAGCCGGAGGCTCCTGCGCAGGCATGGTCACGACTACTCCCATTCCGAGCAGACAACGCGAAGTGTGTGATCGCGCCCGATCTGGATTCTACGCGGGCATTCCTTGCACGGCAGATGTCCGGACCCGGCCTTCCCGCTGCTTCCCGCTGCGCCGAAGGTCGCGCCGGTCGGTACCCGGATTGCGGTGGTATACGGCGCGGCACAGGGTAGTGGGGAAAACGTCCGGACAGTTGCGGGCAACAGTCTCAGACAGGAGTTGTCATGCCTCGCGGTTCTAGTCCCAAGCGGGAACGGCAGTACGAACACATCAAGGAGAGCGCTGAGCAGCGCGGCGAGAGCAAGAAGCGCGCGGAGGAGATCGCTGCCAGGACGGTCAACAAGGAACGTGCCCGCTCGGGCGAGTCCAGGACGGCGAGCAAGAGTTCCACGCAGGACATGTCTTCGTCCCGGCGCGGCGGCAAGCGCTCCCACAGCGGATCCGAAGGGCCGACCTACGACCAGCTGTACGCCGAGGCGCAGCGCCGCGGTATCCATGGCAGGTCCTCGATGAACAAGGCGGAACTGAAGCGCTCACTCGGGAGCTGAAGGGCCTCGGGGGTGCGGCGCACGCCCCGACTCACCGACCGCGGTCGGGCAGGGCCGAGAGTGCGGAGCTCAGTGCGGCCCGGACCGGCTTGGCGGGCGGCGGTCCTTCGACGCTGTCCACGATGTGCTGCGCGATCTCGCGGAGCTTGATGTTCGTGTGCTGGGAGACATTCACCAGCACTTGCCAGGCCTGGTCCGGCGTGCATGAGGCGGTCGCCATGATGACCCCGCGCGCCATGTCGATCACCGGGTGCGTGCTGAGCGCGTGGCGCAGCCCGGCCACTTCCTCCCGCAGCGCCTGCGCTTCGAGCTCCGCGCTGACGACGCGGTACTGCGTCTCGTCCGAGGCCGCCCACGCCGCGGCAGAAGTTCTCTCGAGGGCCGATCCGGTGTTGTCCATCCGCGTCATGCTCCTGCTCCCCTTCCGGCTCTACGGGCCGGTTGGCACGCCCTGCGCCTCCCTCACGTTGTTGCCCCGAGTGCCGAGCAGGACACGTGCCCGCAGGCTTCCTGGCCGAAGCTGGAACTCCCCTGTGCGGCGTTTCGAGCGCCGTGATCGCGGTACTGGATCTGGACGTTCCCCACGTACGAGGGAACGGAGGCGCCGGTCCGGTTGGGCTCATCAGCTGCCGGCGCCGACCTGTGCCGTGGTGGCCGATTGTCCCCGCGCGTTGCGGTTTGCGGTATTCCGGGTGCAGTCTGATAGTGACCCAGAAGCGACAAAGGCTCACTCTTCGTACTCGGGGTTCCGCATGCGAATGGGTGAAGCCGTCGCGGTGAGGAGCCACGGTCATGAACGTTCCGGTCGCCTGCCGCTACAGCATCGAAGTGTCGGCATCACCCGAGCGGATCCCGCAGATCCGGCGCATTCTCGCAGCGCACCTTCGGTACTGGAGCCTCGAGCCCCATATCGTGCCTGTCTGTCGTGCCGTCGACGAGCTCGTCGGCAACGTCGTACAGCACGTGCCGGGCGACAAGACGTGTGTCGTGGAGCTGCGTTGGACCGGGAGGCACGTGATCGCGTCCGTGGCCGACAAGGACCGCCGGATGCCCCGGATCCACAGTTCCTCTCCGTCGAAGGGCGGACTGGCCACGGTTGCCGTCCTCAGCGACAGCTGGGGGACATGCGGCACCGCCACGGGCAAGGTCATCTGGTTCAGCAGGCGTGCGAAGGCAGCGCAACGCGTGGCTGCGAAGCCGTCTGCACCGATGCCGCTGTTGCGCGAGTTCAGGCCGCTGTCCGCGAGCTCGCCGGTTGCGAGGGACAGTGTCCCGGCCGGCAGCGAACCCGCTGTGGCCGCGCGCGTCTGAAGCGCAGGTCCGAAGGACCGATGCCGCGATGCATGAGGCTCGTAGACGCATGGCTGGTCCCGGCGCGGGTACTCGGCCGCGACCAGCAGTTCGAACCGGAAGGTGAGTCACATGGGTCTCGGTGGGTGCATCATCCTCATTGCCGCAGGGGCGATCCTCACGTTCGCCACCGACTGGAAGGTGCAGGGCGCCAACCTCGACGTGGTCGGCCTGATTCTGATGGTCGTCGGCATCATCGGCGTCGTCACGTTCACCAGCATCGCCAAACGTCGTCGCGTCGTCGTGCCGCCGGCAACCCCGGTGGTCGATGAGGAGCGAGGTCGCCGCTACGAGTGACGGTGCCGGTTTGGCGCGGTGCCCAGGGGCATCCGCCGGGCCGCTTGCCGCACCGCACCCCTCCAGCACCACATCCTCTTCCGCACCACACCCTCTCCTGCACCGGAGTTGATTGTGAGTCGTTCCCGTGTCGTTGTCGTCGGAGCCGGTTTCGCCGGTTTCCAGGCCGCTCGCGCGCTGTCCCGGACCGTCCGGGACCGGGCCGAGATCGTCCTGCTCAACCCCACCGACTACTTCCTCTATCTGCCGCTGCTGCCACAGGTCGCAGCGGGGATCCTGGAACCCCGCCGGGTGACAGTCTCGGTCCCCGATGCCCTGCCGCGGGTACGGCTGGTGCTCGGCGAGGCCACCGGTGTCGACCTGGCGGACCGGCGGGTTCA
Organism: Streptomyces sp. NPDC060064; assembly: GCF_042736455.1. Lineage (NCBI taxonomy): Bacteria > Bacillati > Actinomycetota > Actinomycetes > Kitasatosporales > Streptomycetaceae > Streptomyces > Streptomyces sp. NPDC060064. The sequence goes on from NZ_JBHWWF010000002.1 coordinate 221,562, forward strand.
CTACACCGATCCCGAAGGCGGTTCCGGCGCGCTTGCGTACGACCGCCTCGTACTCGCCGTGGGCAGTATCAACAAGCTGCTTCCCGTGCCCGGGATCGCCGACCACGCGCACGGCTTCCGCGGTCTGCCGGAGGCGCTGTACCTGCGCGACCACATCACCCGACAGATCGAGATGGCCGCCGGTGCCGCGACCGCCGAGGAGAGCGCCTCCCGCCGCACCTTCGTGGTCGTCGGCGCCGGCTACACCGGCACCGAAGTCGCCGCCCAGGGAAAACTGTTCACGGACGCACTGACACGTAGGCAGCGCGCCGGGAAACACCACGGCCGGGCGCGCTGGCTGCTGCTGGACGTCGCGGACCGGGTGCTGCCCGGGCTGGACCGCAGGTTGTCCTCGACGGCCGACCGGGTACTGCGCCGTCGCGGCGTCGACGTGCGCACCGGGACCTCCGTCAAGGAGGCCACCCAGGCAGGAGTCCTGCTGGACGACGGGGAGTTCATCGACACGAGGACGCTGGTCTGGTGCGTGGGCGTACGTCCCGACCCGCTGGTTTCCGAGGTCGGGCTGCCCCTCGAGCACGGCCGTCTCGTCGTCGACTCCCGGCTGAACGTACCCGGTTGTCCCGAGGTCTTCGCCTGCGGTGACGCGGCGGCAGTACCCGATCCGACCCGGCCCGGGGAGTACACGCCGATGACGGCCCAGCACGCGTCCCGGCAGGGAAAGCTGGCCGGACTCAATATCGCCGCCACTCTCGGCCACGGCGAGCAGCGCAGCTATGAACACCACGATCTGGGCTTCGCCGTGGACCTCGGCGGGATACAGGCCGCCGCGAATCCGCTGGGCGTCCCGCTGTCGGGACCGCTCGCGGGCGCCGTCACCCGCGGCTACCACCTGGCCGCCATGCCGGGGAACCGGGTACGCGTCACCGCCGACTGGCTGCTGGACGCAGTGCTGCCGCGCCAGAGCGTCCAGCTGGGCCTCGTCCGCTCCCCGCAGGTTCCTCTGGACAGTGCCTCGCCGGAAGTCCCCCGGCTCGGGGGACCCCCTCACAAGGAGCAGTGAGATGTCATACAAGGTGCGGGCAGGCCGGCGCACCGTTGAGATCCACCGGCCCGACAAGGTCCTCTTTCCCGACGACGGACTCACCAAGGCAGACCTCGTCGACTACTACCGCCGCATCGCGCCGTTCATGCTGCCGCATCTGCGCGGCAGGCCGTTGATGCTGGAACGGCATCCGGACGGCATCGGCGGCCCCGGCTTCCTGCAGAAACAGACCCCGGACAACTATCCGGACTGGGTGCGCAGGGCCGAGGTGGCCAAGGCGGACGGCACTGTGACCCACACGGTGTGCGACAACACCGCGACCCTGATCCATCTGGTCGATCAGGCGTGCATCACCTTCCACCGTTGGCTGTCGCGCGCGAACCGGCCGGAGCAGCCCGACCGGCTGGTCTTCGACCTCGATCCGGCGGAGGACGACTTCGAACCCGTACGGCGGGCGGCGGAGCAGCTCGGTGAGCTGCTCGACCAACTCCAGCTGCCGTCCGTCCTGCTGACCACCGGCTCCAAGGGCCTGCACGTCATCGTGCAGCTGGCGCGCGGGGCGGGCTTCGACGAGGCGCGTGAATTCGCCAGGGAGGTCGCGCAGACGCTCGCCGACCGCGACCCGGACCGACTGACCACCGAGGTACGCAAACAGGCGAGAGGCGGTCGCCTCTATCTGGACGTCCAGCGCAACGGATATGGGCAGACGGCCGTGGCGCCGTTCTCCGTGCGGCCAAAGCCGGGCGCGCCGGTGGCCACCCCCGTCAGCTGGGATCAGCTGAAGGACCCCGAACTCACCGCCCGCCGTTGGACGGTGACCGATGCGCTCGACCAGGCGCGTACCAAGCCATGGGCCGGCGTGATCGGTGGCGGTCGAGCGATCGGCCCGGCCCGCCGACGTCTCGCCGCCCTGCGCTGACGGTGCCGAGGCGATTCACCGAGGCGATTCACCGGGCATGTCGGGGGCACCGCCGAAAATGATGAACGGCGGCCCGAGGGCCGCCGTTCATCATTCGCTTCTCGCCTACCACCTGTACCAACGGGACCTTGTGCCCGTGGGTGTCGTGCTTCGCATCACAAATCCCAGAAGCCAAACGACCAGGACGATGATGGCAATCCACCAGAGCGCCTTCACGGCGAAACCAACACCGAAGAGAAGGAGTGCGAGCAGCAGAACGAGCAGGATGGGAAACATGGTCTGCACCTCCACCTGGCGGGTTCCCATTACCCGTCCGCCTACACGTCGGTTTCAGGCGGTCCGCGATTGGCGCTGATTTATCTGCCCGTGTTTCATCGCCAAGGCTCAGGGCAGGCGCGTTTCGTGCTTCGGACCGGAGGCACGTCCGTGGGAGTGGCACGGCGCGCCCTGGTGTGGCTGCGTGTGTATCCGTAATTCCCGCGGTGGCAATCATCCGTTCCGTACCGCTGAGGGAGTGGCAGCGCATCATGCGCACACACGCGAGCAGGAAGCATCCGCACGACGACGCCCCCGACACCGCAGCCGACTTCGACCGACTGGCGCACCTGCCCGAGGGGGCCCAACGCGAGGCCGTACGCCAGCAGCTGGTCAATGCCTGGCTGCCCATGGCGGAGCGGATCGCCGGCCGGTTCAGGAACCGCGGGGAGTCCCTCGAAGACCTGTGCCAGGTGGCGGCCCTGGGCCTGGTCAAGGCCGTCGACCGGTACGACCCCGAGCGCGGTACCGCGTTCGCCGGCTTCGCCGTCCCCACCATCACCGGTGAGGTCAAACGGCACTTCCGTGACCACATGTGGACCCTCCATGTGCCACGTCGGGTCCAGGACCTGCGCAATCGGGTCCGTGCGGCCCAGCGCGAGCTCCTCCAGACCGTCTCGGGCCGGGCGCCGACCCTTGCGGAGATCGCCACGCAGGCCGGGCTGACGCCGGAGGAGGCGAAGGCCGGGCTGGAGGCCGTCGACTCCTTCAGCGCCCTGTCCCTGGACGCCGAACTCCCGGGCGGCGAGGGCGGATACACACTGTGCGACGGCCTGGGCGGCCAGGATCCCGCCCTCGATGTCGTCATCGACCGGGAGGCAGTCAAGCCCCGGCTGCGGCGCTTACCGGCGCGGGAACGGAAAATCCTCTACATGCGGTTCTTCCGCGACATGACACAGCGCAGCATTGCCGAGGACCTCGGCATCTCCCAGATGCATGTGTCACGCCTGATCAGCAACTCCTGCGAGCGACTTCGCCGCGAGATCATGCAGGACGCCGCATAAGGAGTGCGGTATAAGAGGAAAGCGCCACACGGACATGAGGGAGGCGCCCGGTGATGGAGCAAGGCGGAAACGGTCGTGAGCGCGGTCGGGACGAGACACCGGAGGAACGGGCGGACCGGCTGTGGGTTGAACTGCTTCAGGAATTGCGAGTTGCCCAGACAGGTGTGCAAGTCCTGTTCGGATTCCTGCTCACGGTGGCGTTCCAGGCCCGTTTTGCCGGCCTGTCCGACACGGACCGGAATATCTATACGGTCACCATTCTGCTGGGGGCGGCGACGACCGGAGCTCTCATCGGTCCCGTGTCCATCCACCGGCTCCTCACCGGCCGGCGGCTCAAACCGGAGACAGTCCAATGGGCCTCCCGCCTCACGCTTGTCGGACTGTTTCTGCTGCTGTGCACGATGGCGTCGTCGCTGCTGCTGATCCTGCGACTGGTCGTGGACGACTCGCTCGCCCTGTTGTTGGTGGCCGCAATGGTCGTCTGGTTCGTCATCTGCTGGGTCGTCCTGCCGCTCTGGGCCCGCGCCACGAACCCGCCCAGGGAGTGACGGCGACGCATCAGTCCGCCGGCGCCTCCGTGATGTCCGGAAAGACATGATCGGCCTGCGGCCAGGCCGTTGAGATCAGCCGCGGAGTGCGCTCCTTGCCGTAACCGAACGGATGCCGGGCATCCGGCGGGCGACGGCTGCGGCGCGCCGCGAGAAGAAGGAACACCTCGTTCATGCTGTCGGCGACCGAGTGCGCGGCCTCGGACAGCAGCGCGGGAGACCCCACGGCGATTCCGGCGACGGCCTTCGCCACCGCGATCACCGGATTCGCGGCGAGCGCGACCAGGACAGTGACGCGGGCCTTTGCGTCGGAATTGTTGCGGCTCATTTCGGTCACCGTGTGCCCATGGCCATGAACGCCGGTAGGAGTGACGCGAGTCAGTCGTGGGGGAGGTGGGGTGGGTGCCGACCCCTGTGAGCGTGGCGGTACTCTGCGCCCACCGCCAGATGGGTGGCGTGGCAACCGTGGAGGAATTTGTGACAACAATAAACAGATCGTGGCGGCGCGCAGGCGCCTTCGCAGCGGTCGCGACGGCCGGCGTGTTCGGCGTCGGCCTGGCGGCCGGAACCGCTCAGGCGCACACCCCGGAGTGGAAGGTGACCTGCACCGACGTCAGCGTCCACCTCACCGCCTACAGCTCCAAGGACGACAACACCGTGACCGTCACGGTGGACGGCAAGGACCTGCTGCCCACCGAGACGTTCAGGGGGAGCTTCGACAAGAAGCTCGAGCTCCCCAAGCATGACAAGGAGCTCTCCGTTCGCCTCGTGGTGAAGGCGGGCGACAACGACAAGTTCTCGCGCGACCTGACCGAGACGGCGCCGGTGTGCGAGAACAACACCCCCAGTCCGACCCCGTCGGAGACCCCGAGTTCCACTCCCTCGCCGAGCGAGACGCCGAGCGACACGCCGAGCACGGCCACCAGCTCCGCTGAGGTGCCCCCGGCTTCGACCAAGCCGAGCTCCCCCTCGGGCGACCTGGCCGAGACGGGCTCCTCCAGCTCCACACCGCTGATCGGCGGCGCGGCCGCTCTGGTCATCGTCGCGGGCGGCGGCATCATGTGGGCCGCGCGGAAGCGTCGTAGCGCGCAGCACTGACGCCGGCACGGAAGACGCGAGGCGGGTGGGCCGTCGGGGACGGCCCACCCGCCTTGTCGCGTTCTGCGGCTTTGTCCCGTAATCAGGCCGCGGCAGGCGTGTAGTGAGCCGCCTCGTCTCCCTCGACGACCCGGCTGAGCCCGCCGTCGACACCGACCGGGACATCGCCCGCGACCGTCACCCGGTGCAGCAGCCGAGGCAGGTCGCCGTAGTCGTCGGGCGCGTAGTGCTGGGTGCTGCGGTTGTCGAAGAGGACCAGATCCCCCGGGGCCCAGGTCCACCGGACGACATTCTCCGGGCGGGTCACGTACGACTGCAGGATCCGCAGGATGTCGCGTGACTCGGACGGCGAAAGGCCCACCAGACTCTGTGCGAAGCCGCCGATGAACAGGCCGCGCTCGCCCGACTCCGGGTGGACGCGGACCACCGGGTGCTCGGTGCGATACCTCGTGGAGACGAACTGCCTGCGGTGCTCGGCCGCCTTCTCCGACTTCGGCTCGGCGTAGTCGTACGCGTTGGTGTGGACGGCCCACAGCCGGTCCGCCAGCTCGCGCAGCGCGTCCGGCAGATCCTGGTAGGCGGTGACGGAGTTCGCGATCAGGGTGTTGCCACCGTACGGCGGGACCACCAGGCTGCGCAGCGTGGACGCCTTCGGCGGCGTGCGCAGGAACGTGACGTCCGTGTGCCACTGGTTCGCGCGGATGCCCTCGTCACCGTCCACCGGGAGGATGTGCGGCTGGCCCTCCACGGAAGGCACTGTGGGGTGCGCGGTCGTGAGCTCGCCGAAGAGCGAGGCGAAGCGTATCTGCGCGGCGTCGTCGAGCTGTTGGCCGCGGAAGAAGAGCGCCTTGTGCTCCACGAGCGCCGCGCTGATCTCGGTGACGATGGCGGGGTCGAGGTCGGTGGAGATGTCGACGCCGAGGATCTCGGCGCCGATGCGGCCGCCGATCCGGCGGATGTCGAAACCGGTGCTGGTCATGCGGGTACTGCCTTTCTCCGGGCGGTGAGTGAACGGGGTCAGTGGGTGAGTGCGGGCCGGCCTGCGGGCCGCTCCAGGCCGTAGTGGTCGCGCAGGGTGCGACCGCTGTACTCCGTACGGAACAGGCCGCGCGCCTGCAGCAGCGGCACCACCTGGTCGACGAAGTCCTCCAGTCCGCCGGGCAGATACGGCGGCATGATGTTGAATCCGTCCGCCGCGCCCTCGGTGAACCACTGCTCGAGCTGGTCCGCGATCTGCTCGGGCGTACCGGCGAAGACCCGGTGGCCGCGGCCGCCGCCGAGCCGGGCGATCAGCTGCCGGATGGTGAGCTGCTCGCGCCGGGCGAGATCCGCCACCAGCGTGAAGCGGGACTTGTTGCCGTTGATGTCCTGCTCCTCGGGGAGCTCGGGCAGCGGACCGTCGAGGGGCAGACCGCTCAGATCCGTGCCGAGCATCCCGGAGAGCTGCTGCAGCCCGTACTCCGGGACCTGCAGGCCCGTCAGTTCGTCCTCCAGCGCCAGGGCCTCGGCCTCGGTCGCGCCGATGATGGGGCAGATCCCCGGGAGGATCTTCAACTGGTCGGGCGTACGGCCGTACTTCGCGAGCCGCGACTTGAGGTCCTTGTAGAAGGTCTGGGCGTCGGCGAGGGTCTGCTGGGCGGTGAACACCGCCTCCGCGTACCGGGCGGCGAACTCTTTGCCGTCCTCCGAGGAGCCGGCCTGCACCAGCAGTGGATGGCCCTGCGGCGAACGCTGTACGTTGAGCGGCCCGTCGACGCGGAAATGCTTGCCGCGGTGCTCGATCGGCCGTACCGCGCCGTCCTCCGTGTAGACCCCGCGCTCGCGGTCGATGACCGTCGCGTCGTCGCGCCAGCTGTCCCACAGCTTCTTGGTCACGTCGAGGAACTCGGCGGCGCGCTCGTAGCGCAGAGCGTGCTCCAGATGCTCCTCGCGACCGAAGTTCCTGGCCTCGGCCTCATTCCCGGAGGTGACGATGTTCCAGCCGGCGCGCCCGCCGCTGAGGTGGTCGAGCGAGGCGAACTTCCGTGCCACGTGGAAGGGCTCGTTGAACGTGGTGGAGACGGTGGCGACAAGACCGATGTGCTCGGTGGCAACGGCCAGTGCGGACAGCAGTGTGAGCGGCTCGAAACCGCCGACCGCGTTGTAGCGGGCATTGCCCCACAGGGCGACGCCGTCCGCGAGGAACAGCGAGTCGAGTCTGCCGCGCTCGGCGGTACGGGCCAGCTCCTGGAAGTACGAGAGATCAGTGATCCGGTCGGGCTGGGTGCGCGGATGGCGCCAGGCGGCGTCGTGGTGGCCGGCGTTCATGAGGAACGCGTTGAGATGGAACTGGCGTGGGGTGTCGGCGGACATGGGTGGATCCTCAGTTTCCGGTCGGGGTGCGCCAGGACGTGAAGCGACGTTCAAGAGCCACGAGGAGCTGGTTGAAGGCCACGCCGATGGCGGAGATGGTGATGATCCCGGCGTACATCTCGGGGATCGCGAAGTTGAACTGTGAGGCGTTGACGAGATAGCCGAGCCCGGCCTTGGCGCCCACCATCTCGGCGGCGACGAGGACCAGGATGGCGACCGCGCCGGCCAGCCGGATGCCGGTGAAGACGGTCGGCACGGAGGCGGGCAGGATCACCTTCTGGAAGATCCTCGGAGCGGGCAGGTCCATCGACCTGGCCAGCCTGAGCAGGGTCGGATCGACGCTGCTCACGGCACTGATGGTGTTCAGCAGGATCGGCCAGGTGCAGGCGTACAGCACGATGGAGATCTTCGAGGTCTCACCGATGCCCAGCAGCAGGACGAAGACCGGCAGCAGGGCGAGCGCGGCGGTGTTGCGGAAGACCTCGAGGAGCGGCCCGAGGAGATTCGCGAGCGGCCGGTACCAGCCGATCAGCAGGCCGAGCGGTACGGCGACGACGACCGCGAGACCGAAGCCGGTGAACGAGCGCTGGAGGCTGGCCTGAGTGTGTTCGGCGAGCTGGCCGTCCAGGAGCAGCTGCCACCAGGCGACGGCGACCTCCGAGAACGGCGGCAGGAACGTCCGGTCGACGAGTCCGAGCCGGGGCGCCGCCTCCCACACCGCGAGCAGCACGGCGATGGCGACGCTCCGGGTGACCACAGTCAGCAGGATCCGGCCGGTGCGGCGGACCGGGGCGGGCAGTGCGCGGGTACGGACTGGTGGGGCGAGTGCGGGGTCGATGCGCTGCGCCGCGCCGTTCACCTCGACGGCTGTCGCGAGCGCCTTCTCGGTGGCGATGCTCATAGCGTTACGGCCTCCCTCTCCTCTTGCTGGGCCCGGCTGACCTCGTCGCGCAGCAGGTTCCAGATCTGATGGCGGTGGTGCGCGAACTCGGGGCTGGAGCGCGGATCGGTGTCGGCGCCGCGGTCGCCGAGGCCGATCGGGACCACCTCCTTGATCCGGCCGGGACGGGAGGTGAGGACGGCGACCCGCTGTCCGAGATGGACCGCCTCGTCGATGCCGTGCGTGATGAAGACGATCGTCTTGCCGGTGCGCTGCCAGATACGCAGCAGCTCGTCCTGGAGGGACTCGCGGGTCTGCGCGTCGAGCGCGGCGAACGGCTCGTCCATGAGCAGCACATCGGGGTCGTAGGCAAGGCTCCTGGCGATCGCCACGCGCTGACGCATGCCACCGGAGAGCTCGTGCGGATGCCGGTCCTCGAAGCCGCTGAGACCGACGAGCGCCAGATACTCCCTGGCACGCTCGGCCCGCTCGCGGCGGGGCACCCGGGTGGCTTCCAGGCCGAACTCCACATTGCCCTGCGCGGTGCGCCAGGGCAGCAGGGCGTACTGCTGGAAGACGATGCCCCGGTCCAGACCCGGTCCGGTGACGGGCTCGCCGTCCAGCAGGATCTGACCGCTGGTGGGTTCGGAGAGTCCGCCGAGGAGGTCGAGCAGGGTGGATTTACCGCAGCCGCTCGGGCCGACGACGACCACGAACTCACCGGCGGCGATATCGAGATCGATCCCGTCCAGCGCGGTGACGTGCTGCTGTTTTCCGCGTACGGGGAAGGTCTTGCCCACCCCTCGAAAGCTGATCTTGGCGGTCACGGGATCAACTCGCCTTCTTCGCACGGTTGTTGAACTCGTTGGTGTAGAGGTCGGAGACGCTGACCCGGCCGGACTTGAGGTCGCCGCGCTCGGTGAGCCAGTCGGCCCAGACCGACAGCTCCTTCTCCTCGATCCGGCCGCCCGGCGCCGAGACGCCGTAGGAACGCCAGTACTTGAGCGCGGCGGTGCTTTCGTTGCGCTTGCGCTTGGCGACGATCTCGGTCATGCGTGCGACGACCTCGTCGCGCTGCGTGGTGCGGGCCCAGTCCAGGGCCTTGCCCACTCCGGTGACAAAGGTCCGCGCGGTCTCCGGGTTCTGCTTGATGAAGCGCTCGGTCAGGACATACGTACCGGCGCTGAAAGCCCCGCGCAGGTCGTAGTCGCTGAAGAGCTTGCGTACGCCTCCGTTCTCCAGCGCCTTGTCGCGCAGAATGCCGCCGAGTACGGCCACATCGATCTGGCGCTGGCGCAGGGACTGTTCGGTGTTGACGGGGGGGATGACGATCCGCTCGACCTGCTCGGCCTCGGCCCGGCTCAGCCCGTTCTTCTTGAGGTAGATGTCGAGCATCGCCTCGTGGTGGGCGCCGAGGGTGTTCATGCCGACCTTCTTGCCGATGAGGTCGCGGGCTGTACGTATGGCGCTCTTCTCGGTCACGTAGAAGCCGCTGTACGCGTACTTGTCGGAGCCGTAGTAGCTGACGACGGCCTTGATGGGGGCCTTGCGGGCGGCGAGCTTGACCACGGCTCCGTTGAAGGCGCCGCCGAAGTCGGTCTGGCCGGACGCGGCGGACTGGATGTCCTGCGGACCGCTGATGGTGTTACCCACCCACTCGAGCTTCAGGTCCTCCAAGTAGCCGAGGGAAGCGGCGAGTTCGGGCGGGCTGACCTGGCCGACCGAACCCTGGTAGCGGAGCGTGGTGGTGTTCCGCGTGCCGCTGCCGACCGCCGTGCCGCAGCCGGCCGCCGCCAGCGCGGAGATGCCGGTGAGGACGAGGAAGTTACGTCTGGTTGTGGTGTGCACGTCGGATTCCTTCAGTGGCTGCGGGAGGCGGAGGTCGCCGCACCGGGGGCTGGGGACTGGGCGGGGGAGAGGATTCGGGAGGGGAGCGACTGGATGAACTCGTCGACGACGTCGAAGAGCCGGAGTTCGGCCTCGGGGCTCAACTGCGCCCCGCCTTCGGGCAGCCGCTCGACATGGCTGTCGAGGAGGAAGGTGCCGCCGACGACATGCCGGGCCCCGAGCGCCGAAAGAACCGGGCGCAGGGCGTAGTCGATGGTGAGTACGTGTGCCAGGCTGCCGCCCGTGGCCAGCGGCAGAACCGTCTTTCCGGCCAGGCCGGACTGCGGCAGCAGATCGAGGAAGGCCTTGAGCAGTCCGGTGTAGGAGGCCTTGTAGACGGGTGTGGCCACTATCAGACCGTCCGCTGCGGCGACCTGCTCGGCCGCCGCACGCAGGGCGGGCGAGTCGGACCGGCCGGCCAGCAGTTCGGCCGCGGGCAGCTCACGCACCTTCAGATGGCCCGCGTCAAAGCCGGTGACGGACAGTCGCTGGACCGCGTGCTCGACCAGCAATTCGGTGCGCGAGTTCACGGACGGGCTTCCGGAAACAGCCAGGATGGAGGTCATCAGTCATTCCGTTTCGGGGGTACGCGAAGATGCCTGAAACATCGCGCTGAAAAGGCGCGGGACAGGTTCAGGAAAAGGGTTGAAGAGAATCGGAAGGCTCTTTTAAGGGCCTTGCCGTGAGAATTGCTGCCTCGGCGGGGCGGAGGTGCTCAGCCTGGCCGGAACCCTCTGGAGAGAAGGCTCGACGCCGGAAGAGAAGTCAGCTGTGCGTGTTTCAGCGGCCGGCGGCACAGAGTGCGCTGGCGTGCCGTCGAAGATCGACGTGCAGGCGCGATACGAGAATGTCAGCTTGACTCACACCGGAGAGAATGACAGCGACTTCCGGTCACGTCAATGTCCACCGGAAATCGTCTCGCATGGTGAATTGTTACAGCTTTCTTTCATGAATGTGGCACGCACGCGGAGCTACCGGCGCGGGCCGGTGAGACGGAGAACGGCCGGCGCCCGGGCACCCGAGCCCAGTGGAATGATCGCTTGATCTCCCGGGTGCCAAGGGTCGTGCCATTGCCTGTGCTCCCCGACTGTTCTTCCCATCGTTCCCACTGCCCCCTGGTGTGTCTGTCCGAGCGCCGCGATGCTGTCCGCCGACAGCATTACGCGCTCAACCAGCTGGATTCCTGGAGTAGTTGTGGGCCTTGGCAGAGCAAGACGGTCCGTCGTGCTGTTCGCGACGGTGTCCGCACTGACGGCTGGGGCGACATCCCCGGCCGTCGCCGATTCCACCCCCGACCCCCGTCCCCGAGACTCCGCCGAAGTGCTGCGGCCCGTCGCGCCGCCGCCCGCGAGCGGTCCGGCCGAACGGCCGAGATCCGTCGCGGACGGCGACGGCATCGAGACCGCGCGCAGCTCCCGGCCGATCGCTCCGGGCATCAGCCTCACCTCGTACGACCGGCTCGAATCGGACAAGTGGCTGCGCGTCGACGCGCTCTCCGTCGACCTCGACGGCAGCGGCTTACAGGCCGACTACCTCTCCTCCGGGAAGGTCGCCGACCGCCGCGCCGTCTCCGAACTCGCCGCACAGCATGACCCCGGCAAGGGCCGGCGCACGGTCGCCGCGATCAACGCGGACTTCTTCGACATCAACCAGACCGGCGCACCGCAGGGCCCCGGCATCAAGGACGGCAAGGTCACCCACTCGCCGGCCACCGGCGCCAACCGGGCCGTCGGCATCGGGCCGGAGAACGCCGGACGTGTCCTGCAGTTGTACTTCGACGGCACTCTCACGCTGCCATCCGGTGCGCACCCCCTGACCGCGTACAACGCCGCGAACGTCCCGGCCGGCGGGATCGGCGCGTACACCGCCGCCTGGGGAACCGCCGACCGCGCGCTGACCGTCGACGCCGCGACGCCCGTCGCCGAAGCGGTCGTACGGGACGGCAAGGTCGTCGCCGTCAGCGGTCGGCCCGGCACCGGGCCGATCGCCGCGGACACCACTGTCCTGATCGGCCGGGAGGCCGGAGCCGGGCTGCTGGCGGCGCTGCGCCCGGGCGACGCCGTGTCCCTGGTGTACCGGCCGCGTACCGACAGCGGGCCTGTCCCGCGTACCGCCGTCGGCGGCCGCGAACTCCTCGTCGTCGACGGCGTACCGCTGAACCACGAGGGCGAAGGCAACAACACCGCCGCTCCCCGTACCGCCGTCGGATTCTCCAAGGACGGCCGCGCGATGCAGGTCATCACGGTCGACGGCCGCCAGGCCGACAGCGGCGGAGTCACCCTCACCGAACTCGGCCTGATGATGAAGAAGGCCGGCGCGCACAGCGCGCTCAACCTCGACGGCGGCGGCTCCTCGACACTCGTCGCCCGCGAACCCGGCAGCGACGCCCTCCAGGTGGAGAACAGCCCCTCCGACGGCAGCGAGCGCACCGTCCCCAACGGCCTCGCGCTCACCGCGCCCGACGGCAGCGGTCGGTTGCGCGGCTTCTGGGTCGAGACCCGCACGCCCGCCGGGAGCGCCCCCACTGCCGACCCGGTCAAGGGCGGCCACCCGGAGCGGGTGTTCCCCGGCCTGACCCGCCGGCTCACCGCCGCCGGTTACGACGAGACATACGGGCCGGCCGCCGGAGCACCGCACTGGCGGGCCGTCCAGCCTTCGGTGGGCCGGGTCGACGATCACGGGACGTTCCGGGCGCGGCACAGCGGCACGACCGAGGTACGCGCGGAACGTGCGGGTGCCCATGGCAGCACCGAGCTGACCGTGCTCGACGACCTGGCCGGAATCGAGCCGACCACCAAGCGGGTCGGCCTCGCGGACGCGAGCGCCACCGGCACCTTCGGCATCCTCGGGCTCGACGCCCAGGGCAACAGCGCGCCGGTGGAACCGGCCGATGTGCAACTCGGCTACGACCACACGCTCTTCGACATCCGCGACGACGGCCGGGGCTCGTTCACCGTCACGTCCCGCACGGGCAGCGGGGCCGGACGGATCACGGCGACGGCCGCGGGCGTCACCACCGTGTTCGCCGTCAGCGTCGGCCTCGCCGAGCAGCCGGTCTCCGGCTTCGACGACGCCGCGTCCTGGACCTTCAGCCAGGCCCGCGCGAGTGGCTCGGTCGCGGCGACACCCGAAGGACAGAGTGGGACGGGCCTGGAGCTCACCTACGACTTCACGCAGTCGACCGCGACCAGGGCCGCGTACGCCAACCCGCCGCGGCAGATCGCCGTTCCGGGCCAGCCGCAGTCCTTCACGCTCTGGATCAAGGGCGACGGGAAGGGCGCGTGGCCGACACTGCACCTCAAGGACGCGGCCGGCTCCGACCAGTTGCTGCGCGGACCGTATGTCACCTGGACGGGCTGGCGGCAGGTGACCTTCGCCGTGCCGCCGGGGGCCGCGATGCCGCTGTCGGTGCACCGCTTCTATCTGGCCGAGACCGCGGCCGCCAAGCAGTACACCGGGAAGATCGTGATCGACGGCCTGACCGCGCAGGTACCACCGACGGTCGTGCTGCCTCAACAGCCGCGTACGGCCGACCCGTTGATCGATCCGGCGGCCGAGACCGAGGGCAGGGACTGGCAGTTCGCGGTCATGTCCGACGCGCAGTTCGTCGCCCGCGACCCCGACAGCGCGATCGTGGCGCAGGCGCGCCGGACCCTGCGCGAGATCAAGGCCGCGCGGCCCGACTTCCTCATCGTCAACGGCGACCTCGTCGACGAGGGCTCTCCGGCGGATCTGGCCTTCGCGCGCCGCGTCCTGACCGAGGAACTGGGGGACGAGCTGCCCTGGTACTACGTGCCGGGCAACCATGAGGTGATGGGCGGCAAGATCGACAACTTCATCGCCGAATTCGGGCCCGCGCACCGCACGTTCGACCATCGCGGTACCCGGTTCCTGACCCTGGACACCTCGAGCCTGAGCCTGCGGGGCGGCGGCTTCGACCAGATCAAGGCGGTGCGCGCGCAGCTCGACGCGGCGGCGAGGGACGCGAGCATCTCGTCGGTGATGCTCGTCGAGCACGTCCCGCCGCGTGACCCGACCGTGCAGCAGGGCAGCCGGCTCGGCGACCGCAAGGAGGCGGCGCTGATCGAGCAGTGGCTCACGGAGTTCCGCCGTACGACCGGAAAGGGGGCGGGGCTCGTAGGCAGCCATGTCGGCGTCTTCCACGCCGAGCACGTGGACGGCGTGCCGTATCTGATCAACGGCAACTCGGGCAAGGCCCCGGCGGGCCCGGCGGACGAGGGCGGCTTCACGGGCTGGTCGCTGGTCGGCGTCGACAAGGTGTCGCGCGGGGAGCAGCTGGCGGGGCGGCTTCGCCCGTGGGAGGGCCGCCCGGACTGGGTCTCGGTCCAGACCCGGGCGCATGTCGACGGCCTGACCCTGGACGCGCCCGCTGTGCTGAAGCCCGGCCACGCCGCGGACGCCCGGGCGACGGTCACGCAGGGTGCGCGGCGGGTCCCGGTGGTGTTCCCGCTGAGCGCGGACTGGACGGGCTCGCCGAACCTGTACATCGGCGCGCCTGAGGACGCTCGCCACCGCCATGCGGCGGCGTTCGACCCGGTTACGGGCCGGCTCACCGCGCTGCGGCCGGGGACGGTCACCCTGGCGGCGACGGTGGGCGGCGTCACGGAACGTACAGAGATCCGCATCGCGGCGGAGGGGGTGGCATCGCGCCGGGCGGCGTAGGCCCGTCGTGGCCGGGGGAGCGGCCTGCGCCCGGTGGCCCCGTGTCCCGTGCCCGGCGCCCCGCGAGTCGGCCCGGGCGAGGCGGCCGTTCTCCGGGCCGTGCGTGCGGTGTGCCGCCCCGACCGGTGCGCCGCCCCGACCGGTGCGCCGGCCCGGGCGGCATACGCCGCGGTGAGCTGCCGCGCGAGCGGCTCCGCGACAGGGTGCAGCGGCCGCGCTGCGCAAGGGCCTCAGGGCATCGTCGCTCCGCAGCCGCGCGTGCGGCCTTCGGACAGGTCCGGCTCGCGCGCGCCCGCCGACCGGCCCGCCGACAGGCGTGCCGCCCCCGGTGGGCACAGCGCACCGCACGGCGAGCGGACCTCACTGCCGCTCGCCGTGCGGGAAGCCCCCGCAACCGGCAGCCTTGGTCGTGAGCATTGCGGCGGGAGGAGGTGGTTTCCCTTGCCGGACCCGCTTGCCACCGGGCCCACCCCGCCGGACAGCGCAAGCGAGGGTTCCCACCCCCTCCTGTCCCTGGCCCTGGCCGGGATGATGGACGACGTCCACGCCCACTCCGGCGCCGTGTACTTGCTGTCGCCCGATGAGCAGGTGCTCGAGATGGCCGTCATGGCCGGACTGCCCCGAGCCTTCGCCGCGCCCTGGGAGCGGATCTCGGTCAGCTCACCCATCCCTGTCGCCGACGCCCTGCGCGAACGGCGGCTGATCTGGGTCCCCGGCGAGGAGGAAATGGCGAGCCGCTATCAACGGATCGCGGTGGTCCTGCCGTATCCGTTCGCCCTCGCCGCCCTGCCCATCGCGACCGACGACACCGCGTACGGAGCGGTGTTCCTCACCTGGCCGGGCTCCCATGCGTCGGACATCTCCGACGACGAACGCGGCCGTCTCACCGCTGCCTGCGACCGCCTCGCCCTGCGGCTGCGCCGGGCCGCGGAGGCAGGCCGCCCCCTGGTCCCCGAGCCCGACTTCCTGGGACCGACCGCCATGGCGGGTACGACCGGCGCGGTCGAGGCCGTGCACCTGCTGGCGCGGATTCCGGACGGCATGTGCTCGCTGGACGTGGACGGTCGCGTCACCTACGCCAACCCCGCCGCCGGCGAGCTGGTCGGTGTGCCGGTGGGCGAGCTGCTGGGAGGCCAGCTGTGGTCCGCGCTGCCCTGGCTGAACGATCCGGTGTACGAGGACCGCTACCGGGCGGCCCTGATCAGCCAGCACGCCACTTCGTTCGTCGCGCTGCGCCCGCCCCAGGACTGGCTGATGTTCCGGCTCCACCCCAGCCGGAACGGGATCAGCGTGCGCATCACCCCGGCCCGCGGAACGGTCCGGGAAATGCCCTCCGACGTGCCGTCCGAGCACCCCGCACGGCTGGTCGCCATTTCCCACATCCTCAACCTGGCCAGTGCGCTGACGGAGGCCGTGGGCGTGGCCGACGTGATCGAGCTGGTGGCCGACGAGATCATGCCGGCTGTCGGGAGCCGGTCGCTGGTCATGCTCGCGTCCGAGTCGGGCCGGCTGCGCGTCCTGGGACACCGCGGCTACGAGGACGCGTCGATCGTGGACCAGTTCGACGGCATGCCCCTGGTCGCCCAGACCCCCGGTGCCCAGGCGCTCTCGAGCGGAGTGCCGTCCTTCTTCGAGACGCGTGCGCAGCTGGAGCGCATCTATCCCGCCCGCTTCGTGACTCCGGACGGCATGGCTGCCTGGGCCTATCTGCCGCTGATCGCCTCCGGACGCCCCGTCGGCACCTGCGTCCTCGGCTACTCGCAGCCGCACCACTTCTCCAGCGACGAGCGTGCCGTGCTCACCAGCCTCAGCGGTCTCATCGCCCAGGCCCTGGAGCGGGCCCGGCTCTACGACGCCAAGAACCGGCTGGCCCACGGACTCCAGTCAGCACTGCTCCCGAACTCGCTGCCGAAGCTGTCCGGTCTGGAGGCCGCCGCGCGGTATCTGCCCGGCACCCAGGGCATGGACATCGGCGGCGACTTCTACGACCTGATGCGCACCCATGACGCTGCGGCCGCCGTCATCGGCGATGTGCAGGGCCACAATGTCACCGCCGCAGGACTGATGGGCCAGGTCCGCACTGCGGTCCGCGCCTACACGGCGGTGGGCCAGCCGCCCGGCCGGGTCATGGAATCCACCAACCGTCTGCTGATCGACCTCGAAGGAGACCTGCTGGCCAGCTGCGTATATCTGCACCTGGACCTGTTGCGCCACCGTGCCCTGCTGGCTCGTGCCGGACACCCCCAGCCGCTGCTCCGCGATCCGGAGGGCCGGGTCCACATCCTGGACCTGGCCGGCGGCCCGCTGCTCGGTGTCGATCCGTCGGCCGGCTACCCGACCACTTTGGTGTCGATGCTCCCGGGATCCCTGCTGGTCCTGTACACGGACGGACTGATCGAGGTCCCAGGGGTCGACATGGACGAGGTGCTGGCGGATCTGGCGGAGGAACTGGGACACGCCACCGACCAGCCGCTGGAAGCCGTGGCAGACCGTCTCATCGCCAAGGCGACGGGCAACCGTGAGCGCGGCGACGACACGGCGCTGTTGCTGCTCCGTCCCGAGCGCTGAGCAGGACCGCTGCCGGCCGCGCTCGAGCCGTCTGATACGAAGGCCGGGCGATTGATACGGAAGCCGGGCGATCACGCCCGACCATGCACGCCGAGCACCGGGAGCACCATGACCGCCGCACGCCCGAGCATCCTCTATGTCACGGATCTCGGCTATGAGGCGAAGGGCCGCCGCTACTGCGACGAGGACATCCGCCTCTCCGGGCGGCTGCGCGAGGACTTCGACGTCGCTCTGTGCCATCCGCTGGACGCGGCGCGTCTGATGGGCTCCTTCGACGGCGTCCTCGTACGCAACAGCGGCCCCGTGCTGCACTACCAGCGGGAGTACGACGCCTTCCGTGCCCTCGCCCGCAAGACCGGCGCCCGCCTCTACAATCCGCCGACGGGCCGCGCGGACATGGCGGGCAAGCAGTATCTGGTGGAGCTGAGCGCGGCCGGGTTTCCGGTGATACCGACCGTGGACCGCGGTGAGGACCTCGGACGGCTGCCGCAGTCCGTGGAGTACGTCGTCAAACCGAAGATCGGGGCGGACTCGATCGGGATGGAGTTTCTCCACCCCGACCGCCTCACCGAGGTCATGCACGGCGACGTCCTGGTGCAGCCCAGGATCCCGTTCCGCTACGAGGTGTCTTTCTACTTCGTCGACCGGGACTTCCAGTACGCCCTGTACGCCCCGCGCCCGGAGCGCCGGTGGGAGCTGGAGCGGTACGAACCGGGCCCGGCGGACCTGGAGTTCGCCCAGCGATTCATCGACTGGAACACCCTGGACCACGGCATCCAGCGCGTCGACGCCTGCCGGGCGCCGGACGGTGAGCTGCTGCTCGTCGAGCTGGAGGATCTCAACCCGTATCTTTCGCTGGACCTTGTGGAGGAGGCCGTCCGCGAGGCCTTCGTCGCCCGGATGAAGGCCTCGCTGCGCGATCTGCTCGGCTGAGCTCAGGCGCCGAGGCCGCGCCCGGGTCCGATGCCCCGCCCGAGTCCGAGGGCGCGCCCGAGTCCGAGTCCGAGTCCGCGCTCGCCGAGCGGTGCGAAGAACCGGGCCACGTCCGCGTCCGTCACCTGCACAAGATCCGCGGGCGACCAGCGCGGGCTGCGGTCCTTGTCGATGACCTGCGCCCGGACGCCTTCCACCAGATCGGGCGAGGAGAAGGCCGCGCACGAGACGCGGTACTCCTGGTCCAGGACCGGCTCCAGCGCGCCGAGTTCACGGGCTCGACGCAGCGCGGCGAGAGTCACCTTGAGCGAGGTGGGCGATCTGCTGAGGATCGTTTCGGCTGTCTCCTTCGCCGCCGGATCGCCCCGGCCGAGCAGCCGGTCGAGGATCTCCTCCACGGAGTCGGCGGCGTAGCAGTCGTCGATCCACTCGCGGTGCCTGGCCAGTTCGCCCTCGGGGGCGGGCCCGGCACACCGCCTCACGGCCTCGGTCACGTTCGACTCGGCGAGTGACGCGGTGAGTTCGGCCAGCCGCTGCGACGGTACGAAGTGATCGGCGAGCCCGCACAGCAGCGCATCGGCCGCGCCCACCGCCGAGCCGGTGAGCGCCAGATGTGTGCCGAGCTCGCCGGGCGCCTGCGCCAGCAGATGCGTACCGCCCACATCCGGTACGAAGCCGATGCCCGTCTCCGGCATGGCGACCTTCGACCGCTCGGTGACGATTCGTACGTCGCCGTGCGCGGACACGCCGACACCGCCACCCATCACGATGCCGTCCATGACGGCGACATACGGCTTGGAGTAGCGGGCTATACGGGCATTGAGGCGGTACTCGTCCCGCCAGAAGTCCAGCGACGCGCTGCCGCCCGCCAGCGCGTCCGCGCGGACGGCGCGGATGTCGCCCCCCGCGCAGAGCCCACGCTCACCGGCTCCGGTGATGACCACGACCTCGACGGCAGGGTCCTGTTCCCATGCGGCCAGCGCCGTATCGACGGTGCGGACCATGGCGTGGTTGAGGGCGTTGAGGGCGCGGGGACGGTTGAGGGTGATGTACCCCGCGTGGCCCTCGGTGCGCAGCAGTACGGAGTCGTCGAGGACCATCGGGTTCCTTCCGGGGTGGATCTTCTCCCTCCATCCTCGCTCACCCCGGCGACGGCCCGGGCTTGAGGGGCATGGGCGGACGAGGGGGCCGCGTCGCCCGGCGTGCCTTCCGCTCGCGCTCTTCCCGCCAGTCCGACCAGTCGGTACGTTCTGGGGAGCCGGGTACCGGCAGGCCGCAGGACCGGCCCGAGGCGACGGAGGATCCCATGTCAGAGCGCGAAGCCCAGATCGACGGCCACTGCGACGAACGGTTCCGGGCCGTCCGGGCTGCCTTCGAGAAGAACTTCCGCGAACGCGGTGAACTGGGCGCGGCCGTGAGTGTTCTGATCGACGGGGAGCCCGTGGTCGACCTGTGGGGCGGCTGGGCCGACTCCGCGCGCAGCGTTCCATGGGTGCGCGACACCCTCGTCAATGTGTGGTCGACGACCAAGGGTCCTACGGCGCTGTGCGCCCATCTGCTGGCCGACCGGGGGCAGCTCGATCTGGACGCTCCGGTCGCCACCTACTGGCCGGAATTCGCCGCAGCAGGCAAGGAGGCCGTTCTCGTCCGCCATCTGCTCTCGCACCGCGCGGGCCTGGCAGGACTGCGCGAACCGCACACGGTCGCCGAGCTCTACGACTGGGAGCTGACCACGTCGCGGCTGGCGGCAGCCGAGCCCTGGTGGGAGCCGGGCACGCAGTCCGGGTACCACGCCATGACCTACGGATTCCTGGTCGGCGAGGTCATCAGGCGCATCACCGGACAGCTGCCGGGAGAGTTCCTGCTCCAGGAGGTCACCGGACCGCTCGGCATCGACTTCACCATCGGACTGCCGGAGAAGGAGGCCGGGCGCGCCGCCGAGCTGGTGTATCCGCCGGCCGCGTCGAGCAGCGAACAGGCCGCCGTCTTCGCCCAGTTGCAGCCCGCCGCGCTGGCGGCCCTGGTCAACCCCATCGTCGGAGCCACCGACGCCAACACCCCCGAGTGGCGCGCCGCCGAGATCCCCGCGGCCAACGGCCACGGAACGGCCCGCGCGGTCGCGGCCCTGTACGGAATCTTCGCCGGGCGCGGAGAGTCCGGGAGCCGGCGCCTGCTGTCGCCCGAGGCGGCCGAGCGCGTCCGCGAAGGCCAGGGCCGCTGCCGGGACCTGGTGCTGGGTGCGGGCTTCGAGCACGAGACGGAGGTGGGGCTGGGCCTCTGGCTGAGCGGTGAGAACGGTTCGTACGGCCCCAACCCCCGGGCGTTCGGTCACGACGGCTTCGGCGGCTCCTGCGGACTCGCCGACCCGGAGGCGGGCATCAGCCTGGGATACGTGATGAACCGCATGGGTCCCAACATCGCCGACGACCCGCGCAAGATGGCGTTGATCGACGCCCTGTACAAGTCGGTGGAGCTGCCTGGCCAGTAGCTCCCCCTCTCCGTGGTCCGGCCCTTCCGGATTCTTGCAACACGTTCTACTGTGTGCGCCGCGCCCGGGGACGGACCGCGAGACTCCTGGAGGGGCTGTGCACCTCGAATACACGCCTGAGCAGCAGCAGTTGCGCGCCGAACTGCGCACCTACTTCACCGACCTGGTGCCGGACAACGTCCACGCCCGCTACGCCGACCCCGGCGCGCAGAAGCGCTTCTACCGCGAGACGATCCGCCGCCTCGGCACGGACGGCTGGCTCGGTGTCGGCTGGCCCAAGGAGTACGGCGGCCGCGGCCTCAACCCCATGGAGCAGTTCGTCTTCTTCGACGAGGCCGCCCAGGCAGGCGTACCGCTGCCGCTGATGGCGCTGAACACCGTCGGCCCGACGATCATGCAGTTCGGCACGGACGAGCAGAAGGCGTACTTCCTGCCGAAGATCCTTTCCGGCGAGATCGACTTCGCGATCGGGTACAGCGAGCCCGACGCGGGCACCGACCTCGCGGCTCTCAAGACCCGCGCGGTGCGCGAGGGCGACGAGGACACCGGCCACTACACGGTCAACGGCCAGAAGATCTGGACCACCAACGGCGACACCGCCGACTGGGTCTGGCTCGCCGTGCGCACCGACCCCGACGCACCGCCGCACAAGGGCATCACCATGCTGCTGGTCCCGACCTCCGACTCCGGCTACTCCTGCACCATCATCAACACCCTCGCCTCGCACGACACCACCGCCAGCTACTACGAGAACATCCGGGTACCCGCCTCCCGCCGCGTCGGCCAGGAGAACAAGGGCTGGCGGCTGATCACCAACCAGCTCAACCACGAACGCGTCACCCTCGCCGCCCACGGCACCATGGCCATCCGCGCGCTCCACGACGTCCAGCGCTGGGCCGCCGAGACCAAGCTCGCCGACGGCCGCCGCGTCATCGACCTCGGCTGGGTGCGCAAGCGGCTCGCGCAGACCCACACCAAGCTCGACGCGATGAAGCTGCTCAACTGGCAGATGGTGGGCGCCGTCGAGCAAGGCAGCCTCACCCCGCAGGACGCGTCCGCCGTCAAGGTGTACGGCTCCGAGGCGCGCCGTGACGCGTACGCCTGGCTGATGGAGGTCGTCGGCGCGGCAGGCGCCCTCAAGGAGGGCTCGGCCGGGGCGGTCCTGCACGGCGAGCTCGAGCGCGGCTACCGCTCAGCCGTGATCTTCACCTTCGGCGGCGGCAACAACGAGATCCAGCGCGAGATCATCTCCTGGATCGGGCTGGGGATGCCGCGGGTACGACGCTGATGCCATATGACGAGGATGTGGCGAGTGAGTGGAGAGTAGGTCATGCCACCGACAACCTGGCCAGGGCCCCCGCCCCCCGGGGATCCGCGAGATCTGTTGCCGGGCTGTCACCCTCGCACGTCATGACGGTCGCACTGCCCGCATGAGGCTGACCGCCGTTGTGGCCCCGCATCCCGCTCAGTCAGCTCGACGGTCTGGCGGACACGCGCCGGATCTTCTCCGTCCGCGGTTCCGCCCAGCGCCGACTGTTTGACGACCATCATGGGGATTCAGTCACAGCGGCCTGCCATTCACCGACAGGACACCGGATCGGACAGACCACCGGGATCAGACCACCGGGACCGGGAAGGTCGGGTACTCCACCCCGGATACGTGCTGGACGACGCGGATGACCTGGCAGGAGTAGCCGAACTCGTTGTCGTACCAGAGGTAGAGGATCGCGTCGTCGCCCTCGACCTTGGTGGCGCCGGCGTCGATGATCGAGGCGTGGCGCGAGCCGATGAAGTCGCTCGAGACCGCGTCAGGGGCGCTGATGAAGTCGATCTGGCGCTTGAGCGGCGAGGTCAGCGACACGTTGCGGAGGTGGTCGAGGACCTCCTCGCGGGTGGTCTCGCGCGCGAGCCGCAGGTTGAGGATCGCGATCGAGACGTTCGGCACCGGGACGCGGATCGAGCTGCCGGTGATCCTTGCCTTGAGGTCGGGCAGCGCCTTGGCGACGGCGGAGGCGGCACCCGTCTCGGTGATGACCATGTTGAGCGGCGCCGAGCGGCCGCGGCGGTCGGCCGCGTGGTAGTTGTCCAGCAGGTTCTGGTCGTTGGTGAACGAGTGGACGGTCTCCACGTGGCCGCGCAGGACGCCGTACTCGTCCGCCATCGCCTTCAGCGGCGGGACGATGGCGTTGGTGGTGCAGGACGCGCAGGACAGGATCTGCTCGTCCGGCTTGATCATGTCGTGGTTGACGCCGTGCACGATGTTGGGGACGTCGCCCTTCCCCGGCGCGGTCAGGACGACCTTCTCGACGCCGGGGCGGAGGTGCTTCGACAGGCCCTCGCGATCGCGCCACTTGCCGGTGTTGTCGATGAGGATGGCGTCCTTGATGCCGTACGCCGTGTAGTCGACCTCCGACGGGTCGTTGGCGTAGATCACCTTGATCTCGTTGCCGTTGGCGATGATCGTGCTGTTCGCCTCGTCGACGGTGATCGTGCCCTGGAACTGACCGTGGATGGAGTCGCGGCGCAGCAGCGAGGCGCGCTTGACGATGTCCTGGTCGCCGCCCTGACGCACGACGATGGCACGCAGTCGCAGGCCGTTGCCGGAGCCGGCCTTCTCGATGAGCAGGCGGGCGACGAGACGACCGATGCGGCCGAACCCGTAGAGGACGACGTCGCGCGGCTCGCGGCGCTCGATCTTGTTGGTACCCGTGGCGCCGGCGACGGCCCCAGCGGTGAACTCCTCCACCGAGAGGCCGCGGTCGTCGGTCTTGTACGTCGCGGCGAGCATGCCGATGTCGATCTGGGAAGGGCCGAGATCGAGCGTGGTGAGGGCCTGCAGGAAGGGCAGCGTCTCGGTGACCGAGAGTTCTCCACCGGCGATCTGCCGGGCGAATCGGTGGGTCTTGAGGATGCTGACCACCGACTTGTTCACCAAGGAGCGGCTGTGAAGCAGGACCGTGACGTCCCGCTCCCTGTGCAGCTTCCCGATGATGGGGATCATCGACTCCGCGATCTCCTCGCGGTTCTTCCAGTTGGTGAACGAGTCGTCATTGACAGTCACAGGTTTATCTTTCGAGCTAGGCGGTGCTCATATGCTAACCCCCCGCCACGTTGATCTTTCAATCGGTACCACCTGAGCGGGATGCCGCGATCGGGCCCCAGGGCCGCACCGGGACCCGCTCGACAAGGGCGCGGAGAAGCGGCGCGGACCGGCCGGTGCCAGTGATGACGGCCTGTCAGCCAAGGGCGCGGTCGAGGTTGAATGCGGCGCTGATCAGTGAGAGGTGGGTGAACGCCTGGGGGAAGTTGCCGAGTTGTTCGCCGGTCAGTCCGATTTCCTCGGCGTACAGGCCGACGTGGTTGGCGTAGGTGAGCATCTTCTCGAAGGCCAGCCGGGCCTCCTCCAGCCGTCCGGCGCGGGCGAGCGCCTCGACGTACCAGAAGGAGCAGATCGAGAAGGTGCCCTCGGCCCCCCGGAGACCGTCCGGGCTGGCTTCCGGGTCGTAGCGGTAGACCAGCGAGTCGGACACCAGGTCCGCGGTGAGCGCGTCCAGGGTCGCGAGCCATTTGGGGTCGGTGGGTGCGATGAATTTGGCCATCGGCATCATCAGCACAGAGGCATCGAGTACGTGGTCGTCGAGGTGCTGAACGAACGCCCCTCGTTCGGGGGACCAGCCGCGTTGCATGATCTGCCGGTAGATCGCATCACGGCTCTGCCGCCACCGGCGGTGGTCCGCGGGCAGGCCGCGGCGGTTCGCCATCCGGATGGCTCGTTCTATTGCCACCCAGGACATCAGCCGCGAATACAGATAGTTCCTGCGTCCCCCGCGCGTTTCCCACACGCCGTCGTCGGGTTGGTCCCAGTGTTCGCAGAGCCAGTCCACCAGAACACTGAGCTCCTCCCACCGATCGCTGCTGATGGGTTGTCCCCACTTGTCGTACAGATACACGGAGTCGATGAGTGCTCCGTAGATGTCCAGCTGGAGCTGGCCGGTGGCGGCATTTCCCACCCGCACCGGGGCGGACCCCAGGTAGCCCTCGAGGTGGGGCAGCTCACGCTCGGGCAGCTCGCCGCGCCCGTCGATTCCGTACATGATCTGCAGCGGCCCCGCGGGACCGCTGCCACGCATGATGCCCCGCTCGGACAGGAAGCCCATGAACGCCTCGGCCTCTCCGGTGAAGCCCAGCCTGAGCATGGCGTAGACACAGAAGGCGGCGTCACGGACCCATACGAACCGGTAGTCCCAATTGCGCTCGCCGCCGATCAGCTCGGGCAGACTGGTCGTCGGGGCAGCCACGATCGCACCCGTCGGCGCGTAGGTGAGCAGCTTCAGCACGAGCGCGGAGCGGTGCACCATCTCCCGCCAGCGTCCGTGGTAGCGCGAGCCGGCCAGCCAGTTGCGCCAGAACCTGACCGTTGTCTCGAACTGGTCCTCCGCCTCGGCCTGGGGACAGGCGCGCGGGATGACGTCGTCACTGATCTGGTCGAGGGCGAACACCGCGGACTCGCCTTCGAGGAGCTTGAAGTGCGACCACACGTCCAGCCCGTCGCACTCCAGTGGCGTGGTGGCGGTCAGCGCCAACGACAGGTTCTCGGACCGGAACAGTGCGTCGTTGCCCTGCAGTCGCGCGGAATGCGGTTCGGCCCCGTAGCCGAAGCGGGGAGCCACCCGCGCTGTGAACGGGAGCGTTCCCCGAACGCAGATCACCCGCCGGATCAGCCGGTGCCGGGCCGTCGCGCCGGAGTCGTCGGTGACCGGCATGAAGTCCTGGATCTCAGCCACCCCGTCGGAGGCGAAGAACCGCGTGATAAGTACGTTTGTGTCGGGAAAGTAGAACTGCCGGGTTCTCGTCGGCACCTCGGCGGCCAGCTCGAACGATCCGCCCCGGTTCGCGTCCAGAATGGAGGCGAACACGCTCGGTGAGTCAAAGCGCGGGCAGCAATACCAATCGATGGTGCCGTTGGTGCCCACGAGCGCCGCACTGTGAAGATCGCCGATAAGGCCGTGCTCGGCGATCGGCAGGTAGGGCGAGAGGCCCACTTGTCCGAATCCGGCATCCGCCATATCGGCCTCCCTACGACCGCAGGGGCGCATAGTGCCTACACGTGATGGTAGATCTCCACGGCTGCGGATGCCATCGCAGCCCGGTAGCGCTCCACCATCGCATCACCGAGTCTGACCTGGCATGACGCCGGTCAGGACCGGGCCTGCAGCAGGGATCGCCCCAAACCGTGGCTCGCAGGATCGCGGCGACGCTCAAGGACCTCAACGCGACCCGTTTCGATCTGACGTACGGGATGAACGGGATGATGGACTCCTGACGCCCCGGCGTCAGGTCCTCGCGGTTGCACAGCAGGCGTCGTCTGCACGCCGGCACTCCGGGCAGATGACATGTATCTCAAGGAGTCGCACATGAGCGAAGCCGACGACCTGAGCGAAGCCGACCCGGGGCTCTTCGGACCCCATTCCGTCACCTGGCAGATGCACGGCGACCCGATGATGTGGGTCGCCGGGGTGCGTGCCTTGTACCTCCAGGCGCTGCACCCCCGTGCCGTACGCGGAGTCATGCAGAATTCCGACTTCCGCAAGGACGCCTGGGGCAGGCTGATGCGTACGGCCGACTTCGTCGGCACCATCACCTACGGCACCGCCGCGGCCGCCGAGCGGGCGGGCGCCCGGGTCCGCCGCATCCACACCCTCCTCAAGGCGACCGATCCCGCGACGGGCGAGCGCTACGGCGTCGACGAGCCGGAGCTGCTGCTGTGGGTGCACTGCGCCGAGGTCGGCTCCTACCTCGATGTCGCACGCCGCTCCGGTCTCCCGATCAGCGACGCCCAGGCCGACCGTTACCTTGCCGAACAACGTGAAGGCGCACGCCTGGTCGGCCTCGACCCGGCCGACGTACCCGCCTCCACCGCCCAGCTCGCGAAGTACTTCGACGTGATCCGCCCCGAGCTCGCCGCCGGACCCGAGGCGCACGACGTGGACGACTTTCTCCAGCGGCCACCCATCAACGCCCTGCTCGTACCGGCGCGCGAACTGCTGTGGCGGCGTGTGGCCGCACTCGCGTACAACGCACTGCCCCCTTACGCCCATCAGCTCTACGGCAGACCCGCCCCCGCCGCTGAGCGCGTCACGCATCAGCTCAGCGCCACCGGCAACCTGTTGCGCTGCATTCCCTCCCGTCTCCGCTGGCAACTGCCGCCAGGTCACATCTTGAAAGCGATGGCGCGACTCGGCCCAGGCGCGCGCCCGGCCCCGTACAAACTCCGCAGACAGGAGGCCATACTGGACGGGCCGGGGAGGGCGCAGCGAAGCGACGGGGGCGATAGCACGCGATGGCGGAATCCAGGCTGATCCAAGGCCGGTACCGGCTGCTCGATGTCATCGGGCGCGGTGGCATGGGCGAGGTGTGGCGGGCCCGCGACGAATCGCTCGGGCGGCGTGTCGCGGTCAAATGCCTCAAGCCGATGGGACCCCAGCACGACCAGTCCTTCACCCGGGTCCTGCGGGAGCGCTTCCGCCGCGAGGCGCGGGTGGCCGCCGCGCTCCAGCACCGCGGGGTGACCGTGGTCCATGACTTCGGCGAGTACGAGGGGGTGCTGTACCTGGTCATGGAGCTGCTGGAGGGGAGCAACCTCAGCCAGCTGCTCGAGGAGAACAAACAGCATCCGCTGCCGGTGCCCGACGTCGTCGACATCGCCGAGCAGGTCGCCGACGCCCTCGCCTACACCCATGAACAGGGCATCGTCCACCGCGACCTGAAGCCCGCCAACATCATGCGGCTCACCGACGGCACGGTGAAGATCTGCGACTTCGGCATCGCCCGCCTCGGCGCGGACATCGGCTTCACCTCCCGGCTCACCGGCACCGGCATCGCCATGGGAACCCCGCACTACATGTCGCCCGAGCAGATCAGCGGTGACCATGTCGACCACCGCAGTGACCTCTACTCGCTGGGCTGTGTGCTGTACGAGATCGCCACCGGTGTGCCGCCTTTCGACCACGACGACGCCTGGGCGGTGCTCGTCGGGCACCGCGACACGCCACCGGAACCGCTCCGCACCCACCGGGCCGAGATCCCGGAGTTCTTCCAGCGAATCGTCCTCGACCTGCTCGCCAAGACACCCGAAGAGCGGCCCACCGACGCCAAGGACGTCCGCCGCCGGTTCGGCGCCTCCCGGCACCAGGGCCGGCCGCACCAGGGCCACGCGCACACCGAAGAGCCCTTGCAGCGCCCCGAGCAGCCGCCATCCCGCGAGCCGCGGCTCCCGTCCTGGACCCGCGGTATGACCACCGGCCACAAGGCGAACGGCACCGCGACCGTGCGGCCCGACCTTCCCGACCACACCGCCGGCCTGACCGGTGAGTGGACCACGTACACCGATCCGCGCAGCGGCCCCGCGCTGCCGGCCCAGGCCCGGCCCGAGCGGCCCACCCCGCCGCCAGAGCTGCTCGCCGTCCTCGCCAGCCGGCACAACGCGGGCCTCAGCCTCGGCCGGCTGAGCCGCTGGGAGGAGGCCGGCGAGGTGCACCGATCGGTCGCCGTCGAGCGCGAGCACCTGCTGGGCCCCGACCACCCGGACACCCTCGCCAGCCGGTACGAGGTCGGTTTCACGCTGAGCAGGACCGGTCGTGCCGCGGACGCGCTGCGGGAGTTCGGCCGGGTCGCGGACGGACGCGAGCGGACCATGGGCGCCGACCATCCCGAGACCCTCGCCGCCCGACAGGAGATGGCGTACGTCCTCGGCCAGCTCGGGCGGCACTTCGAGGCCCATCAGGTCTACGCGGCGGTCCTCGACTCCCGCGAGCGCACCATCGGCCACGAGCATCCCGACACGCTGCGCTGCAGGCACAACCTCGCCTTCAACCTCAGCAGGCTGGGACGGCTGGAGGACTCGTACCGGATGGCGTACGACGTCGCCGCCGCCCGCGGCCGCGTGCTCGGCGCGGGCCACCCCGACACCCTGGTAACGAGATATGAAGTCGCCTATGCGCTCGGCCAGTTGGGCCGCTGGACGGAGGCCCTGCAGACGTACCGCGAGGTGGCCGTCGCGCGCGCCCAGGCGCTGGGAGCCGATCACCCCGACACTCTCGCCGCCCGCTACGAGGTCGGCATCAGCCTCGGACGGCTCGGCCGCAGCGCGGAGGCCCTGCAGCTCTACCGCGACCTCGTCGACGACCGCACCCGCGTGCACGGTCCCGCCGATCCCGAGACCCTGCGCGCCCGCCACGGTCTGGGTGTGAACCTCGGCCGGCTCGCCCGCTGGGAAGAGGCCCTCACCGAGTCGCGCGACGTGTGCGCGCTGCGGGAACGGATCCTGGGCACCGACCATCCCGACACCCTCATCAGCCGCCGCGAAGTCGCCGTGGGGCTCGGCTGGCTGGGACGCTGGGCGGACGCCCTCGCTGTCTACGGGCAGGTGGCCGAGGCCCGGGAGCGGGTGCTGGGAATGGACCATCCCGACGCGCTGGCCAGCCGCAACGACGAAGCCCACTGCCTGGAGCAGCTCGGCCGCCACGCCGAGGCGGTCGACCTGTACCGGCGGGTGGCGGCCCTGCGACAGCAGCGCGGCGCGCAGGGGGTCTGACGGCTGCGGGCGATCAGCCGTTAGGGTCCGGCCATGCCCGCACACACCTCGTACGACGCAGTGATCGTCGGAGGCGGCCACAACGGCCTGGTCGCCGCCGTCTACCTCGCCCGTGCCGGACGCTCCGTCCTCATCCTGGAGCGCCGCGGAAACACCGGGGGAGCGGCTGTCTCCACCCGGCCCTTCGCCGGGGTCGACGCCCGGCTCTCCCGCTACTCCTACCTGGTCTCGCTGCTGCCGGACAAGATCGTGCGCGAGCTGGGTCTGAACTTCGCCGTACGCAAACGCACCGTCTCCTCCTACACGCCGAAGGGCGGCGGCGGCCTGCTCGTGGGCGGGGACCGTACGCGGGAGTCGTTCGCCGCACTCACCGGCGGCGACAGCGAGTACGCGGCCTGGCAGGAGTTCTACGGGATGACCGGCAAGGTCGCCGAACGGGTCTTCCCGACCCTCACCGAGCCGCTGCCCACGCGTGAGGCACTGCGCGCGCGCATCGACGACGAGACTGCCTGGCGGACTCTCTTCGAGGAGCCCATCGGCGTCGCGATCGAGAAGCGGTTCGCCGACGATCTCGTCCGGGGTGTGGTGCTGACCGACGCCCTGATCGGCACCTTCGCCGACGCCCATGACCCCTCGCTGCTCCAGAACCGCTGCTTCCTGTACCACGTGATCGGCGGCGGGACGGGGGACTGGGACGTGCCGGTGGGCGGCATGGGCGCGCTGACCGACGCGCTGGCGGGCGCGGCCACGGCGGCCGGCGCGGAGATCGCCACCCTGCACGAGGTGTCCCGTATCGAGACCGACGGCGAACGGGCCGAGATCACCTTCCGCTCCGGGGACGCCGAGGGCACCGTCGCGGCCCGGCAGGTCCTGGTGAACGCCTCGCCGCAGGAGCTTGCCTCGCTGCTCGGCGACGAGCCGCCCACCGCCGCCGAGGGCGCCCAGCTCAAGGTCAATATGCTGCTGCGCCGGCTACCGCGGCTGCGGGACCGCTCAGTCGACCCGCGCGAGGCGTTCTCCGGGACCTTCCATGTCTCCGAGGGCTACGGCCAGTTGGCGACCGCGTACCGGGAGGCCGCGGACGGCCGGCTGCCGGGCGCGCCGCCGTCCGAGATCTACTGCCACTCACTGACCGACCCGTCGATCCTCGGCCCTGAGCTCGCGGCCGAGGGCTACCAGACCCTGACCCTCTTCGGGCTGCACACCCCTGCCCGGCTCTTCGCGGCGGACAACGACGGGACGCGTGACCAGCTGCTGACGGCCACCCTCGCCGAACTCGACGCCCATCTGGAGGAGCCGATCGCCGACTGCCTCGCGCTCGACGAGAACGGCGAGCCCTGTATCGAGGCGAAGACCCCGCTCGACCTCGAACGGGAACTGCGGCTGCCCGGCGGTCATATCTTCCACCGCGACCTCGCCTTCCCGTACGCCACCGAGTCCACCGGGCGCTGGGGGGTCGAGACGGCGCACGCCAATGTGCTGCTGTGCGGGGCGGGCGCCGTCCGCGGCGGCGGGGTCAGCGGTGTGCCGGGACACAACGCCGCGATGGCGGCACTGGGCCGGTGAGACCGTTCTGATGGATCGTCAGTCCCGGGACGCCGTCCAGCCGTTCGCCTCGATCAGGGCGGCGTCCGCGGGTCTGCCCTCGTCGAATACCGGGCGTCCGCGGTCCTCGACGCGGATCGAGTCCACATAGACGCCGCGGCCGACATAGAGCTGGTCGGTCGCATACCGCCAGCGCAGCCGCACCGTGGAACCGCGCCGGGCCGACAGGTCCGCGGTCAGCCAGTGCCAGACACGACCGGACCAGCCGGATACCGAGCCCGTCGGGTGCGGCTGCGGCTCGGCCCCCTTGTGTACGGTCGTGAACGGCACCGGCCGCCAGGTCGCTCCGTGGTCCGCCGACGCCTCCAGGAACAGCCCGTCCGAGCCCGGCTCGGTGTCCCACCACAGCGAACACCGAAGCCGCGCCTGCTCCGACGCGAGGGCGAGCGGGGGCAGGGTCAGAGTGGCGGCGGTGGAGCCCGCCATGCCGGAGAACCAGGCGGTGCGGCCGTGCTCCGGGCCGACGGCGACCGCACGGGCCATGTTGTTGGCGGCGGCGACCCGCGGGGCGCTGCCGGAGCGCCAACCACGCACCGGGTGCACGGAGTTGCCCAGCACGATCAGGAACGAGTCGGTGCTCGGGTCGAGGACCAGACTGGTGCCCGTGAAGCCGGTGTGGCCCGCGGTGCGTGGCGTGGCCATCGCTCCCATGTACCAGTGCTGGTAGAGCTCGAAGCCGAGGCCGTGCTCGTCGCCGGGGAAGGCGGTGTTGAAGTCGGTGAACATCAGCTCCACCGACGACGCGTGCAGAATGCGGGAGCGTCCGTAGACACCGCCGTTGAGGAGGGTGCGGGCGAGGATCGCGAGGTCCCAGGCGCAGGAGAAGACTCCGGCATGGCCCGCGACGCCGCCGAAGCTGTATGCGTTCTCGTCGTGCACCTCGCCCCAGACCAGACCGCGGTCGAGCCCCGACCAGGGCAGCCGGGCGTCCTCGGTGGCGGCGATCCTCGGCTTCCATGAGGCGGGCGGGTTGTATCGCGTGCGCTGCATCCCGAGTGGAGCGGTGATCTCGTTTCGGAGCAGTACATCAAGAGTGTGACCGGTGATCTCCTCGAGGATCAGCTGCAGCGAGATCAGATTGAGGTCGGAGTAGAGGTACTTGGTGCCGGGCTGACTGGCCGGCGCCTCGTTCCACAGCAGCCGGAGTCTCCCTTCCCGGGTCGGCTCCTTGTACAGCGCAATCCAGGCGCGGAATCCGGAGGTGTGAGTCAGCAGCTGGCGCACGGTGATGTCCTGCTTGCCCGCGCCCGCGAAATCCGGGAGGTAGGAGGCGACTTTGGCCTCAAGGCCGAGGATGCCCCGCTCGATCTGCTGCACGGTGAGGATCGAGGTGAACAGCTTCGAGACGGACGCCAGATCGAAGACGGTGTCCTCGGCCATCGAGATCTGCCGGTCCGCCGGGAACTCCACGGCCGTGTCGGTCTTCTCGTCGTAAGCCGAGTAGCGCACCGCCTTGCCGATCGGCTCGTGCAGCGCCACCGTGCCGCCGCGCCCCGCGAGCAGTACGGCACCCGCGTACCAGGGGTACTTGGGGGAGGGGCCGAGGAACTTCTTCGCGTCGGTGACGAGTTGGTCCAGTCGGCCGGGGAGCAGCCCGGCCCGCTCGGCGGAACCGCGCCGCAGCGTCGGCCGCGCCGAACCGTGACCGGAGCGCGAGCCGCCACCCGGGCCGGAGCCCGAGCCGCCACCCGGGCCCGCTGCCCCCGCCGCCTCGGCGAAAGGAATCGGCGCCAGCGCGAGCGCCCCGCCCAGCGCCAGAGCCCCGCTGCCCAGCCTCCGCCGGCTGATCCCTCTGCCCGCTGCGTCCTCTGTCATACGTAACCCTCTCCTGAAAGTATCTTTCGGGATCTCGGCCAGCAGTGAAACTTTCTTGCGAGGTCCTGGTGCTGTCAACCACCTCAAAGAATCTGACACAGCATCAGAAAATCTCTTCCTTCGTCTGCCGGGCTGCGGCATCCTGCCGCCCATGGAGACGGAGCTGAGCAAGAGACTGGGGATCGAGCACGCCATCTTCGGCTTCACGCCGTTCCCCGCGGTGGCCGCCGCCATCACCCGGGCGGGCGGTTTCGGCGTGCTCGGCGCGGTCCGCTACACCGCGCCCGGTGATCTCAAACGCGACCTCGACTGGCTGCACGCGCACACCGACGGCAAGCCCTACGGCCTCGATGTCGTCATGCCCGCCAAAAAGGTCGAGGGTGTGAGCGAGGCCGACGTCGAGGCGATGATCCCCGAAGGGCACCGGCAGTTCGTCAGAGACACCCTCGCCAAGCACGGCGTCCCCGAACTCCCCGAGGGCGAGGCCTCAGGCTGGCGCATCACCGGCTGGATGGAGCAGGTCGCCCGCAATCAGCTCGACGTCGCCTTCGATTATCCGATCAAGCTGCTCGCCAACGCGCTCGGCTCACCGCCCGTCGATGTCGTACAGCGCGCCCACGACCACGGCGTCCTGGTCGCGGCCCTCGCCGGGAGCGCCAGGCACGCCAGGCACCACGCCGATGCGGGTATCGACATCGTCGTCGCGCAGGGATATGAAGCGGGCGGACACACCGGCGAAATCGCCTCCATGGTGCTCGTCCCCGAGGTCGTCGAGGCCGTGAACCCCCTTCCCGTACTGGCCGCCGGAGGTATCGGCGGCGGCGAACAGATCGCCGCCGGACTCGCACTCGGCGCGCAGGGCGCCTGGCTCGGCTCGCTCTGGCTCACCACCACGGAGGCGGACCTCCACTCCCGCGCACTGACCGCCAAACTCCTCGCGGCGGGCTCCGGCGACACCGTCCGTTCCCGCGCCCTGACCGGCAAACCCGCCCGCCAGCTGCGCACCGAGTGGACCGATGCCTGGGACGACCCGAGCGGTCCCGGCACCCTCCCCATGCCGTTGCAGGGGCTGCTCGTCGCCGACGCCGTCTCCCGTATCCAGAAGTACGAAGTGGCCCCGCTGCTCGGCACACCCGTGGGCCAGATCGTCGGCCGGATGAACTCCGAGCGCACCGTCCAGCAGGTCTTCGACGAGCTGACCAGCGGCTTCGAGCGCGCCGTCGACCGCATCAACCGCATCGCCGGAAGGAGCCAGTCATGACCGAACGGGCAGGGGGGTCCCCCCGGACGGGGTCCGGGGGAGGGTTCTGGGCCCTGGCGGCCGCGGACCCGGAGCGTACGATCCTGATCGCACCGGACGGCGAGGCATGGACCGCCGGCCGGTTGCACGCCGCCGTCAACCGGCTCGTCCACGGACTGCGCGCGGCCGGACTGGAGAAGGGCGACGCCTTCGCCGTCGTCCTGCCCAACGGGGTGGAGCTCTTCACCGCGTATCTCGCCGCATCCGAGGCCGGTCTGTATCTGGTGCCCGTCAATCACCATCTCGTCGGATCCGAGATCGCCTGGATCGTCTCCGACTCCGGCGCCAAGGTGCTCATCGCGCACGAGCGGTTCGCGGCCGCCGCGTCGGCCGCCGCCGACGAGGCGGAGATGCCCGCGAGCCACCGCTACGCCGTGGGCGGCACCCGTGGCATCGGCGGCTTCCGCCCGTACGCCGAACTCCTCGACGGACAGCCCGAGTCCGTGCCCGAGGACCGTACGCTCGGCTGGGTCATGAACTACACCTCCGGCACCACCGGCAGGCCGCGCGGTATCCGTCGGCCACTGTCGGGAAAGCTCCCCGAGGAGACGTATCTCGGCGGCTTCCTCGGGATCTTCGGCATCAAGCCGTTCGACGACAATGTGCACCTCGTCTGTTCGCCGCTCAACCACACCGCCGTACTCCAGTTCGCGGGCGCCGCCCTGCACATCGGCCATCAGCTCGTACTGATGGACAAGTGGACGCCCGAGGAGATGCTGCGCCTCATCGACGCCCACCGGTGCACCCACACCCACATGGTCCCGACGCAGTTCCACCGGCTGCTCGCGCTGCCGGACGCGGTGAAGGAGCGCTATGACGTGAGTTCCATGCGGCACGCCATCCATGGCGCTGCCCCCTGCCCCGACCACGTCAAGCGGGCGATGATCGACTGGTGGGGCAACTGCGTCGAGGAGTACTACGCGGCCAGCGAGGGCGGCGGCGCGTTCGCGACCGCCGAGGACTGGCTGAAGAAGCCCGGCACCGTCGGCAGGGCCTGGCCCATCAGCGAACTCGCCGTCTTCGACGACGACGGCAACAGGCTCCCGCCCGGCGAACTGGGCACCGTCTACATGAAGATGAGCACCGGGAGCTTCAGCTACCACAAGGACGAGGCCAAGACGCGGAAGAACCGCATCGGCGACTTCTTCACCGTCGGGGACCTCGGGATCCTCGACGAGGACGGCTATCTCTTTCTCCGCGACCGCAAGATCGACATGATCATCTCGGGCGGTGTCAACATCTATCCGGCCGAGATCGAGGCCGCGCTGCTCGCCCATCCCGCCGTCGCCGACGCGGCCGCCTTCGGTGTCCCGCACGCCGACTGGGGCGAGGAGGTCAAGGCGGTCGTCGAGGCCGCCGACGGCCGGCAGCCCGGCGATGCACTGGCGGCCGACATCCTCGCCCACTGCGAGCGGCAACTGGCGGTCTACAAGCGTCCCAAGACGGTGGACTTCATCGAGGCCATGCCGCGCGACCCGAACGGCAAGCTCTACAAACGACGCCTGCGCGCCCCGTACTGGGAGGGCCACGAACGGGCCCTATGAGGCGGAGGAAGGGCAGCAATCACCTCAAGACCGTGCTGGGCCGGCCGGGTCGCGGTGCTCCCGGCGGGACACATCCGGCGCCTTCCGCCTTCGTGTTCCTCGCCGTGAGCCCGCGGCCCGGCCCGTCGAATCAGTCGGTCACCTGCGCTCGCGCGCCCACACCACCCGCAGCTCCGGCGAGCCCAGGATGTCCCGCTCGCAGAACCTCGATGTCACCCAGCGCTCGCCCGAGAACAGCTCGGTCTGATCGCTGTAGTAGGGGGAGGCGGGGTTCGACGACTGGGAGTAGGTCAGCAGGGTGCGGGCCACCGGGCAGCGCCCGCCGTCCCAGCCGACCGTCTGGATATGGCTCGAACCGGTCACCACGTCGGTGTAGCCACCGCCCGCCGGATTCCACACCGGTTCGACCTTGTTCCAGACGCCGAGACCTTCCGTACCGCCCGGCACCGGGATCCGCTTCCCGTTCCGTACGACGAACTGGTGCTCACCCAGCGGCGCGTCCAGCGGAATACCGGCCGTACGCAGCTCGGCGACCGCCGCTGTCAGGGCCTGTGCGAAGCCGGGCGATGCGGTGTTGAGCGTGTTCGGCGTACGCACCGGATCCGCCGCCGAGAACGGCACCTTCCACAATTGCGCCGTCGGCACCCTCGCCGTGAGCCCCCGCCAGAACCGGTCGAAGAGCAGCGCGCCCCGGCTGCCGGTGTTCATGGTCCGGTCCCACGCCGCCAGCACATCGCAGGCCTGCGCGAGATCGGCGTCCTTGCCGGGCAGCGCCGCGCACGCCTTCGCCGTGTCGGCCGCGGCCAGATCTCCGGCGGGCACACGGTTCGCGAACTGCTGCTTCTGCAGGTCGGAGACGGTCAGTCGACCCTTGTCCGCCATCGCCGCCACATCCTCGACGCCGCCGCGGGTGCGCAGCGAACGGGGCGTGCCGATGGAGCCGAAGACCCGCTCGTAGCCGGTCAGCGGGTGGTCGGCATTGGCCAGCCAGGCGCTGTCGTTGGAGTTTTCCGCATACGGCGCGTCCTTCAGCGTCGGCATCTTCGACGGACCGAAGATGCCCGGCTGCACAGCGTCCTTGTCGGTGCCGAGTGCGCAGTCGCCGCGCGAGCCGTCCAATACGGCAACCCCCGACGCCGGATAGGTCACTTTGCCGAGCGGTGTGGAGCAGCGCTGCGTCAGCTCATCGGTGATCCGCGGCAGCACCTGCGACTGCGAGAAGAGCGTGTGTCCCTTCGAGTCGGCGGCGATCGTGTTCACCCACGGCAGACCCTGGGTGCGCTTCAACGCCTTCACCATGTCGTCCGTGGAGCGCGCCTTGCCGAAGGCCAGGGCGGTGTCGGAGCCGCGCAGATTGGTGGCGTTGGGGTCGTTGAGCGCGTACGCGGTCGTGGCGGACCAGGGCAGCGGCAGCGTCGGACCGAGCGAGGTGACGATCGGTCCGTAGCGCGTCCACCACTGCGTACGGGTCACGGGTGCGCTGTTTTTGACCGGGACGCTCACGGTCCGCTTCGTCATCCGCTCGGGCTTCCCGTCCACCAGATACGCGGTCGGATCGGCCGGATCCAGCGTCAGCTGATGCAGATTCAGCGTGACTCCGGTCGCGACAGTATGGCTCCAGGCCACCTTGTCGTTGAAGCCGATGTTGACCACGGCGGTGCCGAGCAGCGAGCTGCCGGAGACATTCAGCTCACCGGGGATGGTCTGCTGCGACTGCCAGAAGCGGCGGCCGCCCTGCCACGGGTAGTGCGGATTGCCGATCAGCAGTCCTCGACCGTTGGCGGTCGTACTGCCGCTGAACGCGACGGCGTTGGAGCCCATGTCGGCGTTCCCGGCGGCGAACAGCTCCCGCGCGGCCTTGGCCGTCCCGGCCGCGTCGGGTGCGCCGACCGGGGTCGTACCGGGCGGCTGCGCCGCGGTGATGCCGTCGATGCCGCGCCCCTGCCCGCCGAGTACCGATACGGCGAAGCCGCGCCGGGCCACGTCGAGCGTGGTCACCGGGCCGACCCAGTCGGCGTTCCTGCAGGCCGGATCGGTGATGCGATTCTGCTTCAGCCAGGCGTTGTAGCCGGCCGCCCAGCCCCGCATCAGTTCCTTGACCTGTCTGCCGGCACCGGCCGGAGCCGGAGTGGCGAGCAGCTTCTCGACGGTGCCCGCGTCCCGTACACCGCGGAAGTAGAGATCGCTGGAGAGGTTCTTCGTCGCCGAGGAGAGCGAGCCGTCCGGGGCCGCGTCCGGGCCGAAGTGGCGCGAGCGCTCGCCTCGTACGGTGAGGAAGCCGTCGGCGAGTACGCACACCTGGTCGGCAGCCTGCGCCCAGCCGCTGCCGAAGCCAAGACTCGCGTAGTCCCTGGCGACAATGTGCGGAATACCGTGCTCGGTGTAGCGGATGACGGCGGACAGACCGCTGCCGGAAGGATGCCGGTCGGGCCGGTCACGGGAATCGGCGGCCGCGGCCGGCGGCAGCGCGGCGGCTGCGGTCATCAGGGCTGTGCAGGTGAGTACGAGCCGTCTCAGGCGGGTGCGGAAGAGCAACGTGCCTCCCAACGTGACTGCGGTGAAAGCTGGTTGGTCCATGCAGTCAGCCGGGGCGGGCGGTGTCAACATCCCGTTCGGTATCCAGCACTTGACCGGCCGGTCGCTGCCGCCCAGGATCGCGCCATGACAGCTGTACGCAGCAACACAGTCGACGCCGGTGTGCGAAGCAGCGCACGGCGCACCCCCGACCGCACCGCCGTGCGCTACGCGGACCGGACCTGGAGCTATGCCGAACTCGACGCCGCCGTGACCACGGCGGCGGCCGTCCTGACCGGCCATGGCCTGCGACCGGGGGAGCGGGTCGCCTCCTACGGCCACAACTCCGACGCGTATCTCATCGGCTTCCTCGGCTGCGCCCGTGCGGGACTCGTTCATGTCCCGGTCAACCAGAACCTCACCGGCGACGACCTCGCGTACATCATCGAGCAGTCGGGCAGCGCTCTCGTCCTCGCCGACCCCGACCTCGCGCCGCGGCTGCCGGCCGGACTGCCCGTCAGGCCGCTGCGCGACGCGGACGACTCGCTGCTGACCGAGCTGCGTACGCCCCGCAGTTTCACACCCGAGCGCGAGCCGGGGACCGAGGACCTGGTCCAGCTGCTCTACACCTCCGGCACCACCGCCCTGCCCAAGGGCGCGATGATGACCCACCGGGCGCTCGTCCACGAGTACGTCAGCGCCGTTGCCGCCCTCGATCTGCGGGAGACCGACCGGCCCGTCCACGCGCTGCCGCTCTACCACTCCGCCCAGATGCATGTCTTTCTGCTGCCGTACCTCGCGGTCGGCGCGGAGAACACCATCCTTGACGCGCCCGACCCGGCGCGGATCTTCGACCTCGTCGAAGCAGGCCGTGCCGACAGTCTCTTCGCACCGCCCACCGTATGGATCGGCCTGTCGAACCACCCGGAGTTCGCCACTCGCGACCTCGGCGCCCTGCGCAAGGCGTACTACGGCGCGTCGATCATGCCGGTGCCCGTGCTCGAGAGGCTCCGCGAGCGGCTGCCCGGTCTCGGCTTCTACAACTGCTTCGGGCAGAGCGAGATCGGCCCGCTCGCCACCGTTCTCGGCCCGGACGAGCACGAGGGCCGGATGGACTCCTGCGGACGGACCGTCCTTTTCGTCGAGGCGAAGGTCGTCGACGAGGCCGGCAAGGAGGTCGTCGACGGCACGGCCGGTGAGATCGTCTACCGCTCCCCCCAGCTCTGTGAGGGCTACTGGGACAAGCCGGAGGAGACCGAAGAGGCCTTCCGTGACGGCTGGTTCCACTCCGGCGACCTCGCGGTCCGGGACGCCGAGGGGTACTTCACGGTCGTCGACCGGGTGAAGGACGTCATCAATTCCGGGGGAGTACTGGTCGCTTCGCGACAGGTCGAGGACGTCCTCTACACCCATCCCGCCGTCGCGGAGACCGCGGTCATCGGCCTGCCCGACGAACGCTGGATCGAGGCCGTCACCGCCGTTGTCGTCGCGCGCGGTGAGGTGACGGATGCCGAACTCATCGACCACGCACGCGAGAAGCTCGCCCACTTCAAGGCCCCGAAGAAGGTCCTGTTCGTCGACGAGCTGCCGCGCAACGCCAGCGGAAAGATCCTCAAGCGCGAGCTGAGGGACCGCTTCACTTCGTCCTGAGATCCACGATCCGCTTGATCTTGCCCACCGAACGCTCCAGCGTCCCGGGGTCGACCACCTCGACGTCGACCGACACCCCGATGCCGTCCTTCACGGCCGCCGCGACCGCCCGCGCGGCGGTAGCGCGCTGCTCGGACGTCGCCTCCGGCCGCGCCTCGGCCCGTACGGTCAGCGCGTCGAGACGGCCCTCACGGGTCAGCCGCAGCTGGAAATGCGGGGCGACATGTGGCGTACGCAGCACGATCTCCTCGATCTGGGTCGGGAAGAGGTTCACTCCGCGCAGGATCACCATGTCGTCGCTGCGCCCGGTCACCTTCTCCATCCGCCGGAAGACCCGGGCCGTACCCGGCAGCAGCCGCGTCAGGTCCCGCGTCCGGTACCGGATCACCGGCATGGCCTCCTTGGTGAGCGAGGTGAAGACCAGCTCACCGGAGTCTCCGTCCGGCAGCACCTCACCGGTGAAGGGATCGACGACCTCCGGGTAGAAATGGTCCTCCCAGATGTGCAGCCCGTCCTTGGTCTCCACACACTCCTGCGCCACGCCCGGCCCCATCACCTCCGACAGGCCGTATATGTCGACGGCGTCGATCGCGAACCGCTCCTCGATCTCGCGCCGCATCTCCTCCGTCCACGGCTCCGCGCCGAAGATCCCGACCTTGAGAGAGGTGGAACGCGGATCGACGCCCTGCCGCTCGAACTCGTCGAGGATCGTGAGCATGTACGAAGGGGTGACCATGATGATCTCGGGCCGGAAGTCCTGGATCAGCTGCACCTGGCGCGAGGTCATGCCGCCGGAGGCCGGGATGACCGTGCAGCCGAGGCGCTCGGCGCCGTAGTGCGCGCCGAGGCCGCCGGTGAACAGCCCGTATCCGTATGCCACATGGACCTTGTGGCCGGGCCGGCCACCTGCGGCGCGGATCGAACGGGCCACCACGTCCGCCCAGGTGTCCAGGTCCCGCTCGGTGTACCCGACGACCGTCGGACGGCCCGTCGTCCCGCTGGAGGCATGGATCCGTCGCACCTCGGACTGCTCCACCGCGAACATCCCGAATGGATAGTTGTCCCGCAGATCGGTCTTGGCGGTGAAGGGGAAGCGGGACAGATCGGCGAGCGTGCGGCAGTCCTCGGGACGAAGCCCCGCCTTGTCGAAGGCCGACCGGTAGAAGCCGACGTTTTCGTACGCATGGCGCAAGGTCGCCCGCAGCCGCTCGAGCTGAAGCGCCTCGAGCTCCTCGCGACTGAGCCGCTCCGCCGCATCCAGCAGGTCCGTCATTCGGATACTCCCGTCCCAAACCGGACGACCGATCATTCGGTCGCGCTGTTCCGGGATCAGTAATCCAGCCCGTCCCGTCTCCTGGCAAGGGGTTGATTCCCAGAAATCTCGGGCCCCGCACGATGCGCTCCGGGTGCAGGTCCATCGCTGGGGCGTCGATCCAGGTCGTCGTTCAGCCGGGTGGCGGCCACTTCCCGCGGCTCGACGAGCCGGACTGGTGCGTACGGACGGTTGTCGGCTTCCTGTCGCGGTGAGCCGCTGGTGAGGGGGAAGATGCCGGGGTAGTAGTTGAAACCCGCAAACAACCGCTGAGAAGGAGACCATGATGCCTCAGCCCGAGGGCGCCGAGCTCGACGCCGTACTCGCCCGCAGGGAGAAGCTGCGGCAGCGCTATCTGCGCCCGATCACCGACCGGCCCCCGACCACCGCCCGCGGCATCCACCACGTGGCCTTCATCTGTCGCGACGTCGAGAAGACCATCCGCTTCTACCAGGAGTTCCTGGGCTTCCCGCTGGTCGAGATCGTGGAGAACCGCGACTACCGCGGCTCCACCCATTTCTTCTTCGACATCGGCCACGGCAATCTGCTGGGCTTCTTCGACTTCCCCGGCCACGCACACCCGCCCCTCAAGGAGACCATCGGCGGGGTGCAGCATCTCGCCCTGTCGGTGAGCGCGGCGCAGTACGACGCGGCCCGCGAGGCGATGGACGGGGCGGGCATCGAGTATCTCGGCCCCGACCGCGGGGTCGAGGACA
This sequence comes from Streptomyces sp. NPDC060064, assembly GCF_042736455.1. Taxonomy (NCBI): domain Bacteria; kingdom Bacillati; phylum Actinomycetota; class Actinomycetes; order Kitasatosporales; family Streptomycetaceae; genus Streptomyces; species Streptomyces sp. NPDC060064. Next base: position 263,328 of record NZ_JBHWWF010000002.1, read on the forward strand.
GCCTGTACATCCGCGACCCCAACGGCGTGCCGCTGGAGCTGTACCGGGAGCAGCTCGGCATCTTCAACGGCGAGCGCATCCTCGGGGCCGACGACGAGAGCTGACGCCGAGGGCCGGCTCGGATCAGGGCCCGTACAGAGCGGTCCGGAGGCGGGCGATGCGATGTCCGCCCGTGGCGGGCTGCGGTTGCTTGTCAGGGCACGATGTTGTGGTTCAGGCGGAACACAGTGCTCGACGCACTCGGGCTCGCCGCTGAGGTGCTGCCGCGCCCGGCTCAGCCAGCCCGCGGCCGTGGCTGTACGCCCCGCCAGCTGATACTCGTAGAAGAGCATCCACGCGGTGAATCCGGCCTGCCGTGCGGTGCCCGCCGCCACGTAGCCGGAGTAGGCCTTGATCCTGGCTGCGATCGATTCCTCGACGCGGCTGGTCCACCAGGCGGCGTCGGCGAGTACGGCGAGATCGTCGGGGGCCATGCGGCCGGGGTCGAGGTCGCGCAGGGCGCCATACACGTCGGCCCACGCCTCGCGGGCGGCGGCTTCCCTCGCCTGCTTGATCGCTTGATCGGTACCGGTGATCTGCTCAGCCACGATGCGGCTCCCTTCCCGCTCTCCGCGAGCCGGACCGCCCCCTCACCAGGATAGGAGCGAGCGGCTCCGGTGGGCGCGGCAGATATGCCGCATCGATTGAGGGCCCGGCTTCGGCGCGCCGGGGCACCTTTGCGCGCGCCTGCTCCGGCAGCCGGCCCTGCCGCGTACGATCAACGCCGATTCATCGATCCGGGAAGGGGAGCGCGTGCAACTGAGTGTGTCCATAAGGTGTTTGATGGCCGCGGGTGCCGCCATGACCGTGCTGCTCACGGGGGCGGGCACGGCCTCCGCCGCCCCGGCCGCGCCTCGGGCGTCGGCCTCGGTCCCTGCGGCCGCTGTACGTTCCGGCTCGTACGCAGGCCTGCACACGATCGCTGATCTCTCCGCCCAGCGGCTCACCACCGCCGATCTGGTCGCCGCGGCCAAATACGGCACAGGCAGTCCCATCGACGACCCGGCCAGGGAGAAGCAGGTCCTCGACAGCGTGGCGCAGCAGGCCCGCGATCTCGGTGCGGACCCCGAGGCGACAGTACGGATCTTCCGCGACCAGATCGTGGCCAACAAGCTTGTCCAGCGAGCCCTGTTCCGCAGCTGGGACGCGGATTCTTCGCAGGCCCCGACGGAACGGCCCGACCTCGCGGAGGTACGCAAGGAGATCAACCGCATCAATGCCGCTCTCGTCCGGAGCATCGCCGATTCCGCATCGGCCCGGCCGGCTCCGTACTGCGACGGCCTGCTGATCGCCTCGGCAGCACACGTACGGCACGAGCGGCAGCTCGACGCGCTCCATTCGATCGCGCTGGCCCGCTCACTGCGGTCCGTCTGCGGCGACTGACCCTGGGTTCGCGCGTCCGGCAGCCCCGGGCGCGCGACGGCAGGCCGGAAGGTTATTGCGCGGCCGACTCCACCGCGACCGTCCGGGCCCAGCGGTAGTCCGCCTTGCCGCTCGGCGAGCGCTGTATCTCCTGCGCGATCACCAGCTGCCGCGGGATCTTGTAACCGGCGAGCCGGGTGCGGCAGTGCGACTGGATGTCGTCCAGCGTCGGCGTGAGCGCGCCGTCGCGGACCTGCACCACGGCCGCCACATGGTTGCCCCACCTGGTGTCAGGCACCCCGGCGACCAGCGCGTCGTACACGTCCGGATGCGACTTGAGCGCCTGCTCGACCTCCTCCGGATACACCTTCTCGCCACCGGTGTTGATGCACTGCGAGCCGCGTCCGAGAACGGTGACGACGCCCTCCTCGTCGACCGTCGCCATGTCGCCGAGCAGCACCCACCGCTCGTCGCCGCGCTGGAAGAAGGTCTCGGCGGTCTTCTCCGGGTCGTTGTAGTAGCCGAGCGGGACGTGTCCGCGCTGGGCGACGCGGCCCGGCTCGCCCGGCTTCACCGGTTCGTACGTGGCCGGGTCGACGACCGCAGTACGGGCGTTGACCCGCAGTCTGAAGCCCTTCTCCGGTCCTGAGTCGTCGGTCGCGGTGCCGTTGAAGCCGGACTCCGACGAGCCGAAGTTGTTCAGCAGCATCACATGCGGCACCAGTGCGGCGAACTGCGCGCGCACGGTATCCGACATGATCGCGCCGGAGCTCGAGACGCTGAACACCGAGGAGCAGTCGGTGCCCTTGAGCGGCCCCGACAGCGCGTCGATCAACGGCCGCAGCATCGCGTCGCCGACCAGCGACACGCTGGTGACCTTCTCCCTCTCGATCGTGCGGAGCACTTCTTCCGGCACGAACTTGCGGTGGATGACGATCCGTTGGCCGAAGTTGAAGGCGATGAACGCAGTGAGGGTGGAGGTGCCGTGCATCAGCGGCGGAGTGGGGAAGAAGGTGATGCCGTCACCGCCCGCGGCCACCCGCTCGGCGAGCTCCTCGGGTGCGGCAACCGGCTCGCCCGTCGGTGCGCCGCCGCCGAGCCCGGCGAAGAACAGGTCCTCCTGGCGCCACATCACGCCCTTGGGCATACCGGTGGTGCCGCCGGTGTAGATGATGAACTGGTCGTCCGCGGAGCGTGCCCCGAAGCCGCGCTCGGGTGAGGCGGCAGCCTCGGCCTCCGTGAAGGCGACGGCGGACAGCCTGGGCGAGCCGTCCGGCGGCGTACCCACGCGCACCACATGCCTCAGCTTCCGCGTCTGCGGCAACGTGGCCGCGACCCGCTCGGTGAACTCCGCGTCGAAGACGAGCGCGGCGAGATCGGCGTCGCGGTAGAGGTAGACCAGCTCCTCCTCCACATACCGGTAGTTGACATTGACCGGCACGATCCGTGCCTTGAGGCAGCCGAGTACGGTCTGCAGATACTCGATGCCGTTGTAGAGATGCAGGCCGAGATGCTCGCCGGGCTCGATGCCCGCATCGATCAAATGGTGTGCGACGCGATTGGCCGCCGCGTCGAGTTCCGCGTAGCTGAGCCTGCGCTCGGCGCCCGTACCGGGATGGTCGATGTACACGAGCGCCTCGCGGTCCGGCACCACATCGACGACCGATTCGAACAGGTCGGCAAGGTTGTACTCCACCGTTCCTCCTGACGCCCGGCGACACCCGGCGAACTTCGGCTCGGCGGTCATTAGAGCGCCGGTCGGCACAACTGGGAAGGGGTGCCGCAGAAGAAATCTGACTGTCTGTCAGAAAACTATTGAACTGGACCCCGGCCTACTGCAACCTGTTCTAGGTCTTGAGACGGGAGGTCTGCACATGGGACAACACGGTGGTACCGAACACGGTGGTACCGAACACCTCACCGTGCAGCGCGAAGGCGCCACGCTGGTGCTCACCTTGAACAGGCCCGAGGCGAAGAACGCGCTCTCGATGCCGATGCTGGTCGGGCTGCACGACGGCTGGCTGGAGGCGGACGAGGACGACGCGATCCGCTCCATCGTGCTGACGGGCGCGGGCGGCTCCTTCTGCGCCGGCATGGATCTGAAGGCCCTCGCGGGCAAGGGGATGGAAGGAGAGCACTACCGGGACCGGATGAACGCCGACCCGGATCTGCACTGGAAGGCGATGCTGCGCCACCACCGTCCCCGTAAACCGGTGATCGCCGCCGTCGAGGGGTACTGCGTCGCCGGCGGCACCGAGATCCTCCAGGGCACCGACATCCGGGTCGCGGGTGAGAGCGCCACCTTCGGCCTCTTCGAGGTCAAGCGGGGCCTCTTCCCGATCGGCGGCTCGACCGTACGGCTTCAGCGCCAGATCCCACGGACACACGCCCTGGAAATGCTGCTCACCGGCCGCCCGTACAGCGCGCAAGAGGCGCAGCGGATCGGGCTCATCGGCCATGTCGTCCCCGACGGCACCGCGCTGGAGAAGGCCCTCGCCATCGCCGAGCAGATCAACGCCTGCGGACCGCTCGCCGTCGAGGCCGTGAAGGCATCGGTCTACGAGACCGCCGAGCTGACCGAGACCGAGGGCCTGGCCGCCGAGCTGAAACGCGGCTGGCCGATTTTCGACACCGCCGACGCCAAGGAAGGCTCCCGCGCCTTCGCCGAGAAGCGCCCGCCGGTCTTCCGGCGCGCCTGACCGAGGGAGATGCCAGATGCCCGAGCTCCTCAGTGCACCGCTGGTCGTCGAGTTCCCGTTCACCCGCTCCCTCGGCCCCGTACAGAGCGCCTTCCTCACCGGACTGCGCGAGCGCACCGTACTCGGCGTGCGGACAAGTGACGGCAAGGTCCTCGTACCACCCGTCGAGTACGACCCCGCCACCGCCGAGGAGATCCGCGATCTGGTCGAGGTCGGCGCCACCGGAACCATCACCACCTGGGCCTGGAACCCCAGCCCGCGCCGCGACCAACCGCTGACGACGCCCTTCGCCTGGGTGCTGGTGAAGCTCGACGGCGCCGACACCTCGCTCCTCCACGTCCTCGACGCGCCGGACCCCGACGACATACGCAGCGGAATGCGCGTCCGTATCCGCTGGGCCGAGGAGCGCACAGGAGCCATCACCGACATCGCCTGCTTCGAGCCGGCCGACAGCAAGCCGGCCACTCACGTCACCGGGCACAGCGGCGTGTTCGACGACGCGGTCACCGCCATCGTGACTCCCGCCCGGCTCGACTACACCTACTCGCCGGGCCGCGCCCAGTCCGGATACATCAACGCCCTCGCGGGACGCAGGACCGTCGGCGAGCGCTGCCCGTCCTGCCGGAAGGTGTACGTCCCGCCCCGTGGCGCCTGCCCCACCTGCGGCGTCGCCACCACCGAGCAGGTCGAGGTCGGGCCGCGCGGCACCGTCACCACCTACTGCATCGTCAACATCAAGGCTGCGCATACGGCCAATCTCGACATCGAAGTGCCGTACGTCTACGCGCACATCGCCCTCGACGGCGCCGACCTCGCCCTGCACGGACGCATCGGCGGCATCCCGTACGACCAGGTGCGCATGGGCCTGCGCGTCGAACCGGTGTGGACGTCAAGCAGCCGCCACCCCGACCACTACCGGCCCACCGGCGAGCCGGACGCCGACTACGACCAGTACAAGGAGCTGCTCTGATGCGATACGCCAGGGACGTGGCCATCGTCGCCTTCGCGCAGACGGACACGCTGCGGCGCACCGACGAGCTCTCCGAGGTCGAGATGGTGATGCCGGTGCTGCACGACGTGCTGCGGCAGACCGGACTGCAGACCAGCGACATCGGCTTCACCTGCTCCGGCTCCACCGACTATCTCGCCGGCCGGGCCTTCTCCTTCACCATGGCCCTCGACGGCGTCGGCGCCTGGCCGCCGATCCCGGAGTCCCATGTGGAGATGGACGGCGCCTGGGCGCTCTACGAGGCCTGGGTGAAGATCCTCACCGGCGAGGCGGACACTGCCCTCGTCTACGCCTACGGCAAGTCCTCGCCGGGCGAGGTGCGCGATGTACTGACCCGCCAGCTCGACCCGTACTACGTCGCGCCGCTCTGGCCCGACTCGATCGCGCTCGCCGCACTCCAGGCACAGGCGCTGATCGACGCCGGCGCGGCGGACGAGCCCGCGCTCGCCGCCGTCGCGGCCCGCAGCCGCACCGACGCCTCGGACAACCCGCACGCTCAACTGAAGGGTCCGGTTCCGTCGGGCGAGTACCTCGTCCGGCCGTTGCGGACCGGGGACTGCCCGCCCATCGGCGACGGCGCGGCCGCGGTGATCCTCGCGGCCGGGGACCGGGCCCGCGAGCTGTGCGAGCGCCCCGCCTGGATCCGCGGCATGGACCACCGCATCGAGCCGCACAGCCTCGGCGTACGCGACCTCACCGAATCGCCGTCCACCCGCATCGCCGCCGAACACGCCGGAGTCTTCGAACGGCCGGTGGACACCGCCGAGCTGCACGCCCCCTTCAGCTCCCAGGAAGTCGTCCTGCGCCGCACCCTCAAGCTCAACGACAGCGTGAGGGTCAACCCGTCCGGCGGAGCGCTCGCCGCCAACCCGGTCATGGCCGCGGGCCTCATCCGCCTCGGCGAGGCCGCCGCCCGTATTCACCGCGGCGAGTCCGACCGGGCGCTCGCCCACGCCACCTCCGGCCCCTGCCTCCAGCAGAACCTGGTCGCCGTACTCGAGGGAGAGTCATGAGCAAGGCTGCGACATCCAAAGAGTGCGTGGCCGTCGTCGGTATCGGTCAGACCAAGCACGTCGCCGCCCGCCGGGACGTCTCCATCGCCGGTCTCGTACGCGAAGCGGCCCGGCAGGCCCTGGATGACGCCGAGCTGACCTGGGCGGACATCGACGCCGTCGTCATCGGCAAGGCTCCCGACTTCTTCGAGGGCCTGATGATGCCGGAGCTCTATCTCGCCGATGCGCTCGGCGCGGTCGGCAAGCCCATGCTGCGCGTCCACACCGCGGGCTCGGTCGGCGGCTCCACCGCGCTCGTCGCCTCCAACCTGGTGGCCTCCCGCGTGCACAGCACCGTGCTCACCCTCGCCTTCGAGAAGCAGTCCGAGTCCAACGCGATGTGGGGCCTGTCCCTGCCGATCCCCTTCCAGCAGCCGTTGCTGGCGGGCGCGGGCGGCTTCTTCGCCCCGCACGTACGGGCGTACATGCGCCGCACCGGTGCCCCCGACACGGTCGGCTCCCTCGTCGCGTACAAGGACCGCCGCAACGCCCTGAAGAATCCGTACGCCCATCTCCATGAGCACGACATCACGCTGGAGAAGGTCCAGGCGTCCCCGATGCTCTGGGACCCGATCCGCTACTCCGAGACCTGCCCGTCCTCCGACGGCGCGTGCGCGATGATCCTCACCGATCGCGCGGGCGCGGCCCGTTCACCGCGGCCGCCCGCGTGGATGCACGGCGGCGCGATGCGCAGCGAACCCACGATGTTCGCGGGCAAGGACTTCGTGTCGCCGCAGGCCGGCAAGGACTGCGCGGCCGATGTCTACCGGCAGGCAGGGATCGCCGACCCGCGCCGGGAGATCGACGCCGTCGAGATGTACGTCCCCTTCTCCTGGTACGAGCCGATGTGGCTGGAGAACCTGGGCTTCGCCGCTGAGGGCGAGGGCTGGAAACTCACCGAGTCCGGCGTCACCGAACTCGACGGCGATCTGCCCGTCAACCCGTCGGGCGGGGTGCTGTCCACCAACCCCATCGGTGCCTCCGGCATGATCCGTTTCGCCGAGGCAGCCCTCCAGGTGCGCGGCCGGGCCGGCGAGCACCAGGTCGAAGGAGCCCGTAAAGCACTGGGACACGCCTACGGCGGCGGAGCACAGTTCTTCTCCATGTGGCTGGTCGGCGCCGAACCGCCCACGACATGATCCGTCCCCCCCTGCGGCGGCGCGTCACGTCGGACAGGCCGCGGTCCTTCTTCCGTGGCCTGTCCGTGACCGGAGACGGTCGCTAGTCTGAGGCCCGGACGACGAACCGGGAGGAGCACGGACGTGGCCGAGAGCATGACCACCACGCAGATGTTTTCGGGCTGGAACAAGCCCGAACTCGACCTCAGCAATGCCGACTGGCAGTCGAGCAGCCAGGGAACGGGGGACGTCCAGATCGCCTTCGTCGAGGGATTCATCGCCATGCGCAACGGTGGCCGGCCGGAGAGCCCGTCGCTGATCTTCAGCCCGGCCGAGTGGCGCGCCTTCGTCATCAACGCCCGCGAGGGGGAGTTCGACCTCACGTGACGGTCATGTGACCGTCTGAGCCGCCTTCTCCGTCCTCTTTGCGCGGGCATCGACGACGGCGTACGGCAGACCGGGCAGCAACAGCACAAGCGTGCCCCACAGAGGCAGGTCGAACAGCGGCTCGTCGCCGGCCAGCCGGTCGGTGATCACCATGACCGGCAGGCCGACCACGAAGGCGAGCAGCCAGCCCTTGCGTATGCCGAGGGTGCCGCGGCGCAGCTCCCAGGCGACGGTGACCGCCGCGACGGCGGCGTAGAAGGCGATACGGCTCGGGAGCACGGGCAGCACCGTGCTCCACCGGAGCAGGTGCCCGAGCAGCAGCACCACGCCGAGAACGAAGGAAACCGTCGCGGCCATCCGCAGCAGCCGGTACGGCAGCGGGCGGTGGGCCCGGGCCCGGGACGCGGCGAACGCCGTGATGTCCTGGCCGACGACGTCCTTCGGGGTGCGCCCGGCCGCCTCGGCGTCCGCGAGTTCCTTGGAGAGATTTTTGAGCAACTCCCGTACGGAGGCCTCGTCGAGGCCCCGGTACTCCCAGTTGCTGCGGCACACCGCCAGCACATCGTCGTTCGTCATTCCGCGATTCCCCCCATGGTCCGGTGTCGAGCATCCCGACGATACTTGTGCGGTCCGTACTGCTTCAGTGCGGCGCTGCTGTTTCGCCATGACCGCGCGGGCCGTACGGCCAGTACTGCCCAGGCCCGCCGACGGGTTCGGCGCCGCAGCTCGCGACATGCGCACCGGGATTTGAACATGATGAGGGAGTTTCCCGTATCTCTCTGCGCGCACCGGAACCCGGGGTGCGCAGCTTTCCCACGAGGATTCCGTTCCGAGACTGTGAGGGATCAGCCCATGAATGAGCCCGTCAATCCTCCTCTCCAAGCTCTTCCGGACGGCGAGGCCGAACTCCGCCTGGTGGTCCGTCTGCAGTGGGAGGACGTTGCGGCGCTGGGGCAGGAGGCCGGCCGGCTGGCTGCTCAGATGCAGCGTCCGGTCGGTCTCGACGAGGCCGCCAGCCATCGGCTGCGTACGCGGTCGGCATCCCACGCACGCCCCGCACCGGAGCGGACTCAGCCCGGTGCACCCTCCACGGTGTCGTCCCTCACGGCTCGCACACCCGGTGAGCACGCCCGGCAGGCCATAGAGAAGATCAACGGATCCGTCGCCCCCGGGCTCGGCCCCACTCAGACGGCCTGACGAGCCTGCGGAGCACTCCGCACAACCGCGTTTCGCAAGGCCGGTCCGCGCACGGCCTCGCGGGCGTACTCTGAGGTGCCTCGAGGACGTACGTCCGGCAGCCCCCTTGCCGCGCCGGACGCACGCCCCGGCCGTGGGGGTGCACCATGACGCGACGCGCCGGCAGAAACAGGCGTCGGCTCTTCGAGCGCGAAGCCGAACTGGCCGCTGTTGACGAAGCATTGAGCGAGCTGGTCGGCCTCCATCCGGAGGACGCGGATCCTCCCGAGCGCCCGCGCGGCGCACTGCTCGCCTTTGCGGGCCACGCGGGGCTCGGTAAGACGACCCTCCTGACCGAGGTCCGCCGCCGCGCTGCCGCAAAGGGCTGCACCGTGCTCTCCGCGCGCGGCGGCGACCAGGAACAGCGCGTCGCCTTCCATGTCGCCCGCCAGCTCATCCAGCCGCAGCTCGCCGGCTCCTCCGACACCGCACTCCGTCTGCGGCTGGGGAGTTGGTACGCCATCGTCGGCCCCGCACTCGGCCTGTGCACCGCGGAGGCGGGCGCCCCGCCCGACCCGCAGGGTCTGCGCGACGGCCTCGACTGGGTCCTCACCCATCTCGCCGTCCAGCGCGCCCCGCTCGTCCTCGTCCTCGACGACGCACACTGGGCCGACCCGGAGTCGCTGAGCTGGCTCGCCGCCTTCGCGCCGCGCGCCGAAGAACTGCCGATGCTTCTCGTCGTCGCCTACCGACCCGAGGAACTCCCCGACCACGCCCAGCAGTTCCGCGGACTCCCCGGCCGGGCCGGACACCGTCCCATCGACCTCGAACCCCTCACGGCACCGGCCGTCGGCCGGCTCGTACGCGACCGGCTCGGCGCCCACGCCGACGACGCGTTCTGCCGTGAATGCTGGGCCGTGACCGCGGGCAACCCCTTCGAAGCGGTCGAACTCACGGCCAAAGTCCACGACCGGGGACTCGAACCCAACGAGGCCGGTGCCCACCTCCTGCGCGACCTCGCCGCCGCCGTCAAAGGCAGCGGACTCGTCACCCGCCTGGACCGCCTCGGCACCTCCACCGTGCGTCTCGCCTGGGCCGGCGCCGTACTCGGCACCGAAATCCCGCCCGCCCTCGCCGCCGCCGTCGCAGGCCTCGGCAGCGAAACGGCCGCCGACGCCGCCGACCGGCTGCGCGACGCCCGCATCCTCACCGGCTCCGACACCCTCGAATTCGTCCACCCTCTGATCGCCACCGCCGTCTACCGCGCCATCCCCGATGCCGTGCGAGTCGCCCTGCACGGCCAGGCCGCCTGGTCCGTCGTCGACGCCGGACTCGGCTCCACCGCAGCAGCCCGGCACCTCATGGAGACCCACCCCGAAGGCGACCCCTGGGTCGTCCACCAACTGCGCCAGGCCGCCCGCGAGACCCTGCGCGCCGGAGCTCCCGACGCCGCCCGCCGCCATCTCGCGCGCGCCCTGCGCGAACCCCCGCCCTTCGAGGACCGAGCCGCCGTCCTGTACGAACTCGGCTGCGCCTCCCTGCTCACCGAACCCGCCACCACCGTCAACCATCTGCGCGCGGCCCTCGAAGAGCCCATCGCCGACCCCGACCTGCGCCAGGGCATCGTCTACCGCCTCTCCCAGGTCCTCGCCCACAGCGACCGCCTCGGTGAGGCCTCCGACACGCTGGCCCGCGAAGCCCGCCTCACCACCGACCCGCGCGCCCGGCTGCGTATGCAGGCGGAGAAGTTCATGTGGGACGCCTTCCGCGCCGACGAGCCCGACTCGCCCGCCCGCTCCAGGCGGCTGGCCCGCCTCGCCGACCGGCTCACCGGCCGAGACCTCACCGAGCGCTACATCATCGGCCTCCGCGGCTGGGACGCCATGCTGCGCGCCGAACCCGCCTCCGTCGCCCTCCGCCACGCCGAACGCGCCCTCGACGGCGGACTGGGCTGGGCCGCCGAGGACCGCGGCTTCGAAGTTCCCGTCCTGGTCGCCCTCACCTTTCTCTACGCCGACCGCCCGGGCCGTGCCGAGGAGTTGTTCGCGGTCGGCACCGCGGAGTTCGAACGCCAGGGCTGGCGCGGCGCGCACCTCTCGTTCGCATACACCCTCCTCGCCTACATCCGCTTCCGGCGCGGACGTCTGGCGGAGGCGGAGGACTTCGTACGGGCCGGGCTGCGGCTCGCCGAACGGGTTGGTCCCCGTACACCCGTCGAGTGGTACGCGCTCGGCACGCTCGTCGAGGTCCTGCTCGCCCGGGGACGTACCGACGAGGCCGTACGGGTCGCACAGGACCACGGCTTCGGCGAACCCTTCCCCGCGGCTGTGACCTTCCCCGACTCCCAGACCGTGTACGGCGAACTGCTGCTCGCCTGCGGCCGCCCGAAGGAGGCGGCCGTGGAACTCGCCGCGGCCGGCCGACGGCTCGACCCGCGTGGAATGCGCAACCCCGCCTGGTGCCCCTGGCAGCTCCACCTCGCCCTCGCGGAGGCGCACGACGCTCCGGAACGTGCCCGAGAGACCGCCCTCGAATCGGTGGACCGCGCCCGCAGGTTCGCCACGGCCTCGGCGATCGGCCAGGCGTTGCGCGTCGCCGCCGAAGTCTCCGGCGGCACCGAACGCACCGCCTTCCTCGAAGAGGCCGTGTTCCGGCTGGAGCGCTCACCCGCCGCGTACGAACTGGCCCGCGCCCTCGTCGACCTCGGTACGCACCTGCGCCGTACCGGTCGTCCGCAGGAAGCCGCCGAGCACCTCTACCGGGGTCTCGACGCGGCCGGGCAGTGCGGCGCGGACGGGCTCGCGGACACGGCCCGTGACGAACTCGCCGCCGCCGGGTTGCGGCCGCGGCAGCTGCGTGCCATCGAGACCGACGCCCTCACCGCCCGCGAACGGACCGCGGCCGTGCTGACGGTCAAGGGACGCGACACCGCCGCTGTGGCGGCCACCCTCCACGTCGACGAGCAGGCCGTGACCAGGTTGCTCTCCGCCGTCTACCGCAAGGTGGGCACCGATGCGGCGGGCCTGGCGGAGGCCCTCGGCGACGGTCTCGCCGACACCCTGGACGGCTCTCGTGCACGGTGACAGACGGCGTCCAAGAGGCACCGGGCCCCGGCTCGGCCGGGCCCGCCCGGACACGTACCATGGCGGTATGTCCTTCCTCCGCCGCCGCAGCGCCGCCACCCCCGCGGGCCCGGACTTCGATGTCCTGGCCATGGACCCGGGGGACTGGCCCGGCAATCTCGGCGCCGGGCTCCTTCCCGCTCCCGACGGCACCTGCCAGGGCGTCTTCCTGCGGTACGACCTGTTCGGCGGCCGCGGCCCCGCGATGATCATCGGCAATCTGCCGGAGGGCTCGCCGGCCCGCGACATCGAAGAGGGCGAGATCCCCTTCGAGGTGGCGCAGCTGCTGCTCGCGCTGGAGAACGACGAGCCCGTCGATGTGGTGGACGTCGAGGACATGCCGGTGATGCAGGGCGACAACCTGCTGATCGTGCGGCGCCTCAAGCTCTCCGAAAGCCGTATCTCCTGCGTCCAGTTCGACCGCAGCGACAATGTCCTGGTCACCATCGCCAGCTGGGACCGGCCGATCACGGACGATCTGTACGCACTGCTCAAGCCGCTGCCCGCGGAGCTGTTCCAGCAGGGCTGAGAACCCCAGGCAGCCGCCCCCGGTCCGGCGGCACGGCCCGCCGCGATCGTGCGCACGGTGGGCCGCAACGGCCGGTGCTGCGTTCTGACGGTGCCGTGTTCTGGCCATGCTGTGTTCCGACCGTGCTCTGTGCTGTACGCGCTACGTCCTGACGGCAGGCATCCGGGCGAACAGCGTCAGGGCACGGGCCGCCGAAGTGCCCAGTCCGGAGGGGCCGTTCAGTCGCCACGGAGCGGCATGTCCGGCCCGCAGATCCTCCTCGCGATAGCGCCTGCAGCCGCGGTGCCAGGTCAGGATCCCGGACATCCAGTTCTCCAGCTCGTGGACATAGCCGTCCAGGATCCCCCGGGTCTCGTCGTCCAGGCCGAGGTCGTCGTAGAGCTGCGGCAGCTCATGCGCGGCGACGTGCTGGAACTGCCGCATCCGCGAGTTCATCAGATCGCCGACGATCGACACTCCCGTCGGGTAGTCGACGCCGAAGAAGTTCTGCACGACCAGGACCGCGTTGTGCACCTCGCCCTCGTACTCGATCTCCTTCTGGTAAGAGAAGAGATCGTTGAGGAGCGTGGCCTGGTCCATGGCGGCGTTCTCCAGCGAGCGGACGGGACCGCTGAGATAGATCTCCTCGGGCACCCGTTCGCCGTGCCGGATCCGGCACAGCCTCGTCGTCATCTCGGCGCCGAAGGTGTGACGTCGCATCTCGATGTAGTCCACCGGATCAGGGATGCGGTGCTGTGCCTGATTGGCCAGCTCCCACAGCCAGGATGCCGTCATGATCTCCACAGACTCACGGAAGGTGCGGCGGTCCTTCGCGGACATCGGGCCCGCCGTGCGCTGCCACAGATCGTGAAGACCGCGTTCCATCGCGCTGGAGGGGGCCGGTGCCGGTGAGCCGTCCACCGGCATGAACAACGAGAGCCGCTCGTTGGCGGCCCGCGCCCCGGCCAGATCGCGGGAGCGTCCGTACGCCGCGGGGAAGAGATCGTCCCCGTACGTGCCCCAGGTCAGCCAGGCCGACGACAGATCGAGCTCTTCGGGCGTCGCTTCCGGGTGGAGCCCCGCCGCGCAGAGCGGGAAGTCGAAGCCCGCCGCCTTCCGCTCGTCCCAGACGTGCGAACCGGGCAGTCCCGGCTGAGCTTCCAGCATGCCCATCCGGCGGGCCCACTCGACCGTCCGGACCCGGGAGCCCTCCAGATGAGGACTGAGCGTCGTCTTGAACGGCATAAAGAATTCCGGCAGTTGGGACGGCCCCACCCGCTGGTGCGGCAGATGGGTGAGGCTGCGCCACCGGGCGGCCTCCGCGCGCGGAGTGAGCCGGATGGACGCCGCGGCCATCCCGGAGGCGCCCCCCGGGAGCCCTGGGCCGGTGTGTGCGTCCTCGTTCATATAGCGGCTGGAGCGCATGTGCCACTCATGGCCGCCGGACTGCCAGTCCTGCAGACCCTTCACATAGGCCAGCACAGCGGCGGTCCCCGCCGGATCGAGGCCCATCTCGGCGCAGAGCGGCCCCAGTTCGGTGAAGAAGGTGTTCTCGAACTGCAGCAGCCGTGAGGTCAGCAGATCATTGACCGCCTCGGCCGCCTCCTGGGTCGTACAGCCCAGAAAGGTCTCCAGTACCAGTACGCCATTGCTGTTCTCGCCCTCGGCCTCGACCTCGCGCTGGTACGAGAAGAGGTCGTTGCGCAGATGCACACCGTCCGAGAAGGCGTCCCGCAGGACCCGCAGCGGCCGGGAGTCCGCGACGGACTCCGGGACCTCGGCCCGCGCCACGCACTCCACAAGACATGCCGACCAGGGAGCGCCACCCACCTTGCGGCGCATCTCGATGTACTCGACGGGGTTGGCGATGCGCCCCTCGTTGATGTTGGACAGTTCCCAGAGGGACTCGTTCAGCAGATTCTCGGTGGCCTCGGCGAACCGGCCCCGCCAGCCGTCGGACATGCTGGGCACGGTCCGCGCCCACAGATCGGCGAGACCCGCCTCGACCGGGTTGGTGGGCTCGGGCGTACCCGCCGAAAGATCCATCGGCATGAAGGCCGGCAGCCGGTCCAGATATGCCTTCCCACCGTCGCGGTCCTGACTGCGCTTGAAGATCTCCAGGAAGTGGTCGTCGAAGAAGAAGACCCACACATACCAGTCGGTCACCAGGGAGAGCGCGTCGGCGTCGCAGTCGGGATGGGTGTACGAGCACAGCAGGGCGTAGTCGTGCGCGTCGAGGTCGCTCTCCTCCCAGATGCCGGAACCCTCCAGCATCTTCATCCGATGCGCCCACTCCTTGGTGTGCCGTCGTGCCGCCTCGAGATGCGGATTGAGCCGCGCCGGATACGGAACGTAGAAGTCCGGCAGTACGAAGGGCTGTGCCATGTGCGCCAGGGCCTTTCGGTGAGCATCCGCGTGCGAGAGCGCGGACCGGAGGTGGACGGCCCAGCCCTACCCGTCGCCCGTACGGCCCACGCTCCACGGCAATTAGTCACACAAGCCCGCAAAAGAGAGGACGGTGCGCCACCGGACCCCACGAACGGTGGCGCACCGCGGCTACTTCAGTACGCGCACGTCGGTCGCCTTCACAAAGGCGACCCGGTGCCCGAACTGGATCTCGTAGTACGCCTCCGTGCCGCGCACCACCCGGTGCCCGGCGGTGTCGAACGTCGTCGCGTACAGGTACTCGCCCAAAGTCCGGTCACCGACCACGTACCGCTGGCCGGCGAGAAGCTTGTACGGCAGTGGGGAGATCGGCTGCACCGGCACATCGGTGGGGTACGCCGCCGGCTCCGGATAGGCCCGCCCGTACACCGGAATCTCCGCCACGCCCTCCTTCGGCGTGAGCACCCGGCCCCGTGCGCCGACCGCCGTCGGCTGCTTGCGCGGGTTGTGGAACCAGGCCTGCTGGCCCAGGTACCAGATCGCCGTCCAGTCGCCCTGGCGCCCGGCGACCGCGTACTGCTGGCCGGTCGAGGCACGGGCGCCGGTGTCATTGACGTCGATCGTGGAGTCCTGTCCGCCCGGACGCAGACCGATGTCCTTGACGAGCGGGGCGTCCTCGGCGGGCGCGATGTGCAGCCGGACCGCGCCCGACCCATGCGGCACACACGCCTGTCCGGCAGTCGCGCAGCCCGTGTACACCGGCTGGTTGCTCAGGTAGTCGGGGCGGATGGTCACCACACCACTCGCCGGTCCGGCGGTCCGCCTGAGGGGGTTGCCGAGCAGCTGGAAGTAGTGGGACCAGTCCCAGTACGGGCCCGGGTCGGTGTGCATCCCGCGGATGGTCGCGGCGGTCGTGCCCGGCACATTGTCGTGACCGAGGATGTGCCGGCGGTCCAACGGGATGTCGTACCGCTTCGACAGATACTTCACCAGCCGGGCGGACGAGCGGTACATCGCCTCCGTGTACCAGGCGTCCGGCGAAACCAGGAAGCCCTCGTGCTCCAGGCCCACCGACTTGGCGTTCACATACCAGTTGCCGGCGTGCCAGGCCACGTCCTTGAGCGGCACGTGCTGGGCGACGTGCCCGTCCGAGGAGCGCAGGGTGTACTGCCAGGAGACATACGTCGGGTCCTGCACCAGCTTCAGAGTGGTGTCCCAGGAGCCCTCCGTGTCATGGATGACGATGTACTTCACCGACTGGGACGCGGGCCGGTCCGCCAGGTCGTGGTTGCCGTAGTCGCCGTCGCCGAACTCCTCGTACGGCGCGGGGATCCACTCGCAGGCCACCGTCCGAGGGCACTCGGTCTTCTTCGCGTCAGCCGTGCGCAGCCCGAGCCGTGCCGCCTGCGCAGGGTCGGGGGCCGCAGCCGGGTCGGCCGCGAGCGCGACCCGCTGCCCGCTGTCGGTGACGCGCGTCTGGCCCGTGCGGATCACGTCGAAGACATCGTTGGCGTACGTCCTGGCGGTCGCAGTGTCGTCGGCGCCGGAGAACCGCGCCACCGCGCCGAACCATTCGGCTGGGTTCTCGCTCAACGGCAGGCCCAGCTTCTTCTGCGCGTCGGCGAGCAGAGCCGCACCGCCGCGCACATTGGCGGACGGACTGTCGCGCAGCTGCTCGGCGGAGATCCCGGAGAGCTCGACCGCACGGTCCAAGGTCCTCAGCCGGGCCGGGAGTTCGGACGCCCTGGGCAGAGCGGCCTCGGTGACCGTACGGGCCGGACGCGCCTCGTCGCCGCGCGCGTCCTCGGTGCCGTCCGAATGGTGCGGCGCCTCGGCGAGCGCCGTCCTGGCATCGGTCAGATGCATCGGCCCGTAACCGCCGGTGACGCTCGCCGCACCGCCGTGCGTATCCCAGCGGGACTGCAGATAGGAAACGCCGAGCAGCACGCTCTGCGGCACACCGTACTGGGCGGCCGCCGCGGCGAAGTCGTGCTGCAGAGCGCCGGACGAGGGCCGCTCCGCCGTGGCGGACGGGCCGGCCGAGACCAGTGGCAGCAGCAGGGCGGCGGAGGCCACCGCGCCCCCTGCCCTCAGCATGCGGCGACGGGCGCCTCTCAGTCGTGCGGGGGCGGATCCTTGCAAGGCAGCCTCCAGGGACGAATGGTGCGCGACGGGGCCTGCGAGGTCGGACCCGACTACAGGGGTATCGGCTCCCGGACGATCCGTCAATCATGCTCAGCCGCAAGGATTTCGCACGTCAGCGCGGGTGCCGTGGAGTTTCGCGGTGAGGGGCCGCGGGCCTGCGGGGCGTCAGTGGCCTGGACCAATATCCGTATACGGAAGGAGAGTTCGACCATCCCGGCGTGGGGTCACGAAGTCGGGCAGGCACCTGACGATTGCCACACCCTCTGGCCACGTTCCTCAACCACCCGAGCACCACAGTGCGCTACGCGCCCAGTGTGTCGGCACTGGGCGCGTAGCGCACTTCCCCCTTGCGGTGGCCGGTCAGCGGGTGCCGACCGCAGCGCGCACAGCCCGCCGTGCCAGCGCGCAGTCGTCGTGCAGCCGCCGCAGCAGCAGCCGCTGTTCCTCACCGGCCGACAGTCCACCGGGCGGCACATGACCGGCACCCGCAGGTGCCGCCTCGCGCATCGTCCGCTGCACAGCCGTCTCGTAGGTGCGGATCTCCCGTGTCAGCACCAGCATCAGATTCACCAGGAACGCGTCCCGCGCAGCCGTTCCCGCCTGCTGCGCCAGCTGGCTGATCTGCCGACGCGCCACCGGTGCATCACCCAGCACCGACCACAGCGTCGCCAGGTCGTAGCCGGGCAGATACCAGCCGGCGTGCTCCCAGTCGACCAGCACGGGACCCGCAGGCGACAGCAGGATGTTGGAGAGCAGCGCATCGCCGTGACAGAACTGCCCCATCCCCTGCCGTCCGCCCGCGTGCGCGAGACCGTGCAGGAGTTTCTGCAGATCGCCGAGGTCACGGTCGGTGAACAGGCCCAGCTCGTGATAGCGCGAGATCCGGGGCGCGTAGTCGAGCGGGGCGTCGAACATCCCGGCCGGCGGCCGCCAGGCGTTGAGGCGCGCGATCGCGCCGAGGGCGGCCCGTACATCGGCACGGGGCGGAGCCTCGGCCGGGTGCCGTGCAAGGGCCGCCGCCCGGCCCGGCATCCGCTCGATCACCAGTGTGCAGTTGTCGGGATCCGCGGCGATCAGCCGCGGGGCCCGCACCGGTGGGCGGTGCCGGACGAAGGCGCGATAGGCAGCTATTTCGTAGCGGAACCGCTCGGCCCAGACGGGCGAGTGGTCCAGTAAGCATTTGGCAACGGCCGTGGTGCGTCCTGTGGTTCCGACGAGCAGTACGGAACGTCCGCTCCGGCGCAGCACCTGAACCGGATTGAACTCCGGGCAGATCCGGTGCACCGCCGCGATCGCCATCCGCAGCTGCGCGCCCTGAGGGCCGGACAAGTCGATTCTCCCGCTGAGGGGTTGGCCGACCATCCCCGCCGGCCGTTGAACCCGGCCGGCGTGGGTGGGGTCGAGATACGGTCCGGTGCCGGCCGGGACAGCGGAGGAGCGCTGCGGCCGGGGCGGAGCGGACACGGAGGACGATGCTGTGTACATGCGGGTTACAGATCCCTTCGCGTGCCGACAAGTTGCGTACGCGGCCCCGCCCCGGCAACCGATCGGCACCCTGGGGAATGCGTCCGGCTGCCGGGCCGAGGTGGCGCGTTCCTACGTGACACCCGGCCGCGGGTGGCACACCATCTGGCGCACCCTGGCGAACCCTGGCGAATAGTCGCCAGGCATCTGACAGGGGGTTACTGTCAACTCAGCCGAGAACCTGGGGGCTTGACGTGACCGGAGAACCCAACACCCGCCTCTACGACTTGTTCGGCCTGGCCGGCTGGTCGAAGGGGGAGCTCGCGAGACTCGTGAACCGGCAGGCGGCGGCCATGGGCCACCCTCAGCTGGCGACCGACACCTCGCGGGTGCGGCGTTGGATCGACATGGGGGAGTCCCCGCGCGATCCCGTGCCGCGAGTGCTGGCAGCTCTGTTCACCGAGCGACTCGGTCGTGTCGTGACCATCGAGGACCTCGGGTTCGTACGGATCGGGCGAGCGGGTAGACGGCGGGACGTCCAGGGAGCTGACAACCCTGACGGCCTTCCGTGGGCGCCGGAACGGACGGCGGCGGTCCTCACCGAATTCACGGGAATGGACCTCATGCTCAACCGACGCGGCCTGGTGGGCGCGGGCGCCGCGCTCGCCGCAGGCTCCGCACTCAGCAGCGCCATGCACGACTGGCTGCACACCGACCCCGCACTCGCTCAGGACGCACCCCGTATCGACAGTCCCCTGCACGCCGACCCCGCTGGGTACGACCGCTATGAGGCCGCCCCCATCGGGTCGCAGGAGATCGAGGCACTGGAGCGTTCCGTCGAAGTGTTCCGCGCCTGGGACGCCGCCCGTGGCGGCGGGCTCCAGCGCAAGGCCGTTGTGGGACAGCTCAACGAAGTGGGCGGCATGCTCGCCTACCGACACCCCGACCATCTCCAGCGGCGCCTGTGGGGCGTTGCCGCCAACCTTGCCGTACTCGCCGGCTGGATGTCCCACGACGTCGGCCTCGAACCCACCGCCCAGAAGTACTTCGTCATCGCCGCCCACGCGGCGCGCGAGGGCGGCGACCGCCCGCGCGCCGGCGAAGCGCTCTCCAGGGCCGCCCGCCAGATGGTCCACCTGGGCCGTCCTGACGACGCCCTGGACCTGATGAAGCTCGCCAAGTCCGGCTCCGGGGAACAGACCCTGCCGCGCACCCAGGCGATGCTGCACACCATCGAAGCCTGGGCACAGGCCTCCATGGGCCGCGGTCAGGCCATGCGCCGCACCCTCGGCGAGGCCGAGGACCTGTTCGTATCCGACAAGGGCGATGTACCGCCCCCCAGTTGGATGCAGATGTTCGACGAGGCGGATCTGCACGGCATGGAGGCACTGGCGTACCGCACCCTCGCCGAGCACGATCCGACTGCGGCCAACACCGCGCAGAACCACGCCAAACAGGCGCTGGAGCTGCGCGAGGGCGGCCGCCAGCGCTCAAAGATCTTCGACTACATCTCGTTGGCGTCGGCGTGCTTCATCGCCGACGACCCCGAACAGGCCGACCGTTACGCCAGGTTGGCGCTCGTCTCGATGGGGGAGACCTCCTCGCACCGGACGTGGGACAGGCTGCGGGAGATGTACCGGCTGACCGGGCACTACGCGGGCTACCCGAGGATCCAGGACCTGCGCGAGGAAATCCAGCTGGCCCTGCCCAACAGCCCCTCGAAGAGGTCGAGGAGCGTCGGGATCTAGAGAACTACTTCCAGCGGACCACCATAGATCCAGCAGCATGGGTCGGTTCAAGCGATCCAGGCGCGCCCAACCACCAGGAAGCAGTTCTGCCGAGAGCCGGTAGGCGCGTTCTACGCGCCGATCCTCGCGACCATCACACAGGCGTCGTGCTCGCGGTCGTTCTCACCGAACTCCTCGACGACCGTCCGTACGCACTCCTGTGCGTCACGGGCCTCGCTGAACCGCGGTGCCAGCGCGAGCAGCCGGTCCGTGTCACCTTCCTCGGCAGCGCTCGTGCGCGTCAGCCCGTCGGTGTGCAGGATCAGCAGATCGCCGGGGAGCAGCTGCACCTCGGCCTGCTCGTACGTGGCGGCGGACGTCGCTCCGAGCAGCACTCCGTCGGGCGGCGTCAGCGCACGCCCCGTCCCGTTGCGGAACAGCAGGGGGGCGGGGTGTCCTGCCTGCGCCCAGGTGAGGGTCCGTCCGGCCGGGTTGTAGCGGCAGCACACCGCACTGCCCAGGGCGGGCTGGACCGAGGTCTCCAGCAAGTGATTGAGATGCGCCATCAGCGGCCCGGGCCGGATCCCGGCCACGGCCATTCCGCGCAGGGCGCCGAGCAGCATCGCCGTCGTCGAGGTCGCGGTCACACCGTGCCCGGTGAGGTCGCCGACGCTCAACAGTGAATCGCCGCCCGGCAGTTGGATCGCGTCGTACCAGTCGCCGCCGATCAGCGCGCTGTTCGTGGACGGCAGACAGTGCGCGGAGACGTCCAATGCGGTGGGTCCGTCGAGCGGGAACTGCAGGGAACCGCGCCAGGGCGGAAGTACAGCTTCCTGCAGTTCGACCGCGAGCCGGCGCTCGGTCTGTACGAAGTGCTGCCGGCGCTGCAGCGAGTCACGGGTCTCACTCACCGCGCGCTGGCTGCGGCGCAGCTCGCTCACGTCCCGGAGCACGGCCCACATGGAGGCGGTGGAGCCGTCGGCGTCCAGTACGGGCTCGCCCATCATGTGCACCGTACGGACCCGCCCGTCGGCCCGGACCATGCGGAATTCGCCGTCGATGGGGCGGCCGTCGACGAGGCAGTCCGTCACCAGCGCGGTCAGCAGCGCCTGGTCCTCCGCGAACACGATGGCCGGCAGTTCGTCCAGGGACATGGGGCCGCTCTCCGGGGAGCGGCCGAGGATCTGGTACAGCTCGTCGGAC
This sequence comes from Streptomyces sp. NPDC060064, assembly GCF_042736455.1. Classification (NCBI taxonomy): domain Bacteria; kingdom Bacillati; phylum Actinomycetota; class Actinomycetes; order Kitasatosporales; family Streptomycetaceae; genus Streptomyces; species Streptomyces sp. NPDC060064. The sequence continues at coordinate 284,724 of NZ_JBHWWF010000002.1, forward strand.
CAGTTGACCTCGTCGGTCAGGAGATTCCACTCGGCGCTGCCGACGCGGCTGAGCAGCGAACCGGTGCGCTGGGCGTGGTCCGCCTCGAATTCGGCGAGCTCGTCCTCGAAGGCATCGACGGCTTCCTCCGGCAGCCCTTCCTTGAGCTGTCCCAGGTGGGTGCCGAGATCGTCGAGATGGTGCACCGCCAGGTCGCACAGGGCCCGCTGCCACCGCCCCTGCGGGTCGCCATCGTCCACCACGGCGTCCCGTCGCACGGCGTCCACGTCGCCACGCAGCCGGCGCGTCTGAGAGATCAGCGCGTCGACGGTGCCGCGCTCGGGCGGCTGCGGGGCGGGACGGTCCGCGAACACATGGGACGGCATGTCGTACTCCGATACAGGCGCGGCCACTGCCAGGTCCGAATCAGTGGACCTGTTACGACTGTTGCACAGGGAGCGAGGGCCCGTAAGGGATTTGGCAACACTCGATACGGTGGTGCCTCTGTCATATGTCACAGGCCGTCCGATTGCCCCGGGCCGCCGCGCACACCGTTGTATCCCGGCCCGAGCAAGGCTGGAGCCTGTTGTGCAACGCTGCGGCCTGAGAGGGTGAGTGCGATGGCCAAGGCTCCGCAGATCCAAATCCGCAAACAGGTGCGGGGCAAGCCCGCCCGCGATCTCGACCTGCGGACCCCGTCGGGGAGAGTGCTTCCGTTCTGAGGGGCGGCTGCCCGTACGTGGGTCGTACAGCAGCCCAGCAGCTCCGGTGGACAGCGGCCCTGAGCGGAATCAACTACAGGGCGGAATCCGGTACGGAGTGGGATCAGGTACGGAGCGGGATCAGGTACGTGCGAGCGCGGCCGCGCCGAAGGAGACGTCGAACCGGTCGCACCAGATGCTGACGCTGGTGTACTGCTTCAGATCCAGACCGGCGGGCAGGGCGTAGTTCTGGTCCCCCTTGTTTCCCTTGAGCTTGCCCAGGCTGACGTACTTCCCGTCGTCGAAGACGCGCCAGCCGGCGGTGCCGTCCTTCACCGCGGCATCGGTGATCCACACCCGCAGATCGGGGCCGTTGCTCGTATCGAGGTTCTCCAGCCTGAGCGTGCGCGTCCCATCGGCCAGCTGCAGTACCTTCACCGAGCCACGCGTACGGTGCTCATGGCTGATCAGCTCGCCGGAAGCCAGCGTCCGCGGCGTCGCAGGCGCCGGGGTGCCGGACGCCGTGGGGATCGCGTCCTTCACGGTCTCGTCCGCCCACAGTTTCCACGGCTGGAACCAGTACAGCCCCACACCGGCCACTGCCAGACCGACGACCAGCGCTGCCACACCCCACGGTCTGCCGAGCCACTTCCGTATGCGCCCCACTGTCGTCTCCTGTCATCGCTGGTCCCGACCGGGCCTGCCCCGGCCCCGCCTCAATTCAACGTCAGGACGAGCCGGCCGGAAGGGCTGAGCACGATGACGAAAGTCTTACGTCGTCCGGACCGGGCTTGGTGCGGCATCGCCCTGCGTGACCAGGAACGCTGAGGGATGATCAGGCGCAGATCGTACGAGGGGGAGACTTCGATGACCGTTGCCCTGCGCGTGCCCGCCACGTCGTCCGCACCCGCCATGCTCATGCGCCCATGGCATGAAGAGGACTTGGCGGCACTGCTCGAGGCGTACCGCGATCCCGCCCTGCGGAGGTTCACCAGTGTGCCGGTGGAGAGCCACGATGACGCCTTGCGGTGGCTGGACGTCCGACAGCGGGGCTGGGACGCGGGGGACTATCTCGGCTTCGCCGTGCTCGAGGAACGGGACGACGGCGACAGTGGCGAAGGCAGGCTCGTGGCCAATGTGGCGGTCAAACGAGCCGATCGCGCCGAGTCGTCCGGTGAAGTCGGCTACTGGACCGTGGCCGAAGCCCGGGGCCGCGGTGTGGCCCCGCGCGCCCTCGAGGCGGTCACGGTCTGGGCCTTCGACACCTTCGCCGACGACGGGCTTCAGTGCCTGGAACTGCTCCATCAGGTGGACAACGCCGCCTCCTGCCGCGTCGCCGAGAAATGTGGATACGTCTACGAGTCGACGCTGCCGCCACACCCCCCGTTCCCCCTCGACGGCCATCTGCACATCCGGAAGGCGCGGTAATCCGCTTCAACGGGCGCGAAAGCGGAGGGCGGCTCAGCACGTTCGAGGGATAAATTGGAGCATTCCGGAACATTCGACCCTAGGGTGGGCGGTTGTGAACGGCCACCAGCGAGTGCGGGACGACGAGGGGAGCGCGGCCCGACTCCTCGCGCTGTCGGACGGCGTGTTCGCCATCGCGATGACGCTGCTGGCGCTGGACATCACGCTGCCCACCGGGCTGGACCCCGCCGGTTTCGAGCACGCGCTGGGGGATGTGGTGCCCAACGTGTGGGCGTACGCCCTCAGCTTTCTGGTCATCGCGGCGTTCTGGCGGGGCCACCACCAGATCTTCCGGTACACGCGGGAGGTGGATGGGACAGTCATCAGGCTCGGGCTGCTGAGCCTGGGGCTGGTCGCTCTGATGCCCTTCCCTACCACCCTGCTTGCCGAGTACGGGGACCTGTCGCAGGCGGTGGCCGTCTACTCCGGCGCTGTCGCGGCCATGGGGGCCACACAGCTCGCGCTGACCATCGCAGTGTGGAAGCGCCCGTGGCTGGGCAGCGCGGCGCTGCCCGATCCCGTCGCGCGCAACGATGTGGCCGATCTGGCGTCGACGGTGCTGGTCTTCGCCGCCGCCGTGCCGCTCGCCTTCGTCTCCCCGGCGGGCGCGAAGTTCTGGTGGCTGGTGCTGATCCCGGTCAAGTCGGTGACGGGCAGGCGGGGCAAGCGCCTGCGCGCGGCCGCCCAGCAGTTCGGCGCCCGGTAGGACTCCGTCAGGTCGGCGTGGGGCCGGGGCACCTGCCTCCGCGCCGTTGAGGCACCCAGGGACTGTGTGAAGCGCCGTTCGGGGGAACGGCGGGTGTCGCGGAGAGTGGCCGGGAGGCGCGAGTCGTACGTTCGGCCGGCATGACGAACGTATCGAGTGATCGCGCATCCGGCCCCACCCGCCGCACCGCTCTTGCAGGGCTCGCCGGTGGGGTCGGGACCGTGCTTGCCGCTGGGTGCACCCCGTCGGGCGCGTCGCCCGCGAATGCGGGCACTCCAAGTCGCCCGGCGTCGGCCTCCGCCCCGGCGGGCGGTCCCACGCCCGGGGTGATGACGCTCTTCAAGGACCCGGCCCTCAACTTCAACGGGCTCCTCGCGCTCGGCTCGTCCGGTTACGGCGCCGGTGAGGTGGGCGAGGTGCTCACCGCCGTGAACGCGATCAACAAGGCCGGCCTCTCCGCGCAGACGTACACCGAGACCTTCAAGAAACTCGGCGATCAGCTGATGGCGGCGCCCCAGGGCAGCAAGCCCGGGACGGAGACCACACGCTTCCGCGCGCTGCGGGCCGCGCAGTACTACGGCCAGGCACTGTTCTTCGTCCTCGGCTCCGACGACCCCGGCAGCGAGGAGCAGCTGTACAAAGCCGGGCGCGGCGCCTGGGACAAGTTCTGCGAGCTGTGCGACCCGGCACCAGTGACGGCGAACGTCCCGTACGGGAAGACCCCGCTGCCTGTGTGGCTCTTCCGGCCGGACGACTCCGGCGGGCGGCGCCCCACCGTGATCGTCACGAACGGCAGCGACGGACAGAACGTCGACATGTGGACCTACGGCGTCGCGGCCGCTCTGGAGCGCGGCTGGAACGCGCTCGTGTACGACGGGCCCGGCCAGGGGCAGTTGCTCTTCGTGGACCAGGTGATCTTCACGCCGCGCTGGGAGACCGTGGTCACGCCGCTCGTCGACTGGCTGGCCGCCCGCTCGGACGTGGACACGGGCAGGATCGCCCTGACCGGGCTGAGCATGGCCGGGGATCTGGCCCCCCGGGCCGCGGCCTTCGAGAACAGGATCGCCGCTCTGGTGGCGATGCCCGGCGTGCTGGCGCCCTGGCTGGGCTTTCCTCCGGAGCTCCGCAAGATCCTCACCCCGGACAAGGAGGAGACCAACAACATCTGGAACAAGGAGGTCGTCCCCGAGCTGCCTCCGTCCGCGGCCGCGACGATGAAGAAGCGCATCGAGCCCTTCTCCGTGCCGGCGATGCTCGACGCCCGCAAGGGCAAGATGTTCACCGACTTCTACACCCCCGCCAAACTCATCGAGTCGCTGGACATCACGAACGTCGTGGCCCGCATCAAGATGCCCACGCTTGTCCTCGACTACGACTACGAGCAGTTCTATCCCGGCCAGCCGCGCCAGATGTTCGACAAGCTGACGGCACCCAAGGACTACGTGAAGCTCACCACGGCCACCGGCGCGCAGTTGCACTGTTCCCCGATGGCCCCGCAGCAGCACTGCGAGGTCGTCTTCGACTGGCTGCAGGAGAAGCTGTCAGGCAGCTGACTACTGCGGCATGACATCCATCGCCTCACACGGTGATGACGACCTTTGCGCGCGCGTGCTCCACTTCGAGGTACCGGATGGCCTCGGGTACCTGGCTCAACGGGTATGTCCGGTCGATGACCGGGGTGACCTTTCCCGATTCGGCGAGCTCCCTCAGCGCCGCCAGGTTCTCCCTGCCCGGCGACTCCGTGAGTGCGAGCAGCCGATGGCGGACGAAGGGTGACAGCGCCTGCCCCCTGATGAGGAGACCCATCGGCCCGACAGGACTGCCGCCGCCGGACACGCCTCCGCCGGACATGACGAGCGTCCCCGCGGGTGTCAGCGCGCGTCGGCATTCGGCCAGTGAACGGTTCCCCACCAGGTCGAACACGACGTCGTACCGCCGTCCGTTCCGGGCGAAATCCTCCTGTGTGTAGTCGATGACGTGGTCCGCGCCGAGCGACCGGACCAGGTCCACGTTTCTGGTGCTGCACACGCCGGTAACTTCCGTGCCGAACGACTTGGCGATCTGTACGGCGAACGTTCCCACGCCTCCTGACGCGCCGTTGACCAGGACGTGCTGTCCCGGTTGTACTTGCCCGACGTCGCGCAGGCCCATGAGGGCGGTGTTGCCCGCCAGCGGCACCGCAGCCGCCTGCTCGAAGGTCAGGTTGGCCGGTTTCGGCTCCACCATCTCGTCCGGGGCGCACACGTACTCGGCAAATGATCCGTCGGCGTTGCCGAGGTCGCCGTACACCTCATCACCAGGACGGAACCGTGTCACGTCTGCGCCGACCGCTTCCACCCGGCCCGCGAAGTCCCTGCCTCGTATCCGTCTCTTGGGCCCGCCGAGCCCGAACACGGAGGGGAGCATCAGGCGCGCGATGTACGGGTCGCCGCGCATGACGTGCCAGTCGCGCGCGTTGACCGCCGCCGCGTGGACGCGTACGAGAACCTCTCTGGCGGCGGGCACCGGCTTGTCGAGCTCCCTGAGTTCCAAGACGTCTGGTGAGCCGTACCGGTCCTGGACGATTGCCTTCATCGGGTTCTCCGTAACGAACGAGTTCGGTGCGGAAGGGCCGGCCGGCCGAAAAGCTCCGCACTCTCGCGACCGTAGACGAACGCCCTCGGCGCGGGCATCGGGGACCATCCCTAGGTGACGCACGGATCTCTCGAGGCGGCCGACAGCCGCGGAACCGCCTCAGGGCAATCGAGGCGAAGCCGCCCGGGCGCCGCCGAACGCGCGGGCCGGGGGCATTGTCAGTGGTGGGCGGCACTATGAGAGCCATGACGACTTCACCTGCCGTTCAGGCCGCTGCCGCCACTCTCGCCGACGCCGCCGCGTACACAGAGGCGGTCGGGACCGCCACCGAGGCCGCTGCCGCCTACTACGCGACAGGCGAGAGCACCCTGGACGACGACGCGTACGACCGTCTGGTGCGCGGCATCGCCGCCTACGAAGAGACTCATCCCGACGAGATGTCGGCGGCCTCGCCGACCGGGAAGGTCGCCGGCGGAGCGGCGGTCGGGGATGTGCCGCACACGGTGCCGATGCTGTCGCTGGACAACGTCTTCTCCGCCGAACAGCTGCTGTCCTGGACCGCCTCGGTGGAGCGCCGGATCGGCCGGCCGGTCGAGCAGTGGAGTGTCGAGGCCAAGCTGGACGGCCTCGCGATAGCCGCCCGCTATGAGAACGGCCGACTCGCCCGGCTGATCACACGCGGCGACGGGAGCGCGGGAGAGGACGTCTCGCACGCGGTCGGCACCATCATCGGCCTGCCCGACCGGCTCGCCGAGCCGGTCACGCTCGAGGTGCGCGGCGAAGTCCTCATGACCACCGAGCAGTTCGAGCACGCCAATACGGTACGCACGGAGCACGGCGGAGCCCCGTTCGCCAATCCGCGCAACGGCGCGGCCGGCACACTGCGCGCCAAGGACCGCCAATACACAGTGGAGATGACCTTCTTCGGCTACGGCGTGCTGCCCCTGCCGGCCTCCGACGCGGACCTCGCCGAGCGGATGGGGGAGTGGCCGCACAGCGAGCTCATGACCTACGTCGCGGGACTCGGCGTGCACACCGCCGGGACCACCGCCGTCGCGCCCCGCACACTGAAGACGGTCGACGAGGTCCAGGCGCGCATCGACGAGATCGCCGCACTCCGCCCGGAGCTGCCGTTCGGTATCGATGGCATCGTCATCAAGGCGGATCGCGCCGCCGACCAGGCCGCGGCAGGCTCCGGCTCCCGGGCGCCGCGGTGGGCCATCGCGTACAAGCTGCCGGCGGTGGAGAAGGTCACCACCCTGCTCGGCGTCGAGTGGAATGTGGGGCGCACCGGGGTCATCGCGCCACGCGCCGTACTGCGGCCGGTGGAGATCGACGGATCGACCGTCAGCTACGCCACCCTTCACAACCCCGCCGACATCACCCGCCGCGGCCTGCGCATCGGCGACCAGGTGATGGTCTACAAGGCGGGCGACATCATCCCCCGCATCGAGGCGCCCGTCGCCCATCTGCGCACGGGTGACGAGCAGCCGATCGTCTTCCCCGAGGTGTGCCCGCAGTGCGGCTCCGACATTGACACCTCCGGGCAGCGCTGGCGGTGTGTGCGGGGCCGCAACTGCCGCCTGGTGGCCTCCGTCTCGTACGCCGCAGGACGCGACCAGCTCGATATCGAGGGCCTCGGCGTCACCCGCGTCGTCCAGCTCGTCGAGGCGGGTCTCGTCGCCGACTTCGCCGATCTGTTCACGCTGACCCGCGGTCAGCTGCTGGACCTGGACCGGATGGGGGAGACCAGCACCGACAATCTCCTGGCGGCCATCGACGGAGCGAGGACGCGACCGCTGTCACGGGTGTTCTGCGCGCTCGGCGTACGCGGCACGGGCCGCTCCATGTCCCGCCGTATCTCCCGCCACTTCGCGACCATGGAACACATACGGGCCGCCGACGCGGAAGCCCTGCAGCAGGTCGAGGGCATCGGCGTGGAGAAGGCCAAGGTGGTCGTCGCCGAGCTTGCCGAACTGGCTCCGCTCATCGACCGCCTCACTGCCGCGGGCGTCAATATGACCGAACCCGGCGCGACTCCGCCTGCCGATGCCGATGCCGACGCCGCCGACGCCGAAGGCGGGGAAGCCGACGGGCAGATCGAGCCGGCCGCGGACTCGGGCCCGCTGGACGGTCTGACCGTCGTGGTCACCGGCGCCATGACCGGAGCCCTGGAGAAGCTCTCCCGCAACCAGATGAACGAACTCATCGAGCGGGCCGGCGGCAAGTCCTCCTCCAGCGTCTCCCAGCGCACCTCACTCCTCGTGGCCGGTGAGAACGCCGGATCCAAGCGGGAGAAGGCCGTGCAGCTGGGCACCCGGATCGTGGCTCCGGACGAATTCGCCGACCTGGTGGCCGACTTCCTCGACGAGACCGGCTGACCGGCGGGCTGTGTGGAGGACTCAGCCGCGGCGCCCGACCGCGTCGCGGCTGAGAAGGCCGGCCGCGCCCGCTTCTCCGGCTTGTCGATCTCGGGCCCGAGGACAAAACCTGCCCGGACCATCCGCTCGATGGCCTTCTCGTTGCGGGCGTCCGGCTCGACGACAATCCGCCGGTGCTCGGGTCGGCCGGCGCGAAGGCCAGTTCGGCCGCGTTCTCCGCCCCGCAGACGCGGGATCCCCCAGGGGCCCGGTAGATCTTTGCGCTCACTCTGCTCCTCGACCCCATTAGGTTAGGCTGCCCTAATCTAATGGGGCGGATGTTCGGGAGGCGATCCCGGGCCTGTGGGGAGGAGTGCGTGGTGGGTCATGGCTGGGAGGGCGTCGTCCTCAAGTTGATGCGCGGCAAGGACTTCGAGTTCACCGTGACCGGGGCAGAGGAGATCACTGAGCATTTCCGACGGGTGCACTTCAGCGACGGCGGAATGCTCGCACTGACCGGCGTGCACCCCACCATGTGGGTGCGCGTCTGGTTCGACAACGGCGGCAAGCCGCATCAGCGCGCGTACACCCTGGTGGATCCCGACCCCGCCGCCGGGACCTTCAGCCTGGAGTTCGCCCTGCACGACGGTTGCGCGAGCGACTGGGCGCGCAAGGCCCAGCCGGGCAACACGATCGAAGCGACACTCCAGGGCACAGGCTTCGCCACGCCCGACCCACAGCCGGCGCGTCTCCTCGTCGTCGGCGACCCGGCGTCGCTCCCCGCGATCAACTCCCTGCTCGACGCGCTTCCGCAGGTGCCCGCGACCATCTGGTTCGAGACGACGCATGAATCGGACCGCAACCTGCCGCTACGGCTGAACCCCGCCCACCACGAACTGCTCAGGATCCCCCGCCGCGACGTCGGCGCCCACCTGGTCGAGGAGGTGAAGACCGCTCTGCCGGGCCTGCTCCATGACACGGCCGGCGCTTACGTCTGGATCGCCTGCGACACAACGACAACCCGGGCCCTCACCACGTATGTACGCAAGGACCTGGGCCTGCCGAAGGACCGTGTCAATGCCCTCGGATACTGGCGCACCGCCTGAGTGCCGGCTCAGCAGCGACTGCTGGGAGCCGTCAACTTCCCCCGGTGCCGGAGGCCTTCGTCGACTGACGCGCGCCGGCGGCGGGGAGGCGCAGGTCACAACTGACCCGGTGGCCTGCGGCCCCTGCGTGATCCGGCTGCGGTCGATGAGGAGTAGGGCTCAGCCGAGACGGAACCGTTGGTGACCTGGTTCTCTTCGGCCGGCGGCCGAAGCCTCATCCGCGTTCGCGGAAGTACGCCTCCAGCTCGGCGGCCCCGGTCAGCATCGCGCGCCCGCGGGCGGACAGCCGGCCGCGCCAGTCGCACAGTGCGGCCTCCAGCGGTTCCAGCCCGCCGGCCGCCCGCACCTGGGCGATCAGCGGGGCGATCTGCTCCAGCAAGTAGCCGCCCCGCCTGAGCTGGTGGGCCAGCCGGGCGTCCCGTACGTCGGCCTCGTCGTAGACGCGGTACCCGGTCAGCGGGTCGCGGCGCGGGCGCACCAGCCCGGCGCGCTCCCATTTGCGCAGCGTCGCGGGACGGATTCCGAGCTCACCTGCCAGCGGCCCGATGAACGTGCCGCCGGGCCCGGACACCGCCGCGTCGGGTTCGGACGCCGTGGTGGGCGCCAGGTCGCGGAGGGCGTTCTCCACGGCCTGGAGTGTCCGCCGGTCGTCGAGTAGCTGGGCGTGGCTGTCGTCGATGAGGCGGAACGCCTCCACGCCCCCCCCCCGGGTGAAGGCCCCCCCGATTCGCGTCACCCGCGGGTGGGGGGGGGCGGGGCCCCCCGCGGGCAACACCCCCCCCG
>NZ_JBHWWF010000002.1:294409-468016 GCF_042736455.1 Streptomyces sp. NPDC060064
CCGGGGGGGCGTTCCCCCCTGGCTGGGTGTGTCCGGGGGTCTCTGTTTGGGGGGCGTTGGTGGTGGCCTTTTGGGGGCCCCGCCCATTCGACCGCGCCCTGGTTCACGGCCCGCATGATCGACGTCGCCGTCTGGTGGCTGTGGCCGGGCACCAGGGCGAGAAACGCGCCCAGGGCCCGCGCGTGCAGCGGGGTATAGGTGCGGTAACCGTGGGGTGTGCGACCGGCGGCCGGAAGGATGCCGGCCTCCTCGTAGTTCCTGATGGCCTGCGTGGACAGACCGTGCCCGCGCGCCAGGTCGATCGGCCTGAGCTGCCCGCCGTTTTGAAGGTTTCGTCCCACGGTACTGAGGATATCGCGGAAAAGTTTCAACCGAAGGTTCAACGATACCGTTGAAGGCATGGCTACTGACATCAAGGACACCGCCCATACCGTCGAGGCCGCCGCCGTCATGAACCTTCTTCCGGCCCGGCCGCGGCTGCTCGCCCTGGGCGAGCCCACCCACGGCGAGGACGCTCTGCTCGACCTGCGCAACGAGCTCTTCCGGCAGCTTGTCGAGCAGGAGGGCTACCGGACGATCGCGATCGAGAGCGACTGCATGATGGGCCTGGTCGTCGACGACTACGTCACCTCGGGCACGGGCACCCTCGACGAAGTCATGAAGCAGGGAATCAGCCACGGCTGGGGCACCTCCGCGGCCAACCGCGAGCTCGTGCGCTGGATGCGCGCCCACAACGTCCGTGCCGACAACGACGGCCGGCCCGCGTCCGGGTGGCTCCGCTTCGCCGGTTTCGACGGCCCGCTGGAGATCACCCACGCGGCGAGCCCCCGGCAGGCCCTCACCGCACTCCACGGCTACCTCGCGGCCCGGGTGGACGCGGACCTGCTCCCCTGCACCGCGGACACACTCGACCGCCTGCTCGGCACCGACGACCGGTGGACCAATCCCGCCGCGATGATGGACCCGTCCCAGTCCACGGGGCAGTCGGCCGAGGCCGGCCAACTGCGGCTGCTCGCCGACGATCTGGTGGCTCTGCTCGACCAGCAGACGCCGCACCTGCTCGTGACGACCTCGCGGCACGACTGGGACCGGGCGCGCCTGTACGGGCGCACCGCGACCGGCCTGCTGCGCTACCACCACTGCATGGCCGACACCTCACCGGCCCGCATGACCCGGCTGGTGGGCGTCCGGGACCAGATGATGGCCCACAACCTCCTCGCCGTCGCCGAACGGGGCCCGGCGCTGGTCCACGCCCAGAACGCCCATCTCCAACGGGCCAAGAGCTCGATGCGGATGGGCGGGATGCCGCTGGAGTGGTGGAGCGCCGGTGCGCTGGTGAGCGCGCAGCTCGGCGAGGAGTACGCCTTCGTGGCCACGGCCCTCGGCACGATCCGGCACCAGGGAGTGGACACGCCGCCGCCGGACACCGTCGAAGGACTCCTGTACGCGCTCCCGGAGGACCGCTGCGTCGTCGACGCCCCGCGGCTGGCCACCGTCTTCGGCGACACGCGGCCCGCGCCCCGCGTATCCCCCTGGTTCGGCTACGCCCCGCTCGACCCGGCCCACCTGGCGGACAGCGACGGCATCGTGTTCGTCAAGGACGTCCCGCAGAGCTAGGGCCACCATCAGCAGTCCGGCCTGTCGGGGCGCCTCGGAGGCGCGGGCGGCGTCCCGGCCGTCAACGGCGAATACGACCGCTCAGCGCCGGGCGCCCCCGGGTGCCGGCAGGCTGGTGACCTCCGCGATGGTGTCCGGTGACGGCTTGAAGTACCGCTTCACGTTTCCGGCTTGCGTGCCTCGACCTGGCCATGAGCATCAGCAGGCTCGCTCGGGCCTCCCCGAGGTGGGTCAGGCCGGAGTGCCTCCACTCGTGCGGGTCCCAGCCGATGCCCTGCCCGGCGGACGCTGATCCAGCAGCGCGGGGGCCTGCCCGTACGACAGCCGGACCGGCCCGCTGTCCGGGCACACATCGCGCGGCGAGACGACCTTGCCGGGGCCAGGGCGGCGGTGGGTGACGAACACCGGGCCGCGGCGGCGAGCCGGGCACTCTCGGCCGGCCCGCCGCCGCGAGGCAGGCCCCAGCGGCTGCTACCGCGCGACCGGCAAGGTCACGCTGCTGACCCCGGTCCGTACCGTCATCCGGGTCCCGGCCGGGTAGCGGAGCGTGTAGTCGTAGTCCGTCGAGATCAGCACCACGCCCAGCCGGTGCCCCTTCTTGAAGACGTAGTCCTGCGGCTGCATTCCCCACTCCAGCCGGTACTCGCGTCCCTCCACCACCTTGTCCTGGCGTGCGATGGAGTCGCGGTTGCGGGCGTCCAGCCAGCCGCGCGACACGATCTTGAAATCGGCGGTCTCGCTACGGTGCTTCGTCCGGTACGCGCAGCCCGTGTCGCCTGGGATCCCCTCGCCGTAACAGACCTCCTGCGACGTGTCCGTGAGCGTCCCGGCCGTAGCGCGGGTGTCGGTGCCGTAGTCGACGAGCAGCGCCGTCACATAGGGCGATGTGCCGGCCAGCGAGGCGCGCACTGACACCTCGGGCACGCCGTTGACCCGCACGTCCCTCGCCAGTGGGCCGGTGGCGTACGCGAGACGGTTCGCGTTCTTCCCGTCCGGATCGGTGACGAGTTGCTCCGCCGTGACCGTACGGCCCGCGTCCGACAACGACTGCTTCACCGGCCAACTCGGCAGCGGCGACAGGCCGTCCGCATTCAGCTGCAGGGTCACATCACGCGTGCCGCGCGCCGGCCAGTCGGACTGTTGGCGCCAGCTGAAGTCCGCCTGCTCGACGTCGACCGGCGGCGCGTCCAGCGCACCGTTGTCCAGGCCGTAGAGCCAGTAGTCGAACCACTGGTGCACCTGGCTCAGCCACTCCTCCATCCGCAGCGGCATCGGGTTGATGTGACCTCCTTGGTGCAGCCACAACTTGCGTGGCACATGGTTCTTCTTCAGTGCCTCCCACAGCTGCCCGGCGTTCTTGGTCTTCACATTCCAGTCGTTGAGGCCGTGCACGACGAAGACCCCGGCTTTGATCCTCCCGATGTCCTTGAGGTAGTCACGCTCTTGCCAGAACGGGCTCCAGTCACCGGTCACCCGGTCCTGTTCCGCCGTCAGCCGGTCCAGGACCGGCTTGCAGATTTCGCGGTCGGCGCGGCTGTACACGTACTTGGCGAGTACATCGGTGTCCTCTCCCTGGTAGCCGCCCGGCGCCACGACGCCGCCGTTGGCCCGGTAGTAGTCGTACCAGGAGGAGATCCCGGAGATCGGAACGATCGCCTTCAAACCCTCAACGCCGGTGGTCGCCACGGCCGTTGGCAGAGTGCCGTTGTACGAGATGCCCATCATCGCCGCATTGCCCGTCGACCAGGCCGCGCCGACCGGCTGTCCATTCAGGTCCCAGCCCTTCGCGCGGCCGTTCAGCCAGTCGACGGCAGCCTTCGCGCCGAGCGTCTCGTTGCGCCCGCCGGAGGTCGGGCAGCCGGTCGAGCCGCCGGTGCCGACGCTGTCGAGCTGCGCGACCGCGTAGCCGCGCGGCAGGAAGTAGTTGTCGTAGTACCCGCCCCAGGGCACCGAGGGTCCGGTCAGCGCCGGCCGGTTCCGGTGCGGCCGCAGCGCAGCGGCGACCGGCAGCCCGTCCTCGTCGAGATCGACACCGTGATTGGGTACGTCGTTGCCGCCCGCCCAGTACGGGCTCGCCTCGATGATCGTGGCGACCTTGAGCCCCGCATCGGTCTCCTTGGGCCGCAGGATCCGCATCCGGACGGTGTCGCGCCTGCCGTCACCGTCGCTGTCCGTCGCCGTCTCGATGTCCACCTGCTGTAACACCGCGTCGGCGCGGGAGAAGACGGGCTGCGTCCGGTTGTCGACGATCCTCAGAGCCGGATCGTCCGCCTGCGCGACGGGGGCGGGCAGCGCCGCCAGCAACGAGGCGGCGATGGCCGTGACGCCCAGCCTCCGTACCGCACGGACAACAGTGGGTCTCGCCATCGTGCCTCCAGGGCCCGGGAAGTGACGATCACGCGGGAAGCGCGCGCACATTCCACCGCGTGCGCGCGCCCGGCGCCAGACCCCCTCCCGTCACACGCGGCCCGAGTGTCGCGCGGCACGCGCGGTCCTGGTTTACAGATCGCAGGCGATGCTGCGCAGTGTCCGTCCACCGGGGAAGCTGACGCCGACGGCCTCGTGGGTCATCCCGGAGACTCCTCCTGCTGGGGGCCGTGCGCGTGGTGCGAGGCGGAGCCGCCGGTGAGGGTGGTGCTGACGTTGCCCTCCTCGCCCGGCTCGACGACCAGGAACTGGCCCATCATGCCCTGGTCTTCGTGCCGCAGGACATGGCAGTGGTACATGTACGGCGTCTTGTCGTCGGTGAGGGTGTCGAACCGGACCGCGAGCTTGATCGTGCCCGTGACCGGCAGGAATGCGGTGTCCTTGGGGCCCCGCATATGGGCGGGCGGTTCCCCGCCGTTCACCTCGAGTACGTTGAACGTGGCGCCGTGCAGGTGGAAGGCGTGCAGCCAGCCGTCGCCGCGCTCGATCTCCCAGATCTCGGTGGCTCCGGCCGTCACCACTTCGTCGACCCGGTTCATGTCCATGGTCTTGCCGTTGATCTGGATACCGACGAACGTGAACTTCCTCTTCTTGGCGGAGCCGGGGACCTCGATCGCCGCCGGGGCACCGGCGATCTGCGTGGGCAGCTCGGGGGAGTCCTTCAGGGTGGCGGCGGCGCGCAGCGCGATGATGTCGAAGGAGTCGTCCCCGCCCACGAAGCGCCTGTCGGGGAAGCCGATGCCCAGGTCCGGCTTGAAGCTGTGCAGCACGGCCTCCTCGCCGGGCTTGAACTCGACGACGATCTCGGCCCGTTCGCCGGGGGCGAGCCGAAGCCGGGTGAGCGCCTGCGGGCGTTTGAGTACGCCGTTGTCGGTGGCGACGAGATGGAAGCTCCGGTCGCCGGGGAAACCGAGCTGGTAGATCCGCGCATTGGAGCCGTTGAGCAGCCGGAGGCGTACGCGGCGTGTGGTGACCTCGAAGTACGGATCGTAGGTGCCGTTGACCAGGATGGTGTCCCCGAGCACGCCCATGTTGTCGACGGCGGCGATGTCGTCGCTGAGGCTGGTCTCGCTGAAGTCGAGCGATCCGTCGTCGTGGAAGTTCTTGTCCTGGATCACCAGGGGTATGTCGTCGATTCCGTACGCGGACGGCAGGCCGTTACGGTCCGACTCCTCGTCGTCAAGGATGATCATCCCGGCGACCCCGCGGTACACGTGCGAGCCGGTGGAGCCGTGCGGGTGCGGGTGGTACCAGAGGGTGGAGGCGGGCTGCCGCACGGTCCACTACGGCCGCCAGGTCGCGTCGGCGTTGATCGTCTGGTGCGGGCCGCCGTCCGTCGAGGCGGGCAGATGCATGCCGTGCCAATGCAGGGTGGTGGGCTCGGGCAGGTTGTTGCGTACGTTCATGGTCACCTTGTCGCCGCGGCGGGCGCGCAAGGTGGGGGCGAGGTAACTGCCGTTCGCTCCCCAGGTGTCGGTCTTCTTCCCGGGGAGGAGTTCGGTGCGGCCCGGGGCGAGTGTGAGGTCGTACCGCTTGCTCCCGTCGCCGGACGGGGACGGGTCGAGGAGCGGAGGGATTTTCAGCCGGCGTGTGAAGTCGAGCGTGCCGGCATTGCTGAGTTCGTGTCTGTTGTACGCCACAAGCCAGTTGGTGGCCCAGCCCGCGCCGGCCAGCAGTGCCGCACCCCCCACGCTCAGCAACAGGCGACGACGACCGAAGCGTGCAGTGGACATGGTGAGCATTCCCCCGTACGGACAGCGTGGTGTGCAGGTCGGTGGAGCTCATGGGCAGGCCGGTGGAGCCGGGGCGGCCCACTTGCCGCCCGCCATGGCGATCAGGAGTCTGCACCAGGCCGGTCGGGGCGTCCTCGTGCGCCGCCTGCTGCTCGGCGCTCACTGCTGGGCAGCGGGCACGAGCCCGGGGGCGACCCTGAACGAGATGTTCTCCATGAGCGGTTTGGACTTGGTGTTCTGGAAGGCGGCGATACGCCACTGGCCGTCTGCCTCACGGACCATGGTGTACGTCTGGACCTTGCTGAGCTTCTTCGGCTGCTTGCCCCTGTAGGTGTCGCCGCGGCCGGTGACCACGGCGGTGTCGGGCCCGAAGAAGCGGATGTCCAGGATCTCGTCGGCGAGCCGGGTGCCCTTGACGAAGCCGGAGAACAGGGTGCGGTGGCTTTCGGTGATGTCGCTGCGGCCCCGGTAGTGGGTGCCGAGGAAGGTGGTGTAGGTCGCGTCGGCGGTGAACAACTCGCCGTAGGCGTCGGCGTCGTGCAGGCGCCAGGCCTCGACGAGGGCGGCGATGACGGTGGAGATCGCGTGCCGGCCGTGGGTGGTGTCCATCAGATACTCCAGGTGGTTGCGCTCCGCTGATGATTGCACGACTGCAATATATGCGTGCATGCATGTGTATGCAACGGGGTTCCATGGACATGGGTGAATCTGCAGGTGGGCGGGGTGACCAGGGCCCCGCGAACCCTGGTGGCGGCAGGGTGAGGCTCACGCACGGCGGCCGATTACCGTGGTGGCATGACCACGAACAGCCGACCGGGCGACTGTCTGAGGGCCCGTCGCGACCTCGTGCGGCCCCAGGACATCCACGCGGCCGCCGCAGGCGCGAGCCCGGCCGAAGTCCAGCCGCAGGACGACGCGCGCGTTCTCCCGGACCCGGCCGGCCGGCCCTTCCGCCTGTTCATCCAGGGGTGACCGGAATGGGCAGCCGGGCAGTCAGAGAGGTCGTACTGATCAGGCGGGCAACCGCCCGGGACGCGAAGCGGCTTACGCGGCTGGTGCGTAACTCCCGTGCGTACGAGGGCCCGTACGCGCCGATGATCGCCGGATACCGGGTGGGACCCGACTACATCGAGACCCACCGGGTATTCCTCGCCGTCGGCGATGACGAGAGAGTGCTCGGCTTCTACGCCCTCGTACTGTCGCCGCCGGAACTCGACCTGATGTTCGTCGCCGATGCCGCACAGGGACTGGGGATCGGCAGGCAGCTGATCGAGCACATGGTCGGCGAAGCGCGCAGCGCCGGGCTCTCCAGTGTCCGTATCGTCTCGCATCCGCCGGCGGAGGGCTTCTATCGCAGTGTGGGAGCGAACCGGATCGGCACGGTGAGCGCGAATCCACCCGCGGTGATGTGGGACCGGCCTGAAATGGTCCTGCCGATCTCCTGACCGGCGCCTGCGGGAACTGCCGTCCGCGGCACGCCCGGTGGGGTCACGCGCACGGCTGCCCGTACACGGCCACTGCCTCTTTCGGCTGCGAGCCGGGTGGGTGGAAGGCGACGTGAAGCCGCCAAGGACTTCCGACGTATGAACTGCCGGTCTCCGGGCGCGGTACGTACCGGCCGGCCCCAGTCGTGCCTGAGCGGCTATCAGCTCTCGGTCGACCGACCGACTTTCGTTCTTTCAGGTGATCACGGCCTGTCACCGCATCTGATGGAGGCGGGGCTGGCCACGATGCCAGCATGATCAACGGGATGTGCCATGTCGCGCTGAAGCGCCGCGCCTCAGTTCTGCTGCCCCTGGCGGCGGCCCTGCTCGCCGCACAGCCTGCGGCCGACGCCGCTGCTGTTGACGCCGCTGCTGTTGACGCCGGCGGGTACCCGTCCTCGGTGGCCGAGCGGCGCGTGTCGGTGTATCTGGACAGCATCCGTGACCGGTCGGAGGAGCTGGCTTCGTTCTTCCGTGCACTGCCCAAGGGTGGCGATCTGCACAGCCATCTGTCCGGTGCGGTATCGACCGAGCTGCTGATGGACCTGGCCGTGGCGGATGGTCTGTGTATCGAGAACGTCACTCAGCGGGCTCTGCCCCCGCCGTGCCCGGCAAACAGTCGGCCCGCCGCCGAGATGGGTACCGATGCGGGATTCCGGCAGCAGGTCCTGCGCGCCTGGTCGATGCAGGACTTCACGCCGGGCGAGGAGTCCGGGCACGACCATTTCTTCGCCACCTTCGGCAAGTTCGGCGAGGCGACCTGGCGGCATCCCGGGAAGCTGCTGGCCGAGGTGTCCAACACGGTGGCCAAGCAGAACCAGTTCTACCAAGAGCTGATGATCACTCCGAACAGTCAGGGCGCCAGGGAGCTCGCCGACCGGGTCGGCTACGACGCAAACCTGTCGCGGCTGCACGAGAAGCTGCTGGCCGACGGCGCCATGGACCGGGTCGTGCGGCAGGCGCAGACCGAAGCCGATCAGGGCCTCGCGGAGTTCCGTGCCACCGCCCACTGCGACAGTGCGAAGCCGGATCCGGGCTGCGCGGTGCCGTTCCGATTCATCTCCCAGGTCTCGCGGAACAGCGCTCCCGAGCGGGTTTTCACGCAGATGGTGCTGGCCATGGAACTGGCCGAACGCGACCCGCGGTTCGCCGCGGTGAACCTGGTGCAGCCGGAGGACGGGGCCGTATCGCTGCGGGACTACAGCCTGCACATGCGCATGCTCGGCCATCTGCACCGTGTCTATCCCCGGGCGCACATCACCCTGCACGCAGGTGAACTGGCGCCCGGTCTGGTCAAGCCCGAAGACCTGCGCTTCCATATCGCCGAGGCGGTGAACGTCGCCCATGCGGAGCGCATCGGCCACGGTGTCGACGTCCGGCACGAGGACAGGGCCGACGAACTGCTGCAGACGATGGCCGCCCGTCGTGTCGCCGTGGAGGTCCCGCTCAGCAGCAACGACCAGATCCTCGGGGTCTCGGGTCCCGAACATCCCTTCCCGCTCTACCGGCAGCGCGGCGTCCCGGTCGTGCTGGCCACGGATGACGCGGGCGTCTCCCGGATCACCATCAGCGACGAGTACCTCCGCGCGGCCCGCTCGTACGACCTGTCCTACAGGGAACTGAAGGACCTGGCGCGCGCCTCGCTCGACTACGCGTTCCTGCCGGGCCGCAGCCTGTGGCGCACCCCGGACGGCTACCGCCCCGTGCGCGAGTGCGTCGCGGATCGTCCCGGGCTGCGCGCACCGGGACCGCGCTGTGCGGCGTTCCTCGCGGCGAACGCGAAGGCAGCGGTGGAATGGCGGCAGGAGGCGGCGTTCAAGGCCTTCGAGCGCCGGATTCTCGCGCCCGTCCGCAACTAAGTATTCCCGCCGGGCTTGGCAGCCACATTGACGCTGGAGTGTTTGATGCGCACATGCCTACCGGTCTTCACCATTGCGTTGGCTGCGGCAGCACTGATGGCATTGTCGGGGTGCGACCGCACCCCGGTCGAGACGAGCGCCGCAGCCGCCCGCGCCCCTACGCCGGCGGCCAAGGAGTTTTCCGGTCAGGTCGATGTAGGCGGCGGTCGCAATATCTATCTGCACTGCAAGGGAAGCGGAAGCCCCACGGTCATTCTGGAATCCGGAATCCACGACTCGTCGGACACCTGGAACGTGACCGATACACGGCCGCCCGTGCCGAAGTCCCCGGCCGTCTTCCCCGGTGTCGCAATGTTCACCCGTGTTTGTGAATACGACCGGCCCGGAACCATCCGGTACACGGAGCCCCCCACACTCACCGACCGCAGCACGCCCGTGACCGGGGCGCGCTCCTTGACTGGCATGGTCAGTGATCTCAACAAGCTGCTGACCGCGGCGAAAGTCCCCGGCCCGTACCTGCTCGTCGGTCATTCCTTCGGAGGAATGGTTACGCGGTTGTACGCCCAGAGCCATCCGAAGCAGACAGCCGGACTTGTCTTCGTCGACGCGTTCGGAACGAACATGAAGCCGTTCTTTGGCAAGGACTGGACTGCCTACCTGGAGTTGCTCAACCATCCAGGTACAGCCTTCGACGCAAAACGTGGCTTCGAGACCATTGACGTCGACGGCGCAATTGAAGCAGTTACCGGAGCGCAACCGATTCCGGATGTACCCCTCGCGGTTCTCAGCAAGGCGAAGCCCTTCGCTGTTCCGCCCCGCACCCCGAAGTCTCTCCTGACAAGTCTTGAGCGGGCCTGGCCGAAAGTTCAGCAGGCTCTGGTGGATCTGGGGCCGCAGACCCCTCATTTCCTGGCCACGGGAAGCGATCACTATGTGCAGATCCATGATCCTGACCTGACGATCAGCGCGATCAGGCTTGTCGTCGGCCGCGTCAAGAGCGGGTCGTAAGATCAGCATCCGTCCATGGCCTGATGATCTTGTCGGCGGGTGGTTTTTCCCTGCTGGGCCTGACGGCCGCGAAAGGCAGAGCTCTCGTGTGGGCGCCCGCGGCACTGCGGTCACTGTCGGGTGAGTCACTCGCTGTACCACGCGAGGGTGGCGTCCAGTGCCTCGCTGAGCGGTGTGTGGTGCAATCCGAAGGTCTCCTCGAAGGCCGACGAGTCCACGATCTGGGGCTCGGTGTGCTGGTAGAACATCTCGGCGTACTCGGCCATGAACACCTCGTCGAAGGGGCCGAAGGGGCGGGCCTCGTCGAGGATCATTGCACTCAAGGGCCGCTCGACGCGCTCTTCGATCATGGCGTGGATCTGGCGGGTGGTGAGGGCGGGCGCGGTGGGCAGGTGCCAGACGCGGCCGTCGCCTTCCGGGCGTTCGCCCAGTGTGGCCAGGCCCGCGGCGACGTCATCGATGTACGTGTAGCTGTGGGGCAGATCGATGTCGCCCAGGCCCAGGATCTCGCCGCTGGTCAGCGCTCCGGGGAAGACGGCGCCGCCGAGGGTGGAGTTGACCACGCCGGGGCCCACGAAGTCGGCGGAGCGGCCCAGGACCGTACGGGCGCGGCCGGCGCGGTGGGCGGCGAGGTACTTCTCGTCGAGATCGGCGCGCATACGGCCCTTGCGGGTCGTCGCCTTCCACGGAGTGTCCTCGGTCATCACCGCGCCGCCGGTCTCGCCGTACGGGTAGAGGGTGTCGAGCACGACCAGCCGCGCGCCGCCGGCTTCCACCGCGCCCAGGACAGCTTCCTGGATGCGGGGCATCACCTCGACCTGCAGGTGATAGCCGACATTGACGCAGTGGTAGACGACGGCGGCACCGGCGACGGCGGCCCTGGCTCCCTCGGCGGTGCTGACGTCGGCGGCGTACCGCTCCACACCCGTGACTGCCGGTCCGTCGGCCTTGCGGTCGACGAGGCGAACCGCGTGACCGCGGCGCACCAGCTCCTGGGCGAGTGCGGTGCCCGCAGGCCCTGAGCCGAGTACTGCGTGGAGGTCGTATGCAGCAGCAGACATGGCGTCTTCCGTCTCTTCTGTAGGTTATGGACACTTGCTCTAGTTAGAGACTGTAACTCTAATGACGGGCTCTAGCAAGGTGGTGTGTCGAGGCAGTCGGAAGGCTTGCGCCGTCACTGGGGAGAGGAAAGCCGCCGGTGGCCTACGGCGCCCGGAGCCTGAAGGGGCCGTTACCGCGGGCGGGTGTGCGCCGACGGGCGTGCACGGGCGGGCGTGCGCGGAAATCGCGGAAGGAGAGGCAGCGCGGCGTCCCGGTCGTGCCGCGCCGCGGCCTGTGGCGCACTGCCGGACGGCTACCGCCCGGCAGTGCGAGTGCGAGTGCGTCGCGGATCGTCCTGGGCTGCGCGAACCGGCCCCGACTGTGCGGGGTTTTGGTTGCGGTGAGGGCCCGTCGGGTGGTCGACGGACCCTCATTTCCGGCCGGGCGTCATAGCGCCACGGGAGGCACTCGGCGAACTTCTCGTGAGTGAACTGATCCTGGGGCTCCGCGTGCGCGCGGGCGACAGGATTCGAGGGCAGGGGTGGCGGCGACCTGCCGTTGACGGCCGCGGCCGGGCCCAGCACCGGACAACCGGCGCCGCGGTCCTGAGAGTGCGGGCCGGACCGTATCCCGACAGCCCGGGCCGGCGGCTGGGGGCAGCGGTTGGGGCTATTCGGCGTCCGGGCCCTGCGCTCGCACCTGCTGAACGTGTTCGAGGGAGTCGCGCAGGTCGCTCAGCCACGTGTCCGCGTTGCGCTGCACCAGGCGGACGCACCAGGAGAGGGCTTCACTGCGGCTTCGGGCGACGCCGCCGGCGATCAGGGTGTCGAGCGTCTGACGCTCGGGCTGGCGCAGTCGCGTCATCACCGGCGCGGACACCGTGGTGTACATGGCGCGCTTGCCACCGCACTCCACGCCCCACGAGACCTTGCGCCCGAACCGGTGCTCGGCCTCGCGCGCGACCCCGATGCGTTCATCGCGGGTGCGTTCCCGGAACTCCGAGATGCGCCCGTCCAGGGAAGCCTCGCGTTCCACCTCGGATGCCTCCGCGGCGAGGTCGGGCTCGGGGATCCGGCCGATGACCGTGATCTCCTCACGGTCCACGGTGACGTCCAGGAGTTCGGCGAAGAGTCCTTCCGGCAGCCGCCCGGCGAACCAACCGCGCAGCGCCTGTTCCTGCTCGTTTGTAATCATGTAATTCAGATTACGCCGCTGCGTCCTTGAGGGAAGAGGGTCAGCCCACGGCGTAACGAAGGTCCCGCCTCCGGTGTCCAGCGGCGGCAGACCAAGATCTCGCGCGTCGCCGGAGCCCGGTCTAGAGTTGCGTATATCAGAGCAAAACGGCAGATACTCCCTGCCCGCATCTCTGGGAGGGCAGGAGCGCGATGGAGCCGAGGGCCGTGGTCGCCACCCCGCCCACCGCGTCCAACGAATGCACCCCGTACGCATCGACCCAGGTTCCGCACATCGCGCGGGTGACGCTGTCGATGGTGACCGGAATCCCCGAGCACAGATTGCGGGTGATCGCCCCGGACGTCGGCGGAGGCTTCGGCTCCAAGCTCTCTCCGAAGGTTGGGAGCGTGGCGACCCGGCGCTGCTCGCGGCTCAGATGCGGCGGCTGCACCGACTGGCGCACCGGGTGGTGTGGGCCAACTCGCTCAAGGCACGCCCGGGATACGCGCCGCTCGCGGCCGGTATGGCGGCGGCGCTGCCCAGCGTCGACGCGTTCGTCGAGGGGCACAGCCTGGGTGCTCTGGAGCGCCTGGCAGCAGTGGTGAGAGGTGCGTGCCATGCGTGAGATCCTCCCTGCGCTCAGCCGCTGGTACGAGGCCGGAACGCCCTTCGGGCTCGCCACCGTTGTCGCGGTCAGCCGCAGTGCGCCGCGCGGCCCCGGTGCGGCAATGGCGGTGGGGCCGGACGACGAAGTCGTGGGCAGCGTCTCCGGCGGCTGTGTGGAGGGGGCCGTTTTCGAACTTGCCAAGGAGGTCGTGGAGTCCGGTCAGGCACGGCTGCAGGCCTTCGGCTACAGCGACGAGGACGCGTTCGCCGTCGGGCTCACCTGTGGCGGTGAGATCACGCTCCTCGTACGCTCCGTGTCGGCCGCCGTCGACACCTCGTTCGGCGAGGTCGCAGCGTCCGTCGCCGAGCACCGCCCGGTGGTGGTCGCAACGGTGATCGACGGTCCTGCCCAGCGCGGCGCCACGCTCGCCGTGTGGCCCGAGTCGGTGTCCGGCTCGCTGGGATCGAGCGGCCTCGACGCGGCGGTCACCGCCGACGCGCGCGGAGAGCTGGCGCAAGGAGCGACGGGCCGGCGGCACTACGGCCCGCACGGCGAGCGGCGCGAGGACGACGTCACCGTGTTCCTGCAGTCCTTCGCGCCGCCACCGAGGATGCTGGTCTTCGGCGCGATCGACTTCGCCGCCGCGGTGGCCCGGATCGGCGCGTTCCTCGGCTACCGGGTCACGGTGTGCGACGCGCGCCCGGTCTTCGCCGACCCCCGCCGATTCCCGGACGGGGTGGAGGTGGTGGTCGACTGGCCGCACCGGTATCTGCGCGACACGGATGTCGACGGGCGGACCGTGATCTGTGTGCTCACCCACGACCCGAAGTTCGACGTTCCACTGCTCGAGGTCGCTCTGGACTCGCCGGCCGCCTACATCGGCGTGATGGGCAGCCGTCGCACGCACGAGGACCGACTGGCGCGGTTGCGGGAGAGGGGACTCGTCGAGATGGAGCTGGCGCGGCTGCGCTCGCCCATCGGCCTCGACCTCGGCGCCCGTACGCCCGCGGAAGTGGCCGTCTCGATCGCGGCGGAGATCGTTGCTCTGCGCTGGGGCGGCAGCGGCAGCCCGCTGGCGGAGACAGCCGGAGCTATCCACCGTCCGCGTCTGAGGCCGGTGTGAGGAGGAGACCATGGAACTGCAGAACTCGTTCACCGTCCCTGTCCCCCTCGACGCGGCGTGGCGGGTGCTCCTCGACATCGAGCGGGTCGCCCCGTGCATGCCGGGTGCCACCGTGGACAGCGTCGACGGCGAGACCGTCAACGGAGCAGCCGTGAAGGTGAGGGTCGGCCCGATCACCGTGACCTACCGCGGCACCGCGACCTTCCAGGAGAAGGACGAGTCGGCACACCGGATCGTCCTTGCCGCTCAAGGCAAGGAAGTCCGGGGCCAGGGCACGGCACGGGCCACCACCACCGGAACGCTGGCCGATCGTGACGGGGGGACGGCGGTCAATGTCGTCACCGATCTGACGATCACCGGACGGCCCGCGCAGTTCGGCCGCGGAGTCCCGGTACGGGCCTCCGCACCGGTCAGCGGGCGCAGCCGCAGTGTGTACGCGTACTCCTGGTCGGGCTGCACCTGGTACTGGGGCAGCACGGTGTGGAAGGTTTCGCTGACCCCGCTGACCCCGCTGACGGCCTGGTTCAGGTGCAGCGTGTTGCCCTTCGGGTTCTTCCGCAGGGCGAACGGATAGGCGGCCCGGTCGATGCCGGTGTACGGAGTCACTCCGCGGAGAGTTCTGCGTCCCCGAGACCAGCAGGCCTCCTGTGCCGTCGGACGAAGGTGTCGTAGCGGTCCGAAGCGTCAGGGCCAGGCCGATGCGGGGAAGGTAGGGCACCGTTCGGGCTTTGCCCTGGGCGTCGACGCGGTGGTCGATGCGTATCTCTCCGGTGCCCGTGACCGTGTAGCGCAGGGTCTGTGTGAAGGAGGAGCCCTTGACGCCGGGGGCGGCGGCCGTGCTGGGGACGGTGACGGTGACCGCCCCGTCCCGTTCGGCGACCGTGACCTTCCCCGGCGCGGTGTTGAGCCGGTCCAGTCCGGCCTCGCGCCAGGGGCCCTCCTCCGAGCCGATCTCATTGCTGACCGGCGGCCGCCAGGCGTCCAACTCCGGTCCCGTGCCCAGCAGTTCGCGCCCTGCTGCCTTCATGGAGATCAGCTCACCGCTTGTGCGGTCGAAGAGGTAGGAGAAGCCCTTCCCGGTGATCGTGATCCGGGTGCCGGTCTCGCTCTCGCTGATGTCGAACTCGGCGGGTGCGCAGCCGCCTTGGTCGTATCCCGCGTACGCGCCGTTGACCCAGACCAGATAGCCGCTGGTGACACCCTCGAACCGCAGGAACGTCCGGCGCTTCTGCCAGCTGCCCGGCAACTCGAAGTTACGGACGTACGCCCCGGTCGGGTTGACGTCGTGCGGGACCTTAGGCGGGTCGTCCGGATACATCTCGGTGGGGATGTTGCGGAAGACGGGGTGGTCGAG
The DNA here is from genome assembly GCF_042736455.1 of Streptomyces sp. NPDC060064. Taxonomy (NCBI): domain Bacteria; kingdom Bacillati; phylum Actinomycetota; class Actinomycetes; order Kitasatosporales; family Streptomycetaceae; genus Streptomyces; species Streptomyces sp. NPDC060064. The sequence continues at coordinate 309,836 of NZ_JBHWWF010000002.1, forward strand.
ACCGTCTGTCTGCCAGGTGTGCGGGACCTCGACGCTCTTCCAGCCGCTCCCGGCCGTGTCGTACCCGGGCGGGAAGAAGCCCGTGGGGACATCCTCGGGACGCTGGGACATGTGCAGCTTCCAGGTTCCGTCGAGCGAGGCGGTCCACGGGCTGTCGGAGCCGCCTTCGAGCGCGCTCGCCGTGTTTGCGTACGGAGTCAACTCGGCGTGCGCCGGCTCCTGTCCGATTCCGGTCGCTTCCGGATCCTCGAGCAGTCGGTAGACGTCGGCGGGAGGGTCCGCGGCACCGGCTGCCGCGGCAGTCGCGGACGGCACGGGCGCGGAGAGCGCCCCGGCGAGGGCCAGCACGGCCAGTCCTCGGAACGTACGGCGGAGTCGGAGCATCAAGGGGACCACCCTCCCGGTGAGGTGTAAATCGCTTCAGAACCAACAGGACCGCACATCAGCGAACGCGAACACATGCGCCTAGAGGTCCGATGCGACAACTTCACGCCCGGGAGAGAGCGGCGAAATGACTGTGCCGACGCGTGGCGATGGTCGCCGACCGGCACCTGGCGGGGCGTGTAGCGTCCTTCACTACTTCTGGTTCGGGGTGGGTGGTGGAGGGTTGCATGGCAACGTATGTGCTCATCCCCGGTGCTGACGGCCGTGCTTGGTACTGGCATCGCCTTGTGCCGGAGTTGCGTCGGCGGGGACACGACGTGGTGGCTGTCGACCTGCCTCGGGAAAGTTCCGCCGGGCTCGCCGAACACGCGGACGCTGTGGTGCGGGCGATCGGCGACCGAGCCGGCGTGGTGCTCGTGGCGCAGTCACTCGCCGGGTTCACCGCGCCTCTGGTCTGCGAACGGGTGGCGGTCGACCAGCTGATTCTCGTCAATGCCATGGTGCCGGCCTACGGCGAGACGGCAGGGCAGTGGTGGGAGAACACGGGCCAGGCCGCCGCGCGTTCGGCGTACGCGGTTGGGCAAGGACGCGGGCCGGCCCCCGAGTTCGATGTGCTGATCGACTTCTTCCACGACGTTCCGCAGGAAGTGACCGAGGAGGCGATGGCTCAGGGAGACTCCGAGCCGTCCGCGGCCCTGTTCACCCAGCCGTGGCCGCTGCGGGAGTGGCCGCATGTGCCGACACGGTTTGTGCAGGGCCGCGAGGACCGGTTCTTCCCGATCGAGTTCCAGCGCCGGATCGTCGGGGAACGGCTCGGCATCGCCGTCGAGGACATGCCCGGGGGACACCTCAGCGCGCTCAGTCGGCCGGCGGAACTCGCCGACATGATCTGTCGCTCATGAACCGTCGGGCGCACAACGGTTGCCGCTCTGCTCGGGCGTCTCTCAGGGAGCGTCCGCACCTCGCCCTGGCTCGTCGGGGGCGACGAGCGACTGGGTGAGCGGGATCCGGGAGAGCGTGAAGACTCCCGTGGCGATCATGAGGACGCCGAGCAGCTGCGGCAGCAGCCACCAGCCGGAGCGGACATGTTCCTCGTAGATGATGATGCCGAGGGCCATGCTCACCGTCGCGTCGCCGAGGGTGATCGCAGGCTGGGAGGCGACCAGGGGGCCGGCCTGCATCGCGTTCTCCAGCAGGAAGAGCGCCCCCGCGCCCACCGCCGCGAAGGCATAGGTCTGCCAGGCGGTGAAGAAGGCCGCGACCCCCTCGTCGTCCAGGATGTGCATCGCCGCCTTCATCAGCGCCGCGGTCACCGCGTAACTGATGGCGGTGGCCGTGCCCAGACAGGCCGCGCGCGCACGGCCCTCGGGGCGTCTGAGCGCCGCCAGGGCGAGCACGACAACCGCTCCGATGCACACCGCGAGCGCGGGGACCCAGCGGTCCAGCGGTACATGGGTGCGGTTGCCCGTGGGTGACGAGGCGGCAAGGGCGACGCCGAGACCCGCCACCACACAGGTCACGGCGACCCAGCCGACGCGGGGGAGGTGCCGGCGCAGCAGGAGTGAGGCGACGATCAGGGTGAGCGGCAGTTCGAGGACGAAGAGGGGCTGGACCACCGTCAGCGGCCCCGTCGCCAGGGCCACCGCCTGGCAGACGGCGGCGGCGATGACGGCGAGGATGCCGGCCAGCCAGACGGGGCGCCGCAGCAGATCGAGCATCAGCCTCGCGCGGAAGCCGTCGGAGCGTGGCACGCTGAGGGCCGCCCGGCGCTGCAGCACGGTGGCGACGGCGTTGCTGAGCGCCGCGCCGAGCGCGAAGGAGACCGGCAGCAGGGTGTGCACCGTGGTCGGCCTCCGGTGGTCAGCGGTCGTCGAGGTTCAGACCGGAGACGGGCTGTGAGAAGAGCCGTCGTGCGTTGGCGTCGAGGGCGGCGAGGCCCTCGACCAGCTGCGCCGCGACCCGCCGGCCGCCGTCCGTCCCGTCACCTGATCGCCCGTCACCCGGAGCGTCGTCCGGCGCCTCGGCCGACCGTCCGTCACCCGGTGCATCGGCGGGCTCCCGCGGTGGAGCGAACTCCCAGACGTGGAACGCCTTTCCGGTAAATGTGTCGCTCACCGGCGATCCGTCGAGCCGGTGTCGCAGAAAGAATTCCAGCCGGGTGTGGGCGCGCCAGCGGCCGTCGGGCAGCCGCTCGGGCCGGGACATCTGCTCCACGGTGTGGGATTCGTCGAAGAACTCGGCACGCGCGTCGAGGAAGTCCCGCAGTCCCTGCTCGCCCTGCCGGATCAGGCCGTCGACGAAGCCCGTACGGAAGTCGTCGGTGAGCACTGCCTCCCGCATCCGCTCCGCCGGCGCATGGGCCTGCAGCAGAGCGAAGTACCGCTCGATCGTGTCCCGGATCAGCGGGGCAGCGCGGTCGGAAGACATGCGACCTCCCACATTCCGGCTCGGTCCGGCGGCCCGTACCGCCGCCGGACCGAGCCCGTGCACTTCCTGCCATGGTGGCCCCGGACCGCCTTCCCCCGCGATCGGGACCGGCCGGGCTGCGGACCGGCGACCGTGCGCCGACAATGGGACAAGGGCGCCCGCCCGACCCACTCGCGACGTCGCGACGGAGTCGGCTGAGAGGAACGTGCGCATGCGCGCAAAGTCGTCATCGGCCGTGCGGGAAGGGGCCTTCACCGCGGTGGCGGTCGCGCTGTTCTGCATTCAGGTCGACTTCTTCGCGCTGAACCTGGCCATCCCCGGAATCGCGGACGAGTTCGGCGTATCGCCTTCGGCCGCCCAGTGGACGCTCTCCGCGTACATGCTCGCTCTCGGCTGCTTCTTCATCGTGGGCGGCAGACTGGGGGACGTCTTCGGGCGGCGGGGCATCCTGCTCGTCGGTATCGCGTTGTTCGCGGCCGGTTCCGTGGGGTGCGCGCTGGCTCCCCAACTGGCGCTGCTGGTGGCCGCCCGGATCGTCCAGGGCATTGGTGCCGCTCTTGTCTTCCCGGTGTCCGTCGCCGTGATCAGCAATGCCTTCCCTCAGGAGATCCGGGCCCGTGCGCTGGGCGCTGCCTTCGGTATCGCCAACATCGGCACCGCACTGGGCCCGTTCGTGGGCGGCGGCTTCACCGAAGGCCCTGGCTGGCGCTGGATCTTCTGGCTGCTCGCGCTGCTCAGCACCCTGGGGCTCCTCATCGCGGTCGTGTACGTCCCCGACTCACGGGACACCTCGGCGCCCCGCCAGCTCGATCTGATCGGCTGCTGCACCGTCGTGTGCTGTCTGGCCGCTCTCACACTGGCCGTGGAACGCGGCAGCGCCTGGGGCTGGGACAGCGCTCGCACCCTCACGCTCTTCGGGGTTGCGGTGCTGGCGGGCGGGCTCTTTCTGCTGCGCGAACGGCTGGCCCGGCATCCGCTGGTCGACCTGCGCCTGTTCCGCAACATCCCGTACGTCCTGGTGACCGGCATGGGTACGGTCGCCAACATGGGCTACGCCGTCACGGTCTTCCTGGCGACCCTCTATCTCCAGGGCGTGCGTGGTCTGTCCCCGCTCGTGGCGGGCTTCGTGTTCCTGGCCCCTGCCGTGCTCGTGGCTCTTTCCGGGCCGCTGGGAGCGCGGCTGGCACCGCGGATGCGTCCCACGGCGGTCATGGCCCTCGCCGGAGCGATCGCCGGGACGGGGATGATCGCGCTCAGCAACGTCACGGCATGGTGGCTGTACGTACCCGTGTTCGCCTGGTGCGGGCTCGGCCTCGGGCTGGGCTGGACCTTCTCCAGCGTCGCCACCCAGCAGGTCGTACCGCCCGCCCGAGCGGGCGAGGCGTCCGGTGTTCTGCTGACCTTCCTGGTCACCCTGGGTGCCGTCGCCCTCGCCGGCGCGGCGGCCACGATCACGGCGATGACCCCGGAGCGGCCGCCCGAGGACGCCTACGACGCGATCCTGAGCGTGGGCGGAGCCGTGATCCTGCTGACGTCCGTCGTCGTCATGGTCGTACGCCATCGGCTCGTCGTCCACGGAAAGGTCCCGGCGCTGTCCATGCACGCGCCCTGGCCGCCCGTGGACGCGGGCGGCAGTACCCGTGAGGCCCGGCCGTGACCGGCACACGCACCACAGAACCGCAGAAGGCGCGCCTGCGCTCCGCCTGGCGCAATCCAAAGCGGGCGTCGATCGTGCACCGGGCCGTCCGGGTGACCACTGCTGCCAGTGCCGGGTTCTATCCGTTCGTGTACGGGGTGGACTGGCCGGCGACGGCGCTGTACGCCCTGTTCGGGCCGGTGGCGCTCGGGATCCTTTCACCGATCCCCGGGTCGGGGCGGCAGCGGGCCACCGTGATGCTGCGCGCGCTGCCGGTCGGCCTGGTGCTGGTCGCGCTGGGGACGGTGCTGGCCGTAAGCACCTGGGCGGCGGTTTTCGGGATGCTGGTCGTCGGATTCGTCCTCTCGTTCGCCGCGGTGGCGGGGCCCCGCCCGGCCGGAGCGGCACCCGGGCTTCAGCTCTTCTACATCCTGGCCTGCTTCCCGCCCTACGATCCGGACGCTCTCGGGGCGCGGCTGGCGGGCCTCACCCTGGGTGTGCTGCTGCTCGTCGCCTGCGAGCGCTTTCTGCTGCCCGAGCCGCCGACCGTCTCCTACCGGGAGAGCCTCGCGGACGCTGTCGCGATCGCGGGCCGTGCTGCCGCCGCGGCAGCCACGGCCCAGCCTCCTGAGGCGGGCGCCGTTGCGGCGGACCGGCTGCGGGCGACCGGCCGACAGCTGCGGCTTTCCCATCTTCCGCCCGCCGAACGGCCCGCCGGTGCCGGGCGTGTGGACCGGGCCCTGGCACATGCGGGTGCCGCCGCCCGTCGACTGCTGGACCAACTGGCGCACTTGGGCGACACCCCAGCGACCGGCGGCACCGCCAACACCACCGCCACGACCGGCCGGGGCGCGGGCGCCGAATCGGGCGCCGACGCGGACGCTGCGTCGGCCGATCTCCTCGGCCGCATCGCGGCACTCTGCGCCGACACCGCGACAGCCCTGCGCGCCGGCCGGTCGCCTCCACAGCCCGGGCCCCCGGCCCTGGACACGGCGATACGGGACTTCCAGGCGCTGCGGATCACGCAGGCGACCGGACCGCCGGAGGCCGTGCCCCCCGTGCCGCTGCTGCGACACCAGGCCTCGGTCCTGGCCACTGCCGAGTCGGCGCGGGTTCTCGAGGCCGCCGTACGGGTCGGCCTGGACGGCAGGCGCACGCCGCCGATCCAGCCGCGCGAACTCTTCTGGTACGCCGACGCGCGTACCCCCCTCCTGTGGTGGCGGCGCCTCGCCGGCAATATGACGCTGCGTTCGGTCCAGTTCCAGAACGCCGCCCGGACCGCGATCGGGCTGGGCGCTGCCCGGCTGGTGGCAGGCTCCCTGGATCTGTCCCACGGCTTCTGGGTGCTGCTCGCCGTGCTCACTCTCAGCCGCACCACTGCCGCGGGCACGTGGAAGGCCGTGCGGCCGGCGCTGATCGGCACCCTCACCGGCGCGGTCGCAGCGGGGACCCTGCTGCTCGTCGTCGGTCGGCACACCGATGCGTACGCGCCGGTCCTCGCCCCCGCCATGCTGGCCGCGTTCGCGGTCGGGCCGCTGCTCGGGATCGCCTGGTCGCAGGGCCTGTTCACGCTGGTGGTCGCAGCGGCGTTCGCCCAGATCGCCCCCGCCTCCTGGCATCTGGCCGAGAACAGGATCGTGGATGTCGTCACGGGCAGTGCGATCGGTCTGCTGTGCGGTCTGCTCGCCTGGCCGGCCGGGGCCCGGCGCGAGGTGCGAAAAACCATGGCCGCCCTGCTGCACTCCTCCGGCCCGCTGATCACCGGGACCGTCGGGGTGCTCCTGGCCACGCCGCCGGGAGCGGCGCCGCAGCCGCCCACGCTCCCCGTCCTGCACCGAATGCGCCTCGCCGAGTCCGCGTACCTCCAGTACCGGAGCGAACCGAGTGATCCGTCGGCCGTGCCCATGGACTGGCAGGCCGTGCTCATCACGGCGAGCCACATCCTGCTCGGTGCCCAATGGATGCCCCGCTTCGATATGCCTGCGGTCACTGTCACACCGGAGGCCGCCGCATGGGCCCGTACGGCGGCCGACCGGCTCGTCCTGGCCGTCGACCGGGTCGCGGCGCTCAGCGCCGGGGAGAGACCGGCGCCTGCGCTCCCGGCGTACCGCCCGCCTCCGGAGGTGACGGGCGGCCCACCCCTGCCGATGCTGATCGACCTCGAGCGCTGGCTCAGCAGCCTCACCGCACAACTCGCCCGCATCGAGAGCTCGATGGGGCCCCCTGGCGAAAGCTGCGGTCAGACGAAAAGGGGCGGTCAGTGACATGCGGCGGTCAGACGAAGTTGACCTTGGCGCGCCGCAGCAATCCGACGGCCCGGTCAACGGCAAGTTCACCGAGGTCCTGCTGAAGGTATGGGACAACGGGTCGTTCAGCGGCGGATACCGCGCGTTCCACCGCGACATCCTGTGTCGTATGCCGGCGGACCGGAGCCCGAACTTCCACCTGGCCGGCCGGGCGGGCGACGAGTTCGTCGAGCGGCGGCCCTGCACGGTGCGAGCCTCAAGGCTGGGGCCGGGCGGCGCTGAAGTGGGCGCCTCAATCGGGGTATTCGGAAGGGTGACAGCTGAAGCGACTCATTGACTTCGCCCGCCGACGCTGGTTCAGTGGCTCATCCACTGAGCCACTGAACCGCGAAGGAGGGACGACATGGAGGCGCTGCCCCGCGAGACCATCGTCGATGTCCTCGAGACCAGGCTGCGCGAGGACATCCTCGCCGGGCGGCATCCGGCCGGCAGCTATCTGCCGCCGGAGCGCCAACTCGCCGACGGATACGGCGTCACCCGCACCACCCTCAAGCACGCCTTCGGCCGCCTCGTCCAGGCCGGACTGCTGGAGACGCGCCACGGAGTGGGCACACGGGTACGCGACTATGCGCGGCTCGGCGGGGCCGATCTGCTGCCCATGCTGGTACGGCACAGTCCCGACTGGATAGACGAGATCTTCGAAGTGCGGCGCAGTATCGGTGCGTTGATCGCCGAGCGGGCAGCGGTCCGCGCCACCGAAGAGCACCGGGCCGAGCTGCGCGCCCTGCTGGCGGCGGTACGGATGGCCGACGGCGGGGACGCGGTGCAGCTCGCCGACGTCGAGGTACACCGCGCGCTGGCCCGCGCCACCGGGAATCGCGTGTACGTGCTGTTGACCAACACTCTCTTCAACGCCTATCTGCCGGTGCGGGCCGCCCTCGTGGGCCCTTTCACCAGCCCCGATGCCGCACACGCCAGGCTGGAACCCGTGGTCGAAGCCGTGGCGGCGGGTGACGAGAGCACCGCGCGGCGAGCCGCGGAGACCTATCTGACAGCAACGGAGCGGATCATGCTGGAGGGCCTCGTATGAGTACACGTACGCGCAGGGCAACCAGGGGCACCGCGTTCCGGGAGACCATGCTCGGCACGGTCAGGCTCGAGGGGGAGGAGCGGGCCCGCGCCGTCCGCCTCGACCTGAGCGCCGAGGCGGATCGCGTGCTGCGCCCCCGTGGCACGACCGAGGCGCGGATCACCGGTCGGATACGCATCGCCGGATGGGCCGACGACCCGTGTGCCGAGGGCGAGTTGGAGATATCACCGCTGGCCGGACGGCGCATCCGCTACCGGATCTCCTTCACGGCCGGCGATCGCCGACTCACCTTCGACGGCTGGAAGTCCGTGACGCCACGCAGGCCGCTGAGGTCGATGACCGTGCTGCCGTTCACGCTGTACGAGGAGGGAGAACAGGCCGGCGAAGGCACCCTGCGCTTCCCCGTGACGACGGGGCTCGTGCCCTTCCTCGCGAGCTTCCGTTTCCCGCGGCAAGAGGACGCGGGTGCGTACCTGGCGCCGCGCTGGAACGGCGAGTCGGGCCGCACCGAAGTCTGGTACACGACCTTGACCGATCCGGCGACCGGCACCGGGCTGTGGCTGCACCATGAGCTCACCGCGCCCGCGGACGGATCCGAGGCGTTCGCCCACGGCTGGGCCGCGGTGTTCCCCAAGGACGGTCCGGTACGGCACGCCCGCTTCGGCCCCGCGAAATGGACCGGGACCGGGGACGGGTTCACCGCGGACGGCGTGTCTGCCGGGCCCGGACGGCTCTCCGGCTCGGCGGGCGCGTTGCGCTGGGATCTGACCGAACAGGCCAAGGGGGCGCCATTGTTCACCTTCCCCCGCTGGTCCTGGCGCCGACCTCTGCTGCCGGCCGCACAGATGCTGCCGGCCGCGCGGGCCTCGTACGGCGGGACATTCTCGTACGAGAACACGACGCTGACCCCCGTCGGCGCGCCCGGGGCCTCCGCCCGGATCTACGGCCACGGCAACGCGCGCCGCTGGGCCTGGCTGCACGCGGATCTCGGCGCGGGCGATGTGCTGGAGATCGTGGCAGCGGTCTCCATGCGGCCCGGACTGCGCAGGCTGCCACCGCTGGTCTTTCTGCGTCTGCGCAGGGGCGGCCGTACCTGGCCGCGGCGGGCCGAGCGCACGGCGGTCGGCTGGGCCGGATTCGGGCGGTTCCGCTCCGCCATCGGGTTGCCCACCTGGACGGTGACCGGACGCGCGGGCCTGCGCCGCATCCGCGTCGAGGTCACCCAGCCCGAGGACCGCACACTCGCGCTCGACTACACCGACCCCGACGGCTCTCACGCGATCTGCCGCAACAGTGAAAGCGCCGACGCGCACATCCTGTTGCAGCGCTGGTGGGGCGGCTGGCGCACCGAGGCCGAGTGGACCTTGGCGGGCACGGCGCACGCGGAGGTGGGCACGCGATGAGGCTCGACGGTCTCGTGGCCGCGCTCATCGCCGACGACGGCACCGCGGACTGGCCCGCCCGGGTCCCCGGCAGGCTGGAAGCTGTCATCGGCTCGATGCCCTCGCCGGCCCGTGCCGGGGTACGGGCGGCGGCGGGCGCCGTCGACGCGTATGCCGTGGTACGGACCGGACGCAGGCTCGCCACTCTCACCGCCGCGGAGCGAGAGACCGTGCTCGGCTCCCTCGGTGCGCGCCCCGCACTCCTGCCCCTCCTCGACGTACTCAAGGTGCCGGTCCTGCTTGCTGCCGGAACCGAGCGCATGCTCGAACACGGCCCACGCGCACCTGCGTTGGCGCGCGAGGATCCACCGCTCGACTGCACACCGTCCCTCGACTGGCCGGCGCGCTCCACCGCCGACGCCGTGGTCATCGGCTCCGGCGCGGGCGGCGCCATGGCCGCACGGACCCTGGCCCGGGCGGGTCTCCGCGTCGTCGTACTCGAAGAAGGGCAGCACCACTCCACGGCGTCCTTCGGGCGGCGCACCCCGCTCGACCGATTCGCCGAGCTCTACCGGGACGGCGGGGCCACTGTCGCCGTGGGCAGTCCACCGCTGCTGCTTCCGGTGGGCCGGGCGGTCGGCGGTACGACGGTCGTCAACTCCGGGACCTGCTACCGCACTCCGGACCATGTCCTGGCGCGCTGGACGGGCGACTTCGGGTTCGCGCTCGCCGAGCGCTTCGGCCCGTACCTCGGCGAGGTCGAACGCACGCTGCGGGTGGCCACCCAGCCGCTGGACGTCCTCGGCAACAACGGCCGGCTCGCGCTCGCCGGGGCCGAGCGCCTCGGCTGGCGGGCCGCGCCCCTGCGTCGCAACGCGACCGGCTGCAAGGGATCCTGCCAGTGCGTGGTGGGCTGTCCGACCGGCGCCAAACAGAGCGTGCAGCCTTCGGTCCTGCCCGATGCCTGCGCCGCAGGAGCCCGCATCGTCACCGGCGCGCAGGCCCGGCGCGTCCTGGTCGACGCCGGCCGTTCTGGCGGCCCGCGCGCGGCGGGCGTCCTCGTACGACGGGAGAACGGCAGCGAATTCGAGATCCTTGCCCCGCTGATCGTCGTCGCCGCAGGTGCCCTGCAGTCCCCGCCCCTGCTGCGCCGCTCGGGCCTCGGCCGGCATCCGAGGCTCGGCCGCAACCTCAGCGTCCACCCGGCGACCAGCGTCGCCGGCCGGTTCGCCGAGCCGGTTACCGCCTGGGAGGGAGTGCTGCAGAGCGTCGGTGTGGAGGAGCTGCACGGCGACGGTGTACTGATCGAGGCCACCGCGACCCCGCCGGGTATGGGCTCCTTCGTACTGCCGGGTCTGGGCAGCGAGTTGCGGCGCGAACTGGAGAGCGCCGACCGGCTCGCCACGCTCGGAGCGATGATCGCCGACCATCCGTCCGGGCGCGTACTGGGCCGGGAGCGAACACTGCTCCGCTACGACCTGGACCGGCGCGACGGGGGCCGTTTGATGCGTGCCGTACGCGCCATGGGGCAACTCCTCTTCGCGGCGGGCGCGGAAGAGGTCCTCACCGGCATCCCCACCGCGCCTCGCGTCCGCACCCTGTCCGAACTGGACGAGACCCTCGCACAGGTGGGCCCGCGCCGGCTGCACCTGTCCGCGTACCACCCCACGGGCACAGTGTCCGCAGGCGCCGACGCGCAGCGCTTCCCGGCCGACCCCGCCGGGCGGCTGCGCGGCGTGCACGGAGTGCTGATCGCGGACGGCGCGGTGCTGCCGGGCTGCCCCGAGGTCAATCCGCAGCTGAGCATCATGGCCGCGGCGCTGGCGGTCGCCGAGGGCCACCTGGAGGGGTGACGGGCCCACCCGTTGTGCGGCTGCTCGGGTCGCTTCCGCGAGCGTCGTGCGCCCCGACGGTTGCCCACCGCCGGCCTGCCTCCCGCAGCAAGGGGTGGGACGGATGCCTGGAGATGCCCCTCTGCCGGGCCCACTGCGCTTGTGCCGGTGCCGGTCAGGGCGGATTCTGGAGGCAATGAACCGGGCTTGTGTGGCGCCATGAGCGCGTGGAGCGCGGCAAAAACTGCCGATTTCCGTGGCCCGCTCGACGTCGCGAGGGCTGCCACGGTGGTACTCGATGCCCAGGACACGGTCATCGGATGGAGCCGCGCAGCCGAGGTTCTCCTCGGCTACCCGCAGAACGAGATCGTCGGACGGCCGCTGGCCACGTTCCTGTCGCCACGGCAGGCCTCCGAAAGCACTGCGGATCAGGAGTCCGCCCTGGCCTCGGGCACGCCGCTGAGCGGGAGTGAGATCCGCGTCGCCAAGCACCGGGACGGCCGTAGCCTGCTGGTCGCAACCTTGGTGTGTCCCCTGCCCGGCGCCGGCGCGGCGGCTCGTGTGCTCGTCGCGGCCGAACTGGAGCAGCTACGGCTGTGGGAATCCCGGCTGGCCCTGCTGCACGGCCTGGCCACCCAGTCGCCCGTCGGGCTGGGCATCTATGACACCGATCTGCGCCTGACGTGGTGCAACGCCGCATACGAACGGGAGATCGGGCTGCCGTTCGCCGAGTTTCGCGGCCTGCGGGCCGATGAGATGTACTCCGAGGGGAGGTTTGTTACCAAGGGGTACCCGGACACTCTCGACGCCGTCATGCACCACGTACTCGACACCGGCGAGCCGATCGTCGACCTGCACTTTCGCGGTGAGCCACCCAGCGACCCCGGAAAAGTCCACCTCTGGTCATGCTCCTACTACAGGTTGCAGGACGCCGACGGGCATGTATTCGGATTGTGCGAGGACGCATTCGACATCACTGAGCGCTACGAGGCCCAGCGGCGGCTGGCCCTGCTTGTCGAGGCCGGGCGCGCAGTCGGCACGGCCCTCGATGTGATTGTCACTGCCGAGGAGATCACCGAGGTGGCGGTCCCGGAGTTCGCCGACAGCGTCACGGTCGACCTGGTGAGGGAGGTACTGGAGGGCGAGGTGCCGGCCGCCGACAGCCGGGGGGCACCTGCTCTCGTACGGGCCGCCTCCCGCTCCGCCCCGGCGACGAGCGGGCCGGGCGGTTCCGGCGATCGGGGCGATCCGGAGGAGCCGCGTCAGTCTTCGCCTGTCGCCTACCCGCCTGGTTCGCCGCAGTACCGCGCCCTCTCCTCCGGCGGGCTCACGCTGGTGGACGACACCTTGGTTGTGCCGTTGCGGGCAGGCGGCGACACGCTGGGACTCATCACTTTCCTCCGCAGTGCCCCGTTGGCCACGTTCGAGAGCGGCGAGGTCGCACTCGCCGACGAGCTGGCGGCCCGTACGGCGGTGTGCATCGACAACGCCCGGCGCTTCACCCGTGAACGCACGGCCTCACTCGCCCTGCAGCGCCACCTTCTGCCGCAACATCTGCCGCAGCCGTCGGCGGTCGACCTGGCGCATCGCTATCTGCCTACGGACAACCTGACAGGGGTCGGCGGCGACTGGTTCGACGTCATCGCGCTTTCCGGAACCCGGGTGGGACTCGTCGTCGGGGATGTGGTCGGCCACGGCCTGCAGGCCGCGGCCACCATGGGACGGCTGCGCACCACCGTACGCGCGCTCGCACAGCTGGACCTGGCCCCGGACGAACTGCTCATGAGACTCGACAATCTGGTGGGCACGGCGGCGGAGGAACAGTCGGAAGCACTCGGCACGCTCGCCGCTCATGAGGACGACGCCACCGGGGCGACCTGTCTCTACGTGGTCTACGATCCGGTCTCGCGACGCTGCAGCATGGCCCGGGCGGGGCACCTGCCGCCGGTGGTGGTGGACCCCGACGGCCGCGTGTCCTTCCCGGATCTGCCGGCCGGGCCGCCGCTGGGGCTCGGCGGCCTGCCGTTCGAGTCCATGGAGATCGAGCTGCCGGTGGGCAGCCTGTTGGCCCTCTTCACCGACGGCCTGGTCGAAACCCGCGACCGCGACGTCGATCAGGGGCTCGACAGCCTGGGACGGGTGCTCGGCGACCTCGGCGGGTCACTGGATGAACTGTGCGACCGCGTAATGTCGGGACTCCTGCCGGACGGTACGACAGAAGACGACGCGGCACTGCTGATCGTCCGTACCCGTGAACTCGACGCCGGGCAGGTGGCCGAATGGGAGCTGCCCGCCGAACCGGTCGCAGTGGGCCATGCCCGGGAGCTTGCCACCGGACAGCTTCACGAATGGGGCCTGGAAGAGCTGTCGTTCTCGACCGAGCTCGTCGTCAGCGAGCTGGTCACCAATGCGATCCGGCATGCGGACGGCCCGTTGCGTCTGCGTCTCATCCGTGATCGCACGCTCGTATGCGAGGTCGCGGACACCGGCCACACCTCGCCACACCTGCGCCACAGCGCGGAGGACGACGAGGGCGGGCGGGGGCTGTTCATCGTCGCGCAGCTTGTTCACCGATGGGGCACGCGTTACACCGAGTCCGGGAAGACCATCTGGACGGAACAGACGTTTCCTTCGGAGGGATGAGGGGCCGGGCGGGGCTGTTGCACCGTACAGTCGCCCCGCCCGAGAAGGGGCGGGGCGACTGCTGTGTGGTTGCGCGGCCGGGCACCACGCCCGGCGGACATCGGCGGGCGGGCAGCCCTGTCAGGCATGTCAGCCCAGCGCCACCGTGAACACATGGATGTTCTGGTTCTCCGGCAGTGTCACGCTCCTGATGGTCTTGCCGGAGGGCGCGTGGAAGGACTTGGTGGCGAAGATGTAGGCGTCCACCACGTCCTTGTCGCCGCCGCTGACATTGCGGTACGGGGTCCTGGCGACGGTCTCGTTCCCGTACTGGACCGTGCCGCCCCCGCCGCCGACCGTCCAGTCGGTGAAGGAGAGATCGGCTGTGCCCGAACTGCCGTCGGTGTACGTCACCTTCGCCGTCGCCGCCTGGTTGCCGTTGACGGCGCTGCCGAGGAAGGAGAGCGCGGCAGGCGTGCCGGCGAGGTCGATCGTCTGGCCGGTGGCCGAGGCGTTGTCGGGGCGGGCCACTGGTGATGCGGGCCACGTGAACTCAAGGCCCTGGGTGGTGCCCTTGGCGCCCGGCGCGAGTCCGGCGCCGGTGAGTGCCTGGCGCGAGTAGCTCCAGCCGCCGCCGTCGTAGTCGGCTTCGTCGTGCTCGCCCGCATCGTCGGAGGCGCCGGCGTTGTTGTACGCGGCGAGCAGACTGCCGGGCTTCGCGACAGTGAGCGTGACGGGCTGCTTCACGGCCGGGCCACCGTGACTTGTGACGGCCACCTCGGCATCGTAGAAGCCTTCCGCCGTCCGCTCTCCTGCCGTCAGCTCGATCTCGGCCGTTCCTTCCGGCCCGACCGTGCCGGAGGCGGGCGAGGCGGTGAGTCCGGCCGGCGCGGTCACCTTGAAGCCCACCTCTGGTCCCTCGCCTGAACTCACCTGTACAGCCGCGACCTTGATGGTCAGTGAGCCGCCGGGAGCGATGGTCCCGGTGGTCGGTCCGACGCCGATCTGGTAGGGCTGCTCGCCGGTGCGGAACGACGGCGGGGCGCTGTCGGCGGCCGAACCCCAGGAGCGGTTGGGCTCCTTGCCGAGGGTGTAGTCGAGGCTCCCGCCACGAGCGACGAGAGAGGCGGGCAGCCACGGCCTGTCGCTCGTCGCGCCGTTGAGCTTCAGCGACTGGACATACGGGGCGTCGGCGGCCGCGCCCGGTGCCCTCACGGTGATGTCACGATGGCCGCGCTCGATCTGGATGCGCGGGAACAGCGGTGACGACAGGACGAGTTCGGCGCGCGATGGCACCTGCGGGTACATGCCCATCGCGGAGAAGACGTACCAGGAGGACATGGCGCCGAGATCGTCGTTGCCCGGAATGCCCTCGGGCGCCGTGGACCACAGTTTCCGCATCGCGGCCCGTACGGTCTCCTGCGTCTTGTACGGCTGGCCTGCGTACGCGTACAGGTAGGGCACGTTGATGGACGGTTCGTTGTCCATCTCGGACTTGTCGCCGCCGCTGCCGGTGAAGGCCCAGCTGCCGTCGGAGTTGTGGAAGAAGGAGTCCAGGCGCTTTACGGCCCGGTCCTTGCCGCCCATCGCCGCGAAGAGACCCGCGGCATTGTGCGGGACCATCCAGGTGTACTGGGCCGCGGTGCCCTCGACGAAGCCATTGCCGGTGGCCGGTGTGAAGCCGGTGACCCAGCTGCCGTCGGACTTGCGGTTGGCGATGTATCCGCCGGTCGGGTCGGCGGCGGCGTTGAAGTTGTTCTGCCACCACTGGGCACGCTCGGCGAACGTCGTCGCCGTCTTCTTCCTGCCTGCCGCGGTGGCGAGCTGGGAGAGGGCGAAGTCGGCGCCGGAGATCTCCAGGGTCTCGGCCGCGCCGCCCCAGGCATTCGAGACGGACGGCATGTAGTGGCCGGCCAGGTACTTGTCGAGGGACGGCCGCTGGCCCACCGACAGGATCGGCTTTCCGGCCGGGCTGAGGTCCTTCTCGGTCGGAACGGTCGCTGCCTTGACCAGCGAGTCCAGTGCTCCTCCCAGGTCGAAGCCGTCGCCGCCGAAGGCGTGGATGCCGGCGAGGGCGGCGGGCGACGGGTCTCCGTTCATGACGTGCGTACCGCCGGAGTTGTGGATCCACCGGTCCCACAGGCCGCCGTTCTGGCGGGCGAGGTTGTACAGCGACTGGGCGATGTCCGAGCCGGTGTGCGGCTTGATGAGCGTCAGCAGCTGGAGCTGCGAGCGGTAGACGTCCCAGCCCGAGAAGGTGCCGTACTGGGCCTTCTGCCTGCCTCCTACCGTGTGGACCTTGCCGTCGCTGCCCGCGTACCGCCCGTCGGAGTCGTTGACGACGTTGGGGTGCAGGAGGGCGTGGTAGAGCGCGGTGTAGAAGGTCGTGCGGTCGGTGTCGGCGCCGCCACCGACGCGGATGGCGGAGAGTTCGCGACGCCAGGCGTCGCGCGCGGCCCGCCGTACGTCGTCGAAGGAGCGGGCCGGCGGGTTCTCGGCGGCGAGATTGGCCTCGGCACCCTTCTGGTCGACATAGGAGATCGCCACCTTCACGCCGACGGGGTCCTTGCCGGGCGCGAACTGAACGTATCCGCCCGAGCCCTTGCCCGCGACAGGGCGGCCGTCGGTGCCGAAGCCGCCCGTCCCGCCGTCGGCCGTGGTGACGCCCGGCTTCAACTCGCCGTCCTTCCAGGTCCCGTGGGACGTGAAGGCGCGGTCGAAGGTGGCGGTGAAGTGGACTGTGTAGTAGCTGCGGCGCCCCTCGGGATCGAGGTATCCGCAGAAGTTGCCGCTGGTGACCGAGCCGGAGACGGTGCGGCGCTGCGGATCGATGTCGATCCGCGCGTCCGTGGAGCCGACCTCGGAGTTGGCGCTGCGGATGAGGAGCGAGGCCGCCTTGTCCTCGGGGAAGGTGAAGCGGCCGGAGCCGGTACGGGTGGTGGCGGTCAGGTCGGCGGTGACGCCGGACTTCAGCGCGACCTTGTAGTGGCCGGGTTCGGCGGTTTCGTCGGCGTGGCTGAAGTCGGACGCGTACACCGCGTCCTTGGTGTCCGCGGCGGGGGAGGAGGTGACCTCGCCCGCGTACGGGAAGAACGGGATGTCGCCGGAGCCGCCCGCGCAGCCGGTGCCGGACATATGGGTCAGGCTGAAGCCGCGGATGCGAGTGGCGTCGTACTGATAACCGCCCGGAGCGGCAGTGCGGGTGGCGTTTCCGCGGGTGTTCTCGGGACTCCAGGAGAGCATCCCCTGCGGGAGAACGGCGCCGGGAAAGGTGTTGCCGCCGTTCCTGCTGCCGATCAGCGGGTTGACGTAGGCGGTCGGATCACTGACGAGGGGCAATGCCGTGTCCGCCGCCGCGGGAGCGGCGAGCGCGGGCACGGTGAGCCCCACGGTCAGCGCCACGGCCGCGAAGGCGGCCGGGAGCTTCAAGGGCATGGCGGTCCTGCCTTGTCGGAAGGGCCACGCACGACGGGTCGAACAAGCCGGAGGGGACCGTACCGCACATCCCACGCATCCCGTAAGGGCACCCTCGCCCCGTGTACTCAACACGCTGAGCCCCCGCTTCCGAACACCCTTGACGACACTGTGCGGTTGGCGCTCTACTGATCGGCATCTCCCGATTGACAACGTTGTCGCGCTGCGGCGGGTCGAACAAGCCCAAGCCCGTCCAAGGTCGGCAACACAGAGGGGCGCGTCATGAAGTGGCCCTCACCCGCCACGACGCCGAGCGCTGACCGGGCGCTCGGCCGGTTGCTTGTGCCGTCGCTGGAAGCGGAATCGCGATGGAGCAGAGAGCCCCTGCCGAATTCCTCGGCAGGGGCTCCCGGTTGCTGGTGCCGGACGTCAGGCCACTGCGCCCCCGCCGTGTGCCAGCGGCCACTCCCGGTGCAGGCTGCCCAGGGGGATGCGGTGCTGGAACACGGGCGTACCGAAGATGGACAACTGCAGTTGCAGCCATCCCGTCAGATCCACCCCGCCGTAGATCTTCCAGCTTCCCGCGACGGTTCCCGGTGTCGCGACAGCGGTGGCCTCGCCTCGCAGATAGGGGGCGAGATCGGCGGTGACGCCGACCGCGCCGTACAGGCCGACCGTGGCCTCGGCGCCGAGGGCGGCCTTCACATTGCCGGCCGCGGTCACCTTCGCCCGTACCGGGGTACCGGTCATGTCGGAGGTACTGACAGGCTTCCATCCGCCCGACTTCGAGTAGCTGCCGCCGATCCGGAAGCCACCCTTGAGGTCCTGCTTGATGTCGACGGTGACGGTGCCGTCCGCGGCCACCTGGGCGTACGCCGTGAGGTCGAGATTCACCACCACCGGCACGGGCCCGACCTGGATCACGGGATCGGCGTGCAGCTTGGCGAACGGAATCCGTACCGGCTTGCCGCCGGCGACGGCTTTGCCCTTCAGCTGCCACTGCGACGTCCAGTCACCGCTCAGTCCCAGGAAGGCGGCGTCCGGTGTGAGGACGGAGGACCCGTCGTACGAGAACTCGACCGCGGGTGCCAGCTGCACATAGCCGGCGACCGACGCCGCCCCCGCCACGGGAGCGCCCTCGGTGACCGGCAGCGGAACCGACGCTCCGACATCGATCCGCAGGCTTCCGAGCGGCAACTTCGCACCCTGGGGGCCGACATGGATGTTCCCGGCCTTCGCCCAGGAGACCTTTACTCCCTGGACCAGCGGCTCGACGTCGACGGTCGCCGGATCGACCGGGACCGTGCCCTGTGCCTTGTCGTCACCGAGCAGCGCGCTGAGCTTCGCGGGCTCAGTCCTGACTTCGGTGCCCTTGTCGGTCTTCCCGGCCACGTCGGTGACCTTGGCGAGCAGCCCGTCGGGCGCTCCCGGTGCGGGACCGCTGGCGATGACGTCGCCGATGGCGGGAGTGTTCTTGGCGGGTTTGGCCCCTGAAGGGGCTTTCTCCGCGCTGGATATGACAGCCCGTCGACTGGCGCGGTCGTAGGAGGCGACCTTCAGCGGCGACTTCTTCGCCTTCCCGCCGCCGCCTGCCCGCGCGACGGCGGTCGGCTTCCCCTCGGGCACCCCGGCCACGGCAAGCTGCCGCGAGGGGCTGGGGGCCGGGTTCGGGATGCTGGTGGGGTGCTGGGCGCCGGCGGCCGCGGCGGGTGGTGTCCCGGTCCCGGCCGAACAGCCGGTTGCGAGCAGGGAAATGGAGGCCAGAGTCAGTAAAACGACATGTCTGGCAGGGAGCTTACGCACGTAGGAATCCTCGGAGCGTGTGTTGGGGGAGACGCGCAACAGGGGAAGGACTCACCTGTACCAGTGAGTAACAACTGGCCGTACGATCCCACACGCATCAGGGCCACAGCGGAGATTCCTGGGAATCCAGGGGATGACCTGGATCACATCGCCGCCCCGCGAACTGCCGTGCGCACGAAGGCCACTTCGGGCGGTGCGGGAACACGGCATCCCGCTCGATCGGCCGGAGCGGCGAATGGAATCGCGTCAACTGCGGTCGCGAGAGTGGACAGGGTACATCCGTATCCCTCAACGACCCTTGATGCAAGGGCGGTTGTGTGCTTGGCGCTTGCCGATGAGGTGTCGCCCGGGCTGACCGAAGCGCCGGAAAACCTGTGGCGGACCCCGCCCGATCTCGATGGCACCGGTACCAACGGCCAGGAGTCGATCTCGCCCCGCGAGGTCCTGGTGCACATGAGCGAGGAGTACGCCCGGCACAACGGCCACGCCGACTTTCTGCCTGGGCGGATCGACGGAAGCGTGGGTCAGTGGGCGTCGGGCCGGTTCGGCGCCCCCGACGGGAACCAGCCACATCACGGAGACCGCCGCACCGTTCCCGAGCACGCTCGAGGCGCAGTCGTCGTCGAAGCGGACCGGGACCGCCGCCGGCGCCCGCTTCGCGCCGGTCTGCCACAAACCTGCTGCGGCCCTGGCGTCGGCCGGACCGCCGTGGAACAGGGCGGGCGCCCGGTCGCACGAGACCAGAGCTGCGGAACACACGTAGAAGCCCGCACGCGGCGCCCGCCTTCCCTAGGCTGGAAGTGACAGGTCCCAGATGCGTGACGAGGTGGGTGTGCCTCCTCGGAGGGCGGCTCGCTCTGCGAAGACCGGTCGGATGCGAGGGAAGATGAGACGTCCGGCGATGGAGCCACCGAGCCCACGGGTTCACCTCGTGGGCCGGGCGAAGCGTGTCCGCGCCCGGCGACCGGGGCGCTGGGGACTGTGAGAGAGCGGATCCGGGTCTTCGGTGGGGCGGTGCTGGCCGCTGTCTATGTGCTGGGCAAGAGGAACGACAGTCTGGAGCTTGCGGAGTCGGCGGGAGGGTCCGGCGCCCTGTACGGGCTGTCGCCCAGCTATCCTCTCTCCGGTCGTTCTCCGGTGGCGGACGCCTTCCACACCGGCCGCCCCCTGTGGCTGAACGCGGCGGGGATCGCCGCCTACGGCGAGAACCCCCCGGAGATCCTGCCCGCCAACATCTCGCTGGGCGCACTGCCGCTCGGTGCGAACGGCATTCCGCTGGGCTGTCTGGTTGTCGTGGACGACGTCGCGGACGGCTTCGACGCCGACCGGCGCAACTTTCTGGAGCTCTACGCCGACCAGGTCACCGCATGGCTCGAAGCAGGCGGTGAACCTGACTCCCGCACCGGCCGCACGGGGCCCCGGCCGATGCTGGGCCCCGCCCTGGACCGCTTCTGCGTCGGCTCGTTCACCCTGCTCCTGAGCACGGGGCGGATCGACGTGGACGCCCGGGTGCTCAACCTGGTCGACATCGCGCGGGACGACTTCGACGGACGTCTGGAGACACTGCTGGCGCACACCGTCCCCGACGATCTGCCCGCGCTGATGTCCGTCGTCGAGCCGGGCCACATAACCGCCGGTGGCCGGGAACTCGAGTTCCGCATCCGCCGCCCCAACGGCGAGCTGCGCTGGCTGCGCCTGCGGTACCGGGTGCTGGCGGACAGCGAAGGCAGACCGGAGCGGGTGCTCGGAGTGGTCGCCGACGCCTCGCATCTGCGGCCCACCGCCGACGAGGTCTCCAGGGTGCAGCGACTGTCCGTCGCGCTGGCCGGTGCGATGACTGTCCGGGACGTCAGCAGGGCGGTGGTCGTCGCCCTGCGTGACCCGCTGGAAGCAGATCGGGTGGCTCTTGCCGAGCTGGAGGGCGACCGGTTGGTGGTCACAGTCCTCGATCCACCGGAACCCGATGCCTGGCCGGGGCTCTGGCGGTCCGAATGGCGGTCCGAGTGGCCCGATGCGCCCGCGGGCGCGCTGCCCACTCTGGAGGCCGCGGTGCGCGAGGGCCGCATGAGCCTGTGGACGGCGGGTTCCACCCTTGAACCGGGCCTCAGGGGCGTGGGCCCCGGTGGTCTCGCCGTTCTGCCGCTCCCGGCCGAAGGCCGGGTGGTCGGCGCGTGCCTGGTCGGATGGGACGAGCCGCACGCGTTCGGCCCCGAGGAGCGGTACCTGCTCACCGCGACCGCGGGCCTGGTGGGACAGGCCCTGGTGCGCGCCCGTGCGCTCGACGCCGAGCACGAGCTCGCCACCATGCTCCAGCGCAGCCTGCTGCCCCGTAAGCTCCCGCAGCTGTCCGGCGCGGTGGCCGTCGCCCGCTATCTGCCGGCGACGGTGGGACTGGCGGTGGGCGGCGACTGGTACGACGTGATCCCGCTCTCCGAGAACCATGTGGCGCTGGTCGTCGGGGATGTGCAGGGGCACAACGCGGGTGCCGCGACGATCATGGGCCAGATGCGTACGGCGATCAGGGCCTATGCCGTGGAGGGCCATCCGCCCGACGTGGTCGTCTCCCGCGCCAATCGCCTGCTTGTCGGCATGGAGACCGACCTCTTCGCCACCTGCTGCTATGTCGCCATCGACATGGAGGAGGGCACCGCCTGGTGCGTCCGGGCGGGGCATCTCCCGCCGTTGCTTCGTATCCCGGGCGGCGGTACCGGGGAGGTGGAGATCGAGGGTGGGCCGCCGCTGGGCGTGGTGGCGGAGGCAGAGTTCCCGATGACCACGGTCGCACTGGTCCCGGGCGCGGTTCTCGCGCTGCTGACGGACGGCCTGGTCGAGTCGTCGAGCCTTCACCTGGACGACGGCATGCGCCGCGTGTGCGACGCACTCTCCACCGCCGATCCGTCCGATGCCGGGCGGATGGCCGACGAACTGCTCGGCGGCGTCAACCGGCGCGACGACGATGTGGCCCTGATGCTCCTGCGCTACGACGGGATAGGGGTTCGGCCGCTCCGGGCGACCTGGACGGTGTGGAGGCTGCCCGACGCGGTCGCGCACGCGCGCCGCTTCACCTCCCGCACACTGCGCTCCTGGAACGTGACGGAAGAGCGCGACGCGATCCTGCTGATCGCCTCCGAGCTGGTCACCAATGCTCTGGTGCACACCCAGGGTCAGGTGCGCCTCGATCTCACATTCACGGGGGAGCGGCTGAGGGTGGCGGTGAACGACTCGTCGCCGCGCGCGCCCGTCAAACCGGCGAGTATGGACTGGGAGGCGACCGGTGGCCGGGGGATCCTGCTTGTCGAGGCGGTGTCGGCGTCGTACGGCTCCGTGCCGCTCGGCGGCGGGAAGCAGGTGTGGGCGGAGGCCGTCCTGCCACGGCGCGAGCTCTGACCGGGGTGTGCGGGTAGGCCAGGGCCCTGTCGAGAGGGGTGCGGTCACGAGATATCTTGATGTCGAGCAATGTTGCAGACGTGGAGCGGAGCACCCGGTGACTGACTCGACCATCATCTATACGCACACTGACGAGGCCCCGGCCCTGGCGACCCATTCGTTCTTGCCTGTGGTCCAGGCCTACGCCTCGACGGCCGGGGTCACTGTGGAGACGCGTGACATCTCGCTCGCGGGGCGCATTGTCGCCAGCTTCCCCGAGCGCCTGGAAGAGGGCCAGCGGGTCGACGACGCCCTCGCCGAGCTCGGCGAGCTGGCCAAGACGCCCGGCGCGAACATCATCAAGCTGCCGAACATCTCGGCTTCGATCCCGCAGCTGAAGGCGGCGATCGCTGAGCTGCAGCAGCAGGGCTACGCGCTGCCGGACTACCCGGACGACCCGAAGTCCGACGAGGACCGTGACGTCCGCGCGCGTTACGACAAGGTCAAGGGCAGTGCCGTCAACCCGGTGCTGCGTGAGGGCAACTCCGACCGCCGTGCCCCGGCGTCGGTGAAGAACTACGCCAAGGCGCACCCGCACAGGATGGGTGCGTGGGTCTCCGACTCGAAGACGAACGTCGCGCACATGGACGCCGACGACTTCCGCTCCACCGAGAAGTCCGCGGTCATCGCCGAGGACGGCTCACTGCGCATCGAGCTGGCGGGGGACGACGGCAGCACCACCGTCCTGCGCGAGTCGGTGCCCGTGCTGGCGGGCGAGGTCGTGGACGCGTCGGTGATGCGGGTGGCGGCGCTGCGTGAGTTCTTCACCGCGCAGGTCGCGCGTGCCAAGGCCGAGGGCGTCCTGTTCTCGGTGCACCTGAAGGCCACGATGATGAAGGTCTCCGACCCGATCATCTTCGGTCACGTAGTACGGGCCTTCTTCCCGAAGACGTTCGCCGAGCACGGCGCGGCGCTCGCCGCGGCCGGACTGAGCCCGAACGACGGGCTCGGTGGCATCCTCAAGGGCCTGGAGTCGCTGCCCGAGGGCGCGGCGATCAAGGCGTCCTTCGAGGCCGAGCTCGCTGAGGGCCCGGCCCTGGCGATGGTCGACTCCGACCGGGGCATCACCAATCTGCACGTACCGAGCGATGTCATCGTCGACGCCTCCATGCCGGCCATGATCCGCACCTCCGGTCACATGTGGGGCCCGGACGGCCAGGAGGCCGACACCCTCGCGGTTCTCCCCGACAGCAGCTACGCAGGCATCTACCAGGTCGTCATCGACGACTGCCGCGCGAACGGCGCCTTCGACCCGTCGACGATGGGCTCGGTGCCCAACGTCGGCCTCATGGCGCAGAAGGCCGAGGAGTACGGCAGCCACGACAAGACCTTCGAGATCCCTGCCACGGGAACGGTGCGGGTCGTCGACGGTGGTGGCAACGTCGTGCTCGAGCAGGCCGTGGGCGCCGGCGACATCTTCCGCATGTGCCAGACCAAGGACCTGCCGATCCAGGACTGGGTCAAGCTCGCCGTCACCCGCGCCCGCGCGACCGGCGCCCCGGCGGTGTTCTGGCTCGACGAGGGCCGCGCGCACGACGCGGTCCTCATTGAGAAGGTCAGGACCTACCTCGCCGAGCACGACACCGACGGGCTGCGGATCGAGATCTTGTCGCCGGTCGACGCGACCGCGTTCTCCCTGGAGCGCATCCGCCGCGGCGAGGACACGATCTCGGTCACCGGCAACGTGCTGCGCGACTACCTGACCGACCTGTTCCCGATCCTTGAGCTCGGCACGAGCGCGAAGATGCTCTCCGTCGTCCCGCTCATGAACGGTGGCGGACTGTTCGAGACCGGCGCCGGCGGCTCCGCGCCCAAGCACGTCCAGCAGCTCGTCAAGGAGAACTACCTGCGCTGGGACAGCCTGGGCGAGTTCCTCGCGCTCGCGGTCAGCTTCGAGCACCTCGCGCAGACGACGGGCAATGCGCGCGCTCAGGTGCTCGCCGACACACTGGACCGGGCGACCGGCGCCTTCCTCAACGAGAACAAGTCGCCCAGCCGCCGGCTTGGTGGCATCGACAACCGTGGGAGCCACTTCTACCTGGCGCTCTACTGGGCGCAGGAGCTGGCGAAGCAGACCGACGACGCCCAGCTCGCGGAGGCGTTCGCCGCCCTCGCCAAGACGCTGAGCGAGCAGGAGCAGACCATCGTCGACGAGCTGATCGCGGTGCAGGGCTCGCCGGTCGACATCGGTGGCTACTACCAGCCGGACGCCTCTAAGGCCTCGGCGGTCATGCGTCCGTCGGCGACCTTCAACCAGGCCCTCGCGATCCTCGGCTGACGCGATGGCTGCGGACGGGTGAGGGGTCCCGGGGCTTGCCACTGCCCATGCGGCGATCGTTGGGCTGAAGCCCGACAAGAGCCTTCGCCACGGAGGCACCCGTCCTTCGCCCGCACCTGTTCCGCCCCGGCCGGCACTTCTGTCCGGCCGGGGCGGTCCCGTCTCTCCGGCCCGTCGTCCGCATCGCGCCCTTCGGCTTCCTCATCCGTGGGCCGCGCTCAACGAGCTCGCGCTGCCGGTCACCAGAACACCCACTGCCGGCCGCCGAGTTGCTGATCCCCACGACCACCAGGTCGCGGACAGGGCATCACTGCACCGAGGTCTGGGGCGGCAGACACGGAACGGTGGCAGCGTCACCGTCCCGCACGGCTTGCACCACGGCGTCATGGAGTGTGCGGCTGTCGCTCTCGGAAGGGCAGGACGTTGGACTGCCCGACATCGTGAACCAGTCCGATGCCCCGCTGAACTGCACAGCGACCCGTGCTTCACCATCCGCCCAGGTGGTATGCACGGTGAGGTCCCCGGTCACCACGCCGACCTCGTCCGTGAGCACCCCTCCGCGCCCTGAGAACACTCCGGTAGTCGTCCACGATGCCCAGCTCATCCTCCCAGCGTCACACTGCCGCCTCGCATGCGCGACTCGTTGCCCCGCCGGGCTGTGAGGGCGCGACGGCCCGGCAGCCGACCAATTCCGGAAACTCCCGCAACTGCGGGTCCTTCGTCGGGCGCGGTCAGCGGCCGGCGGTGATGGCCGCCACGATGGCCTTGACGAGGCGTGCGACGTAGCCGTCGTCCGTCGGCCCGCCGGCGGCCAGCATGCGGAAGTACAGCGGGGCACCGAAGAGGTCGATGGCGAGGCTCGTGTCGATGTCGGGCGGCAGTTCGCCACGCTCCGTCGCCCGGCGCAGGAGCGTCGCGACGGCTGCGCGACGGGGCTCGAGGACCGCCTGATGAAGGGCCTCGTGCAGGGTATTTTTGCGAGCCGACTCGGCCAGCAGATCAGGGATGATCCGGCCCACCAGCGGATGCCGCAGCGCGTCCATGGTCTCCCTGATGAACCTCTCGACATCGCCACTCAGCGACCCCGAGTCCGTCGTGGTGGGGATGTGTTCGGCGGCCATCTCGGACACAAGGTCCACCACCATCGCCTCTTTGGAAGGCCAGCGGCGGTAGAGCGCGGCCTTGCCGACGCCCGCGCGGCGGGTCACGGCTTCCATGGACATACGGGCATACCCGGTCTCCGCCAGCTCCTCGAACATGGCCCGTCGGATCGTCTGCGTCACGGACTCCCGGAGGAGGGCGGCGCCGGTGGCAGGGCGGACGAGATCGCCGGCAGGGCTTGTGTCCATGATCGGAGATTAGCACGGAACGGAACGGTTGCGTTCCGTCAATTCCCGGTGTACGTTCCGCGCAATGCTCCGGAACGGTGCCGTTCCGTTCCGCTGGGAGGGGTTCTGATGAAGTTCCTTTTCGACGACAAGGCGTTGTCCGACCGGCTGGACGAGCGACTGGCCGTGTGATGGGACTCGAAACCGAAGTGCACCCCGGCAGCACGGCCGACGGCACCCGCCGACGCGCCCGCACCGTCCTGGTCGTGCTGGCGCTCTTCATCGTGATCAACGCCGCGGACAAGGCCGTACTCGGCCTCACCGCGGACCCCATCAGGGACGATCTCGGTCTCACTGCAACCGAGTTCGGTACCGTCGCCAGCAGCTTCTACCTGCTGTTCAGTGTCTCGGCCGGCGCGGTCGGCTTCCTTGGCGACCGGATCCGTGCCCGGCCGCTGCTCGCCGCACTCGCGCTGGTCTGGGCCGCGGCGCAGCTCCCGATCCTGCTGCCCGCGGCGGGCTTCGGTGCACTCGTCGCCACCCGTGTGGTGCTCGGCGCGGGCGAGGGGCCGGGGTATCCGCTGGCCAACTACACAGCGTTCACCTGGTTTCCGGGCAAGGAGCGGTCGCTGCCCTCCGCCGTGGTCGTCGCCGGGGGCGCGGGCGGCACCATTGTGGCCGCCCCCCTTGTCATCCTGGTCAGCAACACCCTCGGGTGGCGCGCCTCCTTCGGTCTGCTGGGCGGGATCGGGATCCTCTGGGTGATCGCCTGGTTGCGGCTCGGCGGAAGCGGACCGTACGCCGCACGGGTGGACGCCACCGCCCCGGTCGGGGATGTCTTGTCCGTTGCTGTACCGGGCGCGGCCGCCGGCGAGGCGCCCTTCCGGCGCATCGTCACCACCGGCACCTGGCTCGGGGCCACGTTCTCCGCCTTCACGGTGATGTGGACCCTGGCCCTCGGATTCGCCTGGCTGCCGCTGTTCCTGGAGGAACAGGCGGGATTCAGCGACGCGGAGATCAGCGGGATCCTCGGGCTGCCCGCACTGTTGATGGCCGTCCTTGTCCTCACAGCCGGAATCGCCGCCCAGCGGCTGCTGCGCCGGGGCACCACCGCCCGGGTCGCCCAGGGCCTGCTCGGCGCACTGCTGCCACTGCTCGCCGGGGCCTGCCTGCTGCTGACCACCCGCGTGGGGCCCGGCGCCCTCCTGCTGCCGCTGGTGGTGGCCTTCTCCGCCGGCAACGGGCAGACACCGCTGACCAACTCGGCCATCGCGGACATCTCCCCGCCCGGACGGCGCAGCGCCGCCCTGGGGCTGTCGTACGCGCTCGCCGCCCTCTCCAGTCTGCTCGCGCCGTATGTCACCGGCCGGATCATCGATGCGGCGCCGAGTGAAGCGCTGGGGTATGGCCGGGCCTTCGATGTCGCGGCCTGGCTGCTGATCGCCGGCGGTGTGATCTCGATGCTTCTGGTACGGCCCGACCGGGACGCCCTGTTGCTGGGTACCCAGCGAAGGAGTGACATCTGATGCTGTCCGACATCGCCGTTGTCCAGGGGGCCCGTACGCCGGTGGGGCGGTACCGGGGCGCGCTGCGTTCGGTCCCCGCGCACCGGCTCGGTGCCGTGGTGATCCAGGAAGCGATCGTGCGCGCCGGCGTCGAGTTGTACGCCGTCGACGAAGTGGTCCTGGGCTGTGTGGGACAGGTGGGGCCGGACGCGTTCAACGCCCGGCGCGCGGCACTCGCCGCCGGACTGCCGGTCCACGTCCGCGCGTACAACGTCAACCGGCTGTGCGGGTCCGGCATGCAGGCCGTCTGGTCCGCCGCACAGAATCTTGCCCTCGGCGAGGCCGAGATCATGGTGGCCGGTGGCAACGAGTCGATGACCCGCCAGCCGCTGCTCGACTACGGCGAGCGGGCCCCCGACGAACTCTTCGGGCAGCACCGGATCGACGGCACCGTCTCGCTGGTCACCGACCCGTTCGCGCACGCTCCGATGGGTATGACGGGTGAGCGCGTGGCGGGACTGTTCTCCATCTCCCGGGAGCGCCAGGACCGTTGGGCCGCCGAGAGTCAGCGCCGCGCCGCCGCGGCCCTTGCGGACGGGCGGTTCGCCGACCAGATCGTGCCCGTGATCACTCCGGACGGCGCTGTCGAGCAGGACGAACACCCGCGCCCCGGCACCACCCTGCAGAAACTCGCGGCGCTCGCTCCCGCGTTCACCGATGACGGCACGGTCACTGCGGGGAACTCGGCGGGGCTCAACGACGGTGCCGCCGCCGTGGTGCTGATGCGCGGTGCCGATCTCCCCCACGGAACCGCCCCCTTGTGCTGGCTGCGCGACACGGTCGTCACTGCGCTCGAACCGGAGATCATGGGATTCGCGCCCGCCGAGGCCATCAGGAAACTGCTGCAGCGCACCGGCCTCCTCCTCGACGACGTCCAGGTGATCGAGCTCAACGAGGCCTTCGCCGCCCAGGTCCTTGCAGTGATGGACGACCTCAAGCTCGAGCCCGACCGGGTCAATCCGAACGGCGGAGCGATCGCGCTGGGACACCCCATCGGCGCCACGGGCACGATCCTGCTGCTCAAGGCCGCGCACGAACTGCGCCGAACCGGCGGGCGGTTCGCCGTGATCGCCATGTGCATCGGAGGTGGCCAGGGCATCGCCGCGCTGATCGAGAATCCGGGGAGTGTCTGATGGGCGAGTATGTCTGGTTCCCGGGCCGCGAGTTGACCGAGCACAGCAATGTTGCCGCGTTCTGCCGCGCCCACCGCATCGACGGATACCGTGAGCTGCACGGCCGTTCCGTCGCCGATCCGGAGTGGTACTGGTCCCACGCCGCTCGTGACATCGGCATTGTCTGGCACGAACCGCCGCTGCGCACCTGCGACGACCGCGGTGGTATCGCCGCCACCCGCTGGTTCCCGGGCGGCCGCACGAATCTCGTCGACTCCTGCCTCGAACGCCATGTGCGGGAGGGCCGTGGTGACGCCGTCGCGTTGCGCTGGGAGCGCGAGGACGGGTCCGGCGGCCGGCTCGGCTACGGCGAGGTGGCGCAGCTGAGCGCCCGGGTCGCCACCGGGCTGCGCGGTCTCGGGGTGGGGGTGGGGGACCGGGTGGCGGCATTTCTGCCACCCGGTCCCGAGGCCTTCGTGCTGCTCTTCGCCTGCGCCCGCATCGGAGCCGTACTGGCGCCGATGTTCTCCGGCTTCGGCTCCGAGGCGCTCGCCGTACGGCTGGCGGACGCCGAGGCACAGGTGCTCGTCACTGCTGCTGCCACGACCCGGCGCGGCACTCGGCACGACATGGAGTCGGTCGCCCGTGCAGCGGCGGAGAAGGTGCCCGCAGTACATCATCTCGTCGTCGTCACCGAGGAGTTGACGCGCGGGTCGATGGACGACACGTCGTCGGCTCGTCCGGCGGCCACGAGCTGGGACCGGCTGGTCGAGGCGGAGCCCGCCGCGACCGTCTCGCTCCCCGGCAGCGCCCCCTTCCTTCTCATGCACACCTCCGGCACCACCGGACGGCCCAAGGGCACGGTCCATACCCACGGCGGCTTTCCGTTGCAGGTCGGCTCGGAAGTCCGCTACAACCTCGACGTCCGCCCGGACGATGTGGCCTTCTGGGTCACCGACCCCGGCTGGATCATGTTTCCGCTTGTCGCCGTCGGCTGCACCCTCGCGGGTGCCTGCGTCCTGGCGTACGAAGGCGCGATCGACCATCCGGACCCTGCCCGGCTGTGGCGACTGCTGGACGACCACCGGGTCACGGTCTTCGGGAGCTCGCCCAGCCTGTCGCGGACGCTGATGACGCGAGACCCCGCCCCGGCCGCCCCGCCCGCCTCCACCCGGCTGAGGATTCTGGGCTCCACCGGGGAACCCTGGACCGAGGATGCCTGGCAGTGGTATTTCGCGGAATTCGGCGGCCGGCGCTGCCCCGTGATCAATATCAGCGGAGGTACGGAGGTCGGTGGGTCGCTCCTGGGATCCTCGCCCACCGTGCCGCAGTCGCCCTGCAGCTTCGCAGGCCCCTGCCTGGGCATCGATGCCGCCGTCGTCGACGCCGACGGCACCGAGGTCGCCGCGGGAGAACTGGGCGAGCTGGTGGTCCGGCGAGCCTGGCCGGGGATGACCCGCGGACTGTGGCGGGCGCCGGAGCGTTTCGCCCATACGTACTTCAGCCGGCGGCCGGGCCTCTGGTCCCACGGCGACCTCGCCTCCTGCGTCGGCGAGGAGTGGTTCCTGCACGGCCGGCTGGACGACGTCATCAAGGTGGCAGGCAAGCGGCTCGGGCCGGCCGAGGTCGAAGAGGCCGTCCTCGGGGACCCGGCAGTGGCCGAGGCCGCAGCTGTCGGGGTGCCGCACCGCATCAAGGGGGAAGTCCTCTGGTGCTTCGTGGTCCCCTCGCGCGGCCGGCTTGCCGCGTCGGACGCAGACCGGATCCGTGAGCGCGTGGCCGACGCGCTCGGGCACGCCTTCCGGCCCGGCCGAGTGATTGCACTTCCCGCTCTGCCCAGGACCCGTAGCGGAAAGGTGATGCGGCGCCTGATCCGCGACTGTGTCACCGGCGATCCGCCCGGCGACCTGTCCACCCTCGTGAATCCCCGGAGCCTCGAAGCGCTGCGCTCCGTCGTCCCCGACGCGCCGGACCAGTGACCCGGACCGCTGCCCCGACCACAGCCCGCAGACCATCAACAGCAGCCAGCGACAAGGGAGTTCCATGCCGACGATCGACATTCTCCTGCCCGGCTTCGCCATCGACACCGACCAGGGCTATCCCGCCTTCTGCGGAGTCTTCCTGGTCCGCGGAACCGACGCCGCGGGGCGGAACCGGAACATCCTCGTCGACGCCGCGCACGTCGGACGGCGCCCCCACCTGTGGGACGCGCTCGCCGCCCGCGGGCTCACGGCGGCGGACATCGACACCGTGGTGCTCACGCACGCCCACTGGGACCACGTACAGAACATCGATCTGTTCCCACAGGCGACCCTGCTGATCCACAGCGACGAGCGGCGGTACGCCCACACGCCGCATACCAACGACTGGGCCACCCCCGCGTGGACCGGACTGCTGCTCGAACAACTACCCGTCCGCGAGGTCGCGGACGGGGAGGACATCATCCCCGGCGTCACCGCTGTCGGGCTGCCGGGGCATTCGCCCGGCAGCATCGGGGTGCTGGTGGACACCGATGCCGGGCGGAGCGCGATCACCGGCGACGCACTGCACTTCGCCTACGTTGCCCGGACACGCCGCAACCCCCTCGTCTTCTGGGACGCCGAGCAGGCATCACGCAGCATCGACCGGGTCATCGATCTGGCGGATGTCATCTACCCCGGCCACGACCGCCCCTTCCGCCTCACCGCCGACAATGAGATCGACTACCTCGAGCCGTTCGCGCTGACGGTGACGGGGCTGAGGCCCGACGCCGACGGGCTCGTCTTCGCGGACGGCTCGGCACGCCCACTGTGGGTCATGCCCGGCATCCACGACCAGCGCCCGAGGTACGAGAAGAACGCCGAGGAGATAACACGCCGGATTACACAGGTTCCCCGTGTCGTCCGCCCGGATCCGCGATGAGCTCGGTCAGCGAGCGGTTGAGTACGTCGAAGAACGGTCCTGGCTCCTCGCGCGGGAAGAAGTGGCCGCCCGGCACAGTGGACATCCGGAAGCGCCGGGCGTACCGCTCCCACAACCACACGGCGCCCGGGTCCACGAGCCGGTCGCCCTCACCCGCGAAGGCATGGATGTCGAGCGGCAGCCGCGCCTCCTCGTCGTCCGGATCAGGCAGCCCCGCCCGCCGGTGACTGGCACAGATCCGCAAGTCGTCCCGGATGATGGGCAGCAGGGCCCGCAGCCAGTCGTCCCGGCCGAGGAACTGTGGGCTGAGCCCTCCGATGTCCACCAGGAAACGGGCGAGTTCCACGTCCGCGTACCGGTCGGCCGGCGGCAGCGGCGGAGTGAGGTGCGGGGCACCGTAGGCGCCGACGAACAGCATCAGCGGCGCCCGGCCCCCGCCCCGCATCCGGGCTGCCGCCAGCGCGAAGGCCACCAGGGCGCCCATGCTGTGCCCGTAGACGGCGTACGGCCGGTCCAGCCAGGGGGCGAGTTCGCGCTCGAGGGCCTCGGCCAGCGTCCCGGCATCGCGGAAGCGGGGCTCGCGGAAGCGTGACTCGCGCCCGGGCAACTGCACCGGCAGGACGTCGATTTCGGGCGCCACCCGGGCAGGCCACGGGGCGAAGAACGAGGCCCCGCCACCCGCGTGGTGGAAGCAGAACAGCCGCAGCCGGGCGTTCTCCCGGGGCGCCCGGACCAGGCAGGCCGTCGGCGTCGCGACGGTGGTCGTCATGCGCGGACCACTACGTCGTACATCTCCCGGAAGGTGATGGCCTCCAACAGCCCGGCCACCGGGACAGGCCGGCCCGTGAGGCTCTCCACGACGGTGACCAGGCGCAGCAGGTGCACCGAGTCCCATTCGGGGACGTCGTCCAAGGGGCGGTCGAGGTCCTCGGGCGTGATGTGCAGGCCGAGCTCCTCCTCCAGGAGGGTGCAGAACGCCGCGGTGTCCGCGATGGCGGTGGTCATGTCCGGTCTCCCTCGAAGGCGGTGTGCAGGCGCAGATGGGCGGGTGCGGGGGCGATGTCGCGCAGGTCGTGGTGGAAGAAGGCGACGGTGGGGTCGTACGGGTCCGGCCCGGCGGGGGTGAAGCCGTGGTCGGTGTAGAAGGAGGCGAAGGCGGCGTTCCTGGGCGTGGGCAGAAAGCGGCCCGTCGTGACGCGGGCACCGATGGCGCGGGCATGATCGAGCACCACACTCAGGCATCCGCTCTCGATGCCCCGGGAGAAGACCCTGCAACTCAGCACGAAGTTGTCGATGCGCAGCTGCTCCGCGTCGCGGCGCAGGAACACCGCACCGACGAGCCCGTGGTCGCCGAACCGGTCGCGGGCGGACACCACGAGCGCGCTGTGGCCCGGGAGTCCGGCCCACTGAAGCACCTGCGGAACCTGCATGCGCGCGGCTGCGAGGTGGAACTGGTTGGTGCGCAGGGTGAGTTGGGAAACCCGCGGTGCCTCCGACGGGTCCGCCGGCCGCACGGCGACCTCGATTCCGAGCCCGTCCAGGTAGTCCTGGTAGGAGCCGATGTCCTCGCGGAACTCCTGCCGCCGGGCCTCGGTACGATAGCGGCCCGTCCGTTCGCGGTCCTCCTCGGTGAGCTGGGGCAGGTCGAACCAGCCGTCGGCGAGCAGCGCGGACGGATGCAGGGCCGGCTCCTGGTCGACGTGGACCACGGCGACCTCGGGCAGCTGCTCCCTGACCAGTCCGCACTCGAAGAGGCTGTCGTCGACGAAGACGAAGCTGTCAAGGCCAAGGCCCAGCCGCTCGGAGATGTCCCGCAGGTTGTCGTGCTTGGCCGACCAGTTGGCGTTGACACAGACGAAGTCGTCCTCGCGCAGCAGCATCGAAGGATGGTCGCGCAGCACTTCGCGCACCGCGCCCGCGTCGTTCTTGCTGCTCACGGCGAGCAGCACGCCCTGCGAGCCGAGCTGGGCGAGCACCCGCTGGAACTCCAGGAAGGCCTCCCCGCGGAACCCGGCGCCGAGCTCGATGCCGTCCGGGCCCTCCTCACCGAGCACTCCGCCCCACAGTGTGCCGTCCAGGTCCAGCACCAGGCATTTACGAGTCCTGCCCAGGCGGCCCAGGACGAGATGGCCGACCTCCCTCGCGTAGCCGGAGAGCAGCCCCTCGGCCAGCCTGGCCTTGGCGTACAGGCCGGTGCGTGGCTCGTACGCGGGCGTGCCCAGGCTCACCAGCGGGTCGAGGTCGACGACGACCACGCCGGGATGCTGCTGGGCGAGGGCGAGCAGCCCGCTGTTGAACTCGCGCCACACGGCGCCCAGCCGGGCTCGGGAGCGCAGATCGACCAGTTGGTGGGCGTGGTGGTGCAGCAGCGGCACGGTGTTGAGTACCAAGAGCCCCCGGCCGCCGTCCTGGTGGGTGTTCGCTGCCTTGCCGAGGAGAGCCAGTCTGTCCCGGGCCGCGGCCTCGACGTCCTCGACCCGCCAGGGCACGGGCACCTGCTCGAAGACCGTATGCGGGTCGAGGAGGCACAGGGTGACCAGGGGCTGCCGGGCGCCGTCGCCGGACCGTGCGGGCCCCAGCAGGTCCTGCAGATACGAGCCGTAGGGGGAGACCACCGGGTCGAGCAGCAGCCCGTGCCGGGCGAGTTGAGCGGTGAGCGGGCCGACGAGCGGTGCGACCGTGGACTGGCCGGTGACGGCGACGGTGACCACCGGCAGGTCCGGGTGGAGCCGTGCGACCGCCTCGCGGTCGAGACGGGCCAGCAGCTGGCCCGCCGCAGGCAGATCGCTCTCCGGCAAGCGGGTGAGCAGGGCACGGACCGATCCGTACTCGGCCTCCAGCCGGCCGGCGGCGTACGCGCTGCGCAGGGTGCGCAGCGCCCCGGGATCCCGCCAGGTGCCGCTGTCGCCCGCGGCGGTGACCGCGGTGCGGGGCGTGGTGTGGGTCGTGGTGCGTTCCGTGTTGTCTGCCGCGGTGCGTTGCGTGGTGGTCATGTGCGCTCCAGGGCGATGCCGGACTTGATCCACTTGCTGGACTCGACAGCGACCGCGACGGCGCGTCCGGGGCCCTGCCACTGCTCGGTCAGCTCGGCGAGCTGGAGGAACGGCAGGGCGTTGCCGTTGTTGCCCACGGTGCGTACGACGTTGATGCGCCGGGCGTCCGGGGCGGGCATCTCCGCGGAGATACGGTCGCTCATCCGGCCGGAGAGCTGGGGCGGGAGCAGGTAGTCCACCTGGTCGGCCGCCCAGCCCAGGTCGTCGAGGAGTTCCCAGAACATCTGCGATGCCAGGCCGGGCACAGCCGCTTCGATGGCCTTGTAGTCCTCGGAGATCACCGTCCGGTCGCTGTGCCGGTCTCCGAGGCCGAACCAGTCGATGACCTGACCCGGCTTCTTGCCGAGGCCCACCAGCCGATTGAGCACCTGGCGGATCTCGATGCCGTGGCCGAGGGGCTCTGCGCTGAGCACCGCGGCACCTGCTCCGTCGCCGAAGAGCACATAGTTGACGAGTTCGGCGGAGGTACGGGAGCCGGGGTCGAAGTCCGTCTCCAGGTGTTTGGCGCACACATCGCCGCCGATCACCAGCACGGTCGCGCAGCGCCCGGCGAGCAGCAGGGTGCGGGCCACGTCGAGTGCCTGAACGGCCCCGGCGCAGCCGGACTGGAGCTGGTAGGTGGGAACGTTGTCGATACCGAGACGGTCCGCCACGAGGTTCACGG
Organism: Streptomyces sp. NPDC060064; assembly: GCF_042736455.1. Classification (NCBI taxonomy): domain Bacteria; kingdom Bacillati; phylum Actinomycetota; class Actinomycetes; order Kitasatosporales; family Streptomycetaceae; genus Streptomyces; species Streptomyces sp. NPDC060064. The sequence goes on from NZ_JBHWWF010000002.1 coordinate 344,999, forward strand.
TGGCGGGCATCAACTGGTCCGGGGTGGCCGTGCCCATGACGATGCAGTCGACGTCCCCCGGTTCCAGGCCCGCTTCCGTCAGGGCCCGGTCCCCGGCGGTCGCCGCGATATCGGCGAGGCTGTGCCGGACGTGACCGGTCGCCAGGTCGACGGCGAAGTACCTGCTGGTGTTGCCGATGAACATCTCGGCCCACTGCTCGTCGACGCCGACGAGCTTTGCCAGTGTCGCGTTGTCCACCGGTTCGCCCGGCAGACAGGTGCCGACCGAGACCAGGTGCGCGGTGGGGACGGTCATGAGTGCCTTCCTTCCGGTATGGACGGTGTCAGCAGACGGTCGTGCAGATAGCGGGTGAGGTCGCCCACGGTCTCCAGACTGGCGAGCAGCTCCTCGATCGGGAGACTGCCGAGCCGGGGCAGCTCGTTCTCGATACGGGTCTTGAGCTCCATCACCTGGATCGAGTCGAAGCCGAGGTCTTCGTGCAGGCGTGAACGGCCGTGCACCTGGGGCGGTTCGTGCCCGCCGACCTGGCAGATCAGACGGTGCGTCACCTCGGAGACGAGGTGCGGGGGTTCACCGGAACGGGTCGGCGGGCACGATTCTCCACGGTCCGCCGTCGGCGGTGCCGCGGCTGCCGCGTCCGTGGCGAGGGAAGTGGACACGGGCAGTTCTGGTGCGTCGGCGGAGCGCCAGGCGCGGAAGGTGTCGTCGAAGAGATACGGCGGCAGCCGGCGCGGCACCCGGTCCGCCTCCTGGTACAGCGCGTCCCAGTCGGGGGTGAGCCCGGCGCACCACAGTTCCCCGAGCAGCTGGTACAGCCGGTGCCCCGGCGCGCGGTGCCCGGGGTGGGCGGCGTGGCAGCTCACCGGGCGGCCGGTGTCCGGCTTGAGGCGCGCGAGCAGCGGAGTGAGGGCGGCGCGCGGGCCGATCTCCACGATGTGGGTGGCTCCGGCGGCGAACAACCCGGTCGCGGCCTCGGCGAACCGTACCGGCGCGGTGATCTGTTCCGTCCAGTAGTCCGCGTCCAGGGTCTCGTCATCGGCCGTGCGGCGCCCGTACACCGTGGAGAAGTACGGCACTGTGGGCCGGCGCACCGGCACGTCTGCCGCGCGGCGGAACTCCGCCACGACGGGCCGCATCAGCGGCGAGTGGAAGGCGTGTGAGACGGCCAGCGGACGCGAGGCCATACCCCGGTCGGCCAACGCGGCGCGCAGTGCGTCCAGTTCGGCCACATCGCCGGCGACGACCGTGCTGTCCGGGCCGTTGAGCGCGGCAACACACAGCCGCGTATCCTCGCCCAGCAGCGCCTCTACGCCGGTCGCGCCCAGCGGCACCGAGAGCATGCCGCCCCCGTCGGGGAGTGCTTCCATCAGGGCGCCCCGGCGCGCGACCAGCCTGGCGGCGTCCCCGGGATCGAGCGCGCCGGCCGTGCACGCGGCGGCGAACTCGCCGACGCTGTGTCCGATGACGAACGAGGGTCTGATCCCGGCCTCGACGAGGGTGCCGGCCATCGCGTACTCCACCGCGAACAGCGCGGGCTGGGCCAGGCCCGTACAGTCGATGCCCGGGTCGCCGTCGAGTACGGCGTCGCGCACCGACAGCCCGAGATGGCCGGCGAGAATCTTGTCGATCTCGTCCAACAGCCGCGCGTAGACGGGGGACTCGGTGTACCAGGAGGCGGCCATACGGGGGTGCTGCGCGCCCTGACCGGTGAAGGCGAACGCCACCGCGGGTACCGTCCGCCGCGCGCCGCCGGCCGGCCCGCCGCCCTCGGAGCGCTCCGCCGCGTCGCGCAGCCCCGCCACCAGTTCGGTCAGGCCCGCGGCGGCGACGGCCACCCGGTGCGGCAGCCGGGACTTGACCCGGTTGCTGGTCCAGCACAGTTGCGCCAGCCGGTCCTCGGGCAGGCGGGCCAGGGCCTCGGCCTGGGCCAGCAGGTTGGGGCGCAGTTGCCGTGCGGAACGGGCGGACACGGTGAACACTCCCGGCGCCCTGTCGCCGGACCGGTGTACCGCTCGAGGCGCGGAGGACAGCACCGCGTGCGCGTTGGTGCCGCCGATGCCGAAGCTGCTGACGGCGGCGTGCACGGTGCCGGACGGAAGCCGCAGCGGGGACTTGAGCAGCGAAAGCCGCCGCTGGGCCAGCTGGAGTTCGGGGTTCTCGTCGTCGGCGAAGCGGCTGGGGGGCACGGTCCGGTGATGCAGAGCGAGCGCGGTCTTGACGATCCCGGCGATCCCGGCCGCCCCCTCGGCATGCCCGAAGTTGCTCTTGACCGAACCCAGCGCGATGCTCCCGGCGCGGCGGTCACCGGCAAAGTGACCGAGCGCCTGCGCCTCCATCATGTCGCCGAGCAGGGTGCCGGTGCCGTGCGCCTCGATGAAGCGGATGTCGTCCGCGGTGACCCCGGCCGACTGCCAGACGCCCTCGATGAGTTGCTGCTGGGCCCAGCGATTGGGGGCGGTGATCCCATTGCTGCGCCCGTCCTGGTTGACCCCGCTCCCACTCAGCACGGCGTACACCGGCTGGCGCTCGGCCAGGGCGTCGCTGAGCCGGCGCAGCACCAGCACCGCGATGCCCTCGGCCCGTCCGATTCCGTCGGCCGACGCGCTGAAGGGCTTGCATCGTCCGTCCGGCGCGGAGAGGCCGGCCTGGGCGTAGAAGATGTTGATGACGGGCGTCATGATCAGATTGGTGCCCGCTGCCAGGGCGTAGTCGCAGTCGCCCGCGCGCAGTGCGCCTGCCGCGAGATGGACGGCGACGAGCGACGAGGAGCAGGCCGTGTCCACCGCCAGGCTGGGGCCCTTGAGGTCGAGGTGGTACGAGACCCGGTTGGCGCCCATGAAGTAGCCGTTGCCGGAACCGTAGCGGGCGGTGATCCTGTCGTAGTCCGACAGTTGCAGATACGCCCATTCGTTGGCCATGACTCCGACGAACACTCCGGTTCCGGTGCCGGCCAGGTCCTCGGGGGCCACCGCCGCATCCTCGATGGCGCGCCAGGAGCACTGCAGCAGCAGCCGCTGCTGCGGGTCCATGGCGGCCGCCTCGCGTGGTGAGATCCCGAAGAACTGTGGGTCGAAGGCGTCCGGATCGTCGATGAAGCCACCGCGTACGGTGTTGCTGCGGCCGGGCGGCCGGGCCTCGGACGTACTGGCAGGACTGGTCGGGGGCGCCATGTGGTAGCGGTCGGCGTCCCAGCGCTGTTCCGGGACGCGGCGGGTACCGTCCCGGCCTCCCATCAGGAGCTCCCAGAACTCCTTCGGGTCGCGGGCACCCGGAAAGCGGCAGTCGAGGCCGACGACCGCGACCGGTTCGCGCTCGGTCATGACGCCCCTCCGCCGCTAGGGTCGGCGAGGCGTTCGGCGAGATGCGTACTGATCGCGCGGACCGTGGGGAAGTCATAGGCGATCGTCGGGGAGACCGGTAGCCGATGCCGCTCCTCGATCTCGCCGCAGATGCCGATCGCCGCGACCGAGTCGATGCCGTAGTCGGCGAGCGGCGTGGTCGGGTCGATCTCATCGGCGGACCGGTGCAGATGGAAGGCAACGCGGTCGGTGAGCCACTGCTCGAGGTCCGGAGCGGTCAGGCCGGACAACGCGATGTCCAGATTCTCGGGGCGGGTTTCGGGGGCGATGTGCATGGCGTACCTCTCCCTTGGGGGTCCGGGTGGTCTCAGCGACCGGGGGCGGCCAGCGGGGCGGACTCCGGGTTGTTGTCGGCGCCGCCGTCGATCAGGGCCATGACCGGTCGTTCCAGGCGTTGGTGCAGGACGGGCAGGGCACCGTCGAGGAAGAGCTGCCGCATGAGGGTGCGCTGTGTCTTGCCGCTGGTGGTCTTGCGGATCACACCGGGTCGCACCAGCACCACGCTCGCGGCGGGCAGCTGGAACTCGCGGCTCACCAACTCCCGTACCGACGCGGCGAGTCCCGGCAGGTCCGGCTCGTCGTAGGTGCGCGGACGGATCTCCTGCACCACCACCACATGGGCGCGCTCGGCCTCTTCGTCCAAGACGGTGAACACGGCGCCGCCGCCGCGGCGGAACGCGGGCCCCGAGTCCTGCACGGCATGCTCGATGTCCTGCGGGTAGAGGTTGCGGCCGTGGTGGATGAGCATCTCCTTGATCCGCCCGGTGACGTACAACTCCCCGCCGAGCAGGGCGCCGAGGTCGCCGGTGCGGAAGTACCCCGAGCGGCCGTCCGCGGTCGACGCCCGGAAGGACTCGGCGGTCTCCTGGGGGCGGTTCCAGTAGCCGGCGGCCACCGAGGGGCCGTGCAGCCAGATCTCGCCGACCCGGCCGTCCGGCAGTACCTCGAGGGTCATCGGGTCCACGATGAGGACCTCCGTGCCCTTCGGGCGGCCGCAGCCGACCAGGGTTCTGGTCGCCCGGCCGGGTTGCGCGGGCTGCAGCTCGTCCTTCTCCAGACCCTGGGCGTCCACGCTCAGTTCGATGTGCGGCCCGGCGGTGTCGCCGCCGGAGACCAGCAGTGTGTTCTCTGCCAGCCCGTAGCAGGGGAGCATGGCCTGCGGGCGCAGTCTGTTGGGGGCGAAGCGCGCGCTGAAGGCGCGGATGGTGGCGGCGCGCACCGGCTCGGCCCCGTTGAGTGCCACGCGCAGGGTGGACAGGTCGAGCCCGGCGGACTGTTCCTCGGTGACCCGGCGGGTGCACAGCTCGTAGCCGAAGTCGGGTGAGGCGGTGCCCTCGACCCGGTAGTCGTGAATCATGCGCAGCCAGCGGTGCGGCTGCTTGATGAACGAGATGGGTGACATCTGGACGCTCGTGCCGCCCATCCACAGGGGGTGCAGGGTCATCCCGATGAGGCCCATGTCGTGGTAGAGCGGCAGCCAGCTGCCGGTGACGACGCCCTTTCTGGTGTCCATGGCCCGCTGGATGGCCTCCTGGTTGGCAGCCAGATTGGCGTGCGTGACCATGACTCCCTTGGGCTCGCTGGTGGAGCCCGAGCTGTACTGCAGGAAGGCCACGTCCTCGTCCCGTACGTGCGGCGAGAACCAGGCGTCGGGCTCTGTGGCGTCGCCGCCGCCGGCCGCGAGGCACACCACATCGCGTTCTTCGGAGGCGGCCAGCCAGGCGGCGAGGGCCTGCCGGTGCTCGGGAAGCGTCAGTACCGCGCCCGCCGAGGCGTCCCGCAGGATGCCCCTCACCCGGGCGAGCCGCTCACCCGGCTCGTCGGGGAGCGGTGCGGGGATGGCCGTGCGCCCGGCATAGAAGCAGCCGAGGAACGCGGTGACGAAGTCCAGTGTGGGCGGGTAGAGCAGCAGTACCGGGCGTGAGTCGTCGCCCTGGGAAGCTTCGCGCAGCCGGGTGGCCACCAGGCGGGCCCGGCGGTCCAGTTCCCTGTATGTGAGCCGCTCGGGCCGCATCTTCCGGCCGTCTTCGTGCAGGTACACGAACGCGGCCCGCTCGGGGTGTTGTTCCACGCCGGCGCGTACGGCGTCCGTCAAGGTCCTGCGCATCTCTTCCCCTGTCGCTCGCCGGCGGTTGCTCCGCCGGTACGGGATACGGGCCAGGCGGCACCAAGTGCCACCCTGGTTCCTCCATCTTTGGTGGGCGGTGAAAAGGAGTCGTAAAGGCGCGCTTGATGTGCACGTCGCAGGTCCGGCGTTTCCGGGACTGCGTCGCCCGGAGGCGCTAGAACAGTGGGTATGCGCTTGTGTACGTCGTGTGGTGGCACGCGGTGCCGTCCGGGCGTGATGCGGCCGAGGCGGAGACCGTGGGGGAACGACGGGGAACGACAGGAGGACGCGGCTGTGGTGGAACCAGGTACGGTGTCCTTCTCGGTCGGCCCTCTCCTCCCCGATTCAGGGCCCTGGGGTGCCGTCAGCGAGAACGTGCGGCGCGAGGGGTACGCGGTGTGTCACGGACGGCTGGCCGACTGGGCGTCCGCCCCGTGCACACCGGCACGCGAACTGCTCGGTGCGGACTGGCCGAGGTATCAGGCGACGCGTGAACCCACGTTACGGGCACGGCTGTTCGGGTCCCGGTTGCTGCTGCGTCAGGCGGTCGCCGCTGCGGGGGGCGTCGATCCTGCGGGTGTGGTGCTGGGGCGGGGCGCACGCGGGCGCCCCGGCGTCATCGAGCCGGCGGGCTTCGACGGGGGCATCAGCCACACCGCCGGTCTCCTGGTGGTCGGTGTCTCAGGCACGTTCCGGATCGGCGTGGACGTGGAGGCCCAGGACCGGTTGTTGCTCACGCCGGGGCTGCCGGAGAAGGTCTGCCACCCGGAGGAGCTCGCCGCGCTGCGGCTGCTCCCGTACGCCGAGCGCAATCGCATGCTCGTACGGCTCTGGACGCTCAAAGAGGCGTATGCGAAGGCCCTGGGCATCGGGTTGGGGCTGGACTTCTCGCGTGTGCATTTTCAGCCGCGCCGGGTCGGCCGGGAAACAACTCTCTGGCGCTCTCGGGCAGCACCGGACTGGCACTTCCAAAGCGGCGTCGTCGCACGGCACTTCGTTGTCGCATGTGCGGTCGGACCGGGGGCCGGTCTTTGACGGCCAGATACGAGTCAACGTTGTTTCGATACGGCATTGACTCGATGGAGAGTCGGGCCTAGCGTCGAACTGCACGGCATCAGACGGCAGTTCACGCAGCACCCTCTTCTTGCGAGGAGCGGAAACCGTGACAACACAGCCCCGACTCCGTACCGCCGAGCAGGTCCCCGCCCCTGACGCCCGCCGCTGGTGGGTCCTGGGCGTGCTGCTCGTCAGCCTCCTGCTCGTGGTCCTCGACACATCAATACTGAGCGTGGCGCTGAAGACGCTGGCTCAGCCCGAACCCGTCGGCCTGGGCGCCTCCCAGAGCGAGCTGCAGTGGTCGGTCGACTCCTACACGCTCGTCTTCGCCGCGCTGCTCTTCACCACCGGTGTGCTCGCCGACCGCTGGGGCCGCAAGCGCACGCTGGTGGCCGGGCTCGTCGTCTTCGGTGCCTGCTCGCTGTGGTCCGCCTACGCGGGCAGCGCCGACGAGCTGATCGTCGCCCGGGCCGGACTCGGTGTAGGCGGCGCGCTGGCGATGCCCGCGACGCTGGCGATCATCATGAACGTCTTCCCACCCGCGGAGCACGCCAAGGCCGTCGGCATCTGGGCGGGCGCGGCCGGCCTCGCCGTCGCCATCGGGCCCATCGCCGGCGGTGCACTCCTCGAACACTTCTGGTGGGGCTCGGTCTTCCTGATCAACATCCCGATCGTCGCGGTAGGAACCGTCGCCGCCCTCGTCGTCGTACCCGAGTCCAGGGACCCGGGACGCGGCGGCTTCGACCCGGCCGGCGTCGCCCTGTCCGTCGTCGGCCTGACCCTGCTGGTGTACGGCGTCATCAAAGGCGGTGAATCGGACGACTGGGCGCAGGCCCAGGTGTGGGGGCCCATGGTCGGCGGGCTCGCCGCGCTGGCTGTTTTCGTCGCCTGGGAGCGGCGAACCCGGCGTCCCGCACTGGACATCGCCCTCTTCCGCATCCCGCGTTTCTCGGCTGCCGTATCCGTCATCGGCCTTGTGTTCTTCGCACTGCTCGGTGCGACCTTCTTCCTCGTCTTCTATCTGCAGAGTGTGCGCGGATGGACACCGCTTGAGGCCGGGTACTGCCTGCTGCCCCTGGCCGTGGCCCAGTTGGCGTTCTCCCCGCCGGCCAGTCTCGCGGCCGAGCGGATCGGGATCCGCCCGGTGTGCGTCACCGGCATGCTGCTGACCACACTCGCGTTTCTCACCGTCGCCACCATCGACGAGCACACCGAGCTGTGGCTGCTCGAATCCGTCTTCTTCGTCCTGGGCGTCGGTATCGCGTGCGTGATGCCACCCGCCACGACCGCCGTCATGTCCGCCCTGCCGCGGGAGAGAGCGGGTACCGGCTCGGCCGTCAACACCACGTTCCGCCAGGTCGGCGGCGCTCTCGGGGTCGCCGTGCTGGGCTCGGTGCTGTCCACTGTCTACCGCTCCGAAATGGCTGACCGGCTGGCGGACCTGCCCGCCGCAGTCCGCGACAAGGCCGAGGAGTCCGTCGAAAGCACGTTGACCGTCGCCGATTCGCTCGGCCGGCGCGGGTCCGGGCTTGCGGCCGGGGCCGTCGACTCGTTCGTGTCCGCCATGCATGTCACCGCTCTGGTCGCTGCTGGAGCCACCCTTCTCGGCGCCCTTGTCAGCCTGCTGTTCCTGCCTCCCCGCAGGAGTGCGGACCGCCCGACCGTCCAGGAAGCGGTAAGAACCGACCACACCACGGAGGTCTGAATGGAGGCACACGTTCAGCCGGAGGCCGAGGGCGACATGCCCGACGGCCTCCGGCCCGCATCCGCGTCGGGGGACCGGCGCGGGCCGAATGCCGTTCCGGTGCGCACCGCCCGGGGCGGCCGCCAGCGCGATCCCGCCGCGGACCGGGCGATCCTGAAGAGCACTCTCGGCCTGCTCGGCGAAGGGTGCAGCTTCAGCGCACTGTCCATGGACCTGGTGGCGCAGCGGGCCTCGGTCGCCCGCGCCACCATCTACCGTCGCTGGCGCAACAAGGAGGAATTGGTACTCGCCGCCCTGAGCAGCCTCGACCTTCCCATCCCCCCGCTGGACGGACTCTCGGTGCGGGACCAGCTGGTGAGCCTGGTCGACCAGATCCGGAACCGGGGTCAGGACACCAACCTGCACCGTCTGCTCGCCGGACTGCTCGGCGAGGCGGTGCGCCGCCCGCAGCTGGTGGAGCGGTTCGAGAACTCGGTCGTCGCCGCGCGGCGGGACGCCATGCGCCGGGCGTTGCGCGAAGGCATGGACAGCGGAGAGCTGCGTCCCGGCCTGGACGTGGACCAGGCCATCGAGCTGCTCACCGGACCGATGCTCTCCCGGCTGATCCTCCGGCAGCGGCCGGTGGAGTCCGCCGCGTTCGCCGAGTCGATCGTCGACACCTTCCTCAACGGGACGAGGACTCACCCGGAACCCCGGTAGGCACCCCGCCGCCGACACGAAGGACCAGCGCCACCCCGTACGCACAGATCGGTCACCCCACGCGCCCGATCCAGGGCTTTGGAGCACCACATTCGACCCAGGAGCCGCAGCCATGAAATTCCTCTTCGACGACCCGGCCTTCGATTACGAGGCATTGCGCGCCGCCGGTTACGCCGACCTCGGCGGCGCACAGCTCGGCGAGGTCATCGCCGTCGCCTCGCGCATCCAGGACGGCGACACCGACGCCTGGCGGCGTGAGTGGACCGCCATGGCCGAGCGCGTACACCGGCTGGGCACGGCGGCACTCGGCGAGAAGCGGACCGTCGACGCCCGTGCCGCACTGCTGCGCGCGCACAACTACTACCGGACGGCCGAGTTCTTCCTGCGCGACGACCCCGCCCACGACCCCGAGGCCGGCCGGCTGATGCGGCTCTCCAAGGACACGTTCGCTCAGGCCGCCGAACTGATGGAACGCCCACCACAGTTCGTCCGTATCCCCTACGAGAACGGATCGCTGCCGGGCCACTTCTACCGGGCCGACGACTCCGCCGGGCCACGGCCCACCATCATTCACCACGGCGGGATCGACTCCACACTCGAGGAGGGCTACTTCTTCGTCGCGGCGGCCGCCGTGGCACGCGGCTACCACTGTCTCTGCTTCGAAGGGCCGGGACAGGGGTCGGTGCTGCGCGAACAAGGCCTCACCTTCAGGCCCGACTGGGAGAACGTGGTCGCCCCGGCAGTGGACTTCGCGCTGGCTCAGCCGGGGGTGGATGCCGAACGTCTGGCGCTGATCGGCACCAGCCTCGGTGGACTGCTGGCCGTACGCGCTGCGGCGTTCGAGCACCGGCTGGCAGGCTGCGTGGCCCACGACGCGGTCTGGCAGCTCGGTGATGTCGTGGCGCTGCCCCCGTTCGTACTGGAGTGGGTCGAGCAGGGCTGCGACGACTTCGCCAATCCCGTGATGTACGGGATCGCCATCCAGCAGACGTTCACCCGCTGGCTGCTGCGCCAGGCACTGTGGACGTTCGGCGCCGAAACGCCCGCCGAACTGCTGCGCCGTATGCCCGCTTTCAACCTCTCGGAGGTCGTGGGACAGGTGCGCTGTCCCGTGCTGGTGCTCGACGCCGAGGAGGACATGTTCTTCTCCGGTCTTGAACACGCGAAGAAGGTGCACACGGGGCTGAACAGCGCCAAGACACTGCATGTCTTCACCGCGGACGAGGGCGGTGGCGCCCACTGCCACTCCGGAGCCATGAGTCTCTACCACGACCGGCTGTTCTCCTGGCTGGCCGGGACGCTGGCACCCGACCGGGTACCAGCCGCCTGATCCGACACACATGCAAGGACGAGGGACGAGAGGCGGCCGGCGCAGGGGATTCCCCGAGCCGGCCGCCTCTGCCGCTCCATCAGTGCCGCTTCAACAATTGAATTCCAGCTGTTCAATGGCTGGAAATAGACATTCGGGCCTCATCTCAGCTGTTATCTTCCTTTTAATGACCACGTAACGACGGTCGCGCTAGGGTGTTTATCGGCAAGCGTGTACTCCATGCGACATCAGGGAGTAGACGGGGGATTCCGAACTATCGAATGCGTGGCACGCATTCAGGGGGTTTACGTGTCCCTGCACTCTGCGCAAAACGGCCGGCCGCTGCGCTATGAGGTGCTCGGTCGGCTGAGGGTGACCCGTGGCGATGTCGACCTGACGCCGGCGCCACCGAAGATCGCCAAACTGCTGGCCCTCCTGACCGTCCGGGCGGGGGAGACCGTACCGGGGGACAAGCTGGTCGCGGAGTTGTGGGAGCAGCAGCCGCCGCGCTCTGCGACCGCAAGCCTGCGCGTCTATGTGTCGCAATTACGGAAACTCCTCAGCGAACCCGGAAGGATCTCACCGATTATTACGGTGTCGCCCGGTTACATTCTCAATGTCAGTACGGCGGAGCTCGACGTCCGGCTGTTCGACGAACTCTACGAAATCGGCAGATCCCATTACTTCGCGGCTGATCATCTGGCCGCATCGGAGCATCTCGGACAGGCCCTCGCCATGTGGCGGGGGCCTGTCCTGGACGGTATTGCAGGATCTCTGGAGATCAACTCGTTTGCCGCCGTCGAGGAGGAAAAACGGCTCAATTGCATCGAGTTGAATATCGAATCCGCCCTGGCTCTCGGCCGCCACTACGCCGTGATCGAGGAACTCAAGGGCCTGGTGGTCCAGCATCCGCTGCGGGAGCCCTTCTACCGGCAGCTGATGGTGGCTCTCTACCGAGTGGGCCGGCAGGGCGATGCGCTGGGCGTGTACCGCAGGGTCCGGCAGATCATCAGGGAAGAACTGGGGATCGAGCCGGGCCCGCCGCTGCGCCTGGCACAGGAGGCCATCCTCCGGGCCGACCCCGCTGCGGGTATGACGCCTTCCCTTCGCTGACGGTGCGGTGTTGTGCATGGCGATCCCCGGTGAGCGGATCGTGACCTGCTCACCGGGGACCACTGGGTTGACGCGCCGAAGGCCGAATACCTCAGGGCCTGAAGCAGGTCGAGGGCGTGAGCGGAGCAGACCGGGCCAGAGCGGACGGGGAGTCGGGTGGGACGCCCGTGGCGCTGGGCAACTCCGGTGCGACGTGGCACGATCGAGCAGGTGACCAGCAGACCCGCCGCGGCGCAGCACCTGCGCGACCTCGCGCGGCTGCGCCGCGTCCGTGACCGGATCGACCGGGAGTACGCGCAGCCGCTGAACGTCGAGGCGCTCGCCCGCGGCGTGAACATGTCCGCCGGGCACCTCAGCCGCCAGTTCCGGCTGGCCTACGGCGAGGCGCCGTACGCGTACCTGATGACGCGGCGCATCGAGCGCGCGACGGCGCTGCTGCGTCGTGGCGACCTCAGCGTCACCGAGGTCTGCTTCGCGGTCGGCTGCTCATCGCTGGGCACCTTCAGCACCCGCTTCACCGAGCTGGTCGGCATGCCGCCCAGCGCCTATCAGCGCCGCGCAACGGGCGCTGCGGCGGGGATGCCGCCGTGTGTGGCAAAACAGGTGACAAGACCGATCAGGAATCGAGAAGCGCGGGTCACCTAGTCGCAGCTAGCGTGACGGCCATGGACATCACCATTCATACGAGCTTCCTCCCGCATGACGACCCGGACGCGTCCCTGGCTTTCTATCGAGACACTCTCGGCTTCGAGGTCCGCAGCGATGTCGGACAGGGCAAGATGCGCTGGATCACGGTCGGCCCCGTCGGCCAGCCCGGCACGTCCATCCTCCTGGCGCCGCCGGCCGCCGACCCTGGGGTCACCGAGGACGAGCGCCGCACCATCGCCGAGATGATGGCCAAGGGCACCTACGGCTGGATCCTGCTGGCCACCCGGGACCTCGACGGTACTTTCGAGAAGGTGCAGGCCGGCGACGCCGAGGTCGTCCAGGAGCCGACCGAGCAGCCGTACGGCGTCCGCGACTGCGCCTTCCGCGATCCCGCGGGCAATCTGATCCGCATCCAGGAGCTTCGCTGAGCCGTCCGGCTGTCGCAGCCATGACCTGCACGGACGGCCCGTGACGGAGCCCGCGCACGACGTCGGTGGCGGCCGCCTGGTGGCCACCGTCACCGACCCCGGTGGCAACGTCCTCGGGCTGCTTCAGGACCGATGAGTGCCGACCCCCCGCTCCCGCGCTCAGCGTCGTCGCGACACCGAGCGCAGCCCCACCGGCACGAACCTGGCCACCACCCGAAACGTTCGGCTGGGGCTGGGCCCCACCCGCGACGTGTCCATGATCGAGGGGGAAGTCGAGGTCCTCGAGAGCGACGCGCTGCCGCAGCAGCGGGTGACCGGTTCGCCGCGCGCACCGGCTTCGACCCGCGTGCGCCGGCCACCCCGTACCGCTGGTTGGATCGAGCCAGGCGACGCCGACGGAGACCGCGAAGGCGGCCCCGCCCAACAGATGGAGACATGATGAGCATGGCCGCGAGGACGGACACGCAGTCGCCTGCGCTGCACGCTGCCGACAGCCACGACCTGATCCGCGTGCACGGCGCGCGCGTGAACAACCTCAAGGACGTCAGCATCGAGATCCCGAAGCGCCGGCTGACGGTGTTCACCGGTGTCTCCGGCTCGGGCAAGAGCTCTCTGGTGTTCGGCACCATCGCCGCGGAGTCACAGCGGCTGATCAACGAGACCTACAGCGCCTTCGTGCAGGGCTTCATGCCCACCCTGGCGCGGCCCGAGGTCGACGTACTCGACGGGCTGACGACCGCGATCATCGTCGACCAGCAGCGGATGGGTGCCGACCCCCGCTCCACGGTCGGCACCGCCACCGACGCCAACGCGATGCTGCGCATCCTGTTCAGCCGACTCGGGCGGCCGCACATCGGCTCGCCCCAGGCCTTCTCCTTCAACGTCGCCTCGATCAGTGGAGCGGGTGCGGTCACCCTGGAGCGCGCCGGACGGACCGTGAAGGAGCGTCGCGAGTTCAGCATCACCGGCGGCATGTGTCCGCGCTGCGAAGGCCGGGGCACGGTCTCCGACATCGACCTCACCCAGCTCTTCGACGACTCCAAGTCGATCGCCGAGGGCGCGTTCACCATCCCCGGCTGGAAGTCGGACAGCTTTTGGACCGTGCGGACCTATGCCGAGTCGGGCTTCCTCGACCCCGACAAGCCGATCCGCAAGTACACCAAGAGAGAGATGCAGGACTTCCTCTACCGGGAGCCGACCAAGGTGAAGGTCGAGGGCGTCAACCTCACCTACGAGGGGCTGATCCCCAAGATCCAGAAGTCGTTCCTCTCCAAGGACCGGGAGGCGATGCAGCCGCACATCCGGGCGTTCGTGGACCGGGCGGTCACTTTCACCGCCTGCCCCGAGTGCGGCGGCACCCGGCTCAGCGAGGCCGCCCGGTCGTCGAAGATCAAGAAGATCAGCATCGCCGACGCCTGCGCGATGCAGATCAGCGACCTTGCCGAATGGGTCCGCGGCCTCGACGAGCCCTCGGTGGCGCCGCTGCTCACCGCGCTGCAGCAGACCCTCGACTCGTTCGTGGAGATCGGCCTCGGCTACCTCTCCCTCGACCGGCCCTCGGGCACGCTGTCGGGCGGCGAGGCACAGCGCGTCAAGATGATCCGCCACCTCGGTTCCTCGCTCACCGACGTCACCTACGTCTTCGACGAGCCCACCATCGGCCTGCACCCCCACGACATCCAGCGGATGAACGACCTGCTGCTGCGGCTGCGCGACAAGGGCAACACGGTGCTCGTCGTGGAGCACAAGCCGGAGACGATCGCGATCGCCGACCACATCGTCGACCTCGGCCCCGGCGCCGGCACCGCGGGCGGCACTGTCTGCTTCGAGGGCACCGTCGAGGGACTGCGGGCCGGCGGCACCATCACCGGCCGCCACTTCGACGACCGGGCCACCCTCAAAGAGACGGTGCGCAAGCCCACCGGGGCGCTGGAGATCCGCGGCGCGTCGGCGCACAACCTGCGCGACGTCGATGTGGACATCCCGCTCGGGGTGCTCGCCGTCGTCACCGGCGTCGCCGGGTCCGGCAAGAGCTCGCTCGTGCACGGGTCGATCCCCGCAGGCGAGGGCGTGGTGTCCATCGACCAGGGCGCGATCCGCGGCTCCAGGCGGAGCAACCCGGCGACGTACACCGGACTGCTCGACCCGATCCGTAAGGCGTTCGCGAAGGCCAACGGCGTGAAACCGGCGCTGTTCAGCGCCAACTCCGAGGGTGCCTGCCCCAGCTGCAACGGCGCCGGCGTCATCTACACCGACCTGGCGATGATGGCCGGCGTCGCCACCATCTGCGAGGAGTGCGAGGGGAAGCGGTTCCAGGCATCGGTCCTGGACCACCACCTCGGCGGTCGCGACATCAGCGAGGTGCTCGCGATGTCGGTGACCGAGGCCGAGGAGTTCTTCGGCGCCGGCGAGGCGCACACGCCGGCCGCACACAAGATCCTCGACCGGCTCGCCGACGTCGGGCTCGGCTACCTCAGCCTCGGCCAGCCGCTCACCACGCTGTCCGGTGGCGAGCGCCAGCGGCTCAAGCTGGCCACCCATATGTCCGAGAAGGGCGGCGTCTACGTCCTCGACGAGCCGACCGCCGGCCTGCACCTCGCCGACGTCGAGCAGTTGCTCGGCCTGCTCGACCGGCTCGTCGACTCCGGCAAGTCGGTCATCGTCGTCGAACACCACCAGGCGGTCATGGCGCACGCCGACTGGATCATCGACCTCGGCCCCGGCGCCGGCCACGACGGCGGCCGGATCGTCTTCGAGGGCACACCCGCCGACCTCGTCGCCGCCCGCTCCACCCTCACCGGCGAGCACCTCGCGGCCTACGTCGGCAACTGACCGAGGCCCTCGCGGACACCGTGAGACGAACAGCCCAACACGTCTTCCGCCTCTGGGCCTCGGCCTTGCTGATGAGGCTGGTGTCAGCGGCGGGACAGGGGGACGACGTACTTGGCGTCGTCCCCTGCTCCTGGTCCGGGACCGGAGCGGGGAACGTACGGCTGAACGCGCTCAGCTCACGGCGGAGCCGCTGGAGTTCGTCGTCCTTGGCTGCCAGGGCTGACAGGGCCGGCTGCTGACGCTCGGCGACGCCTCGTCCGGCGGCGCGTACGGTCGGGCTCCTCGCTTGGGCGGGTCCGACCGAGTAGAAGAGAGAAGGGTGCTCACGTCCGGTGCCCCAGCCGCCGGCCGCCGTGGGGCGGTGGCTTGCTCACCTCAGGGAGTCGCCCGTGAAAGCCCTCGTCGCCACCGACTACATGCCGCTGGACCAGATCACGATCACCGAGCTCCCCACACCCACCCCGGGACCCGGCCAGGTGCTGATCAAGGTCGAGGCCGCGGCACTCAACCCGCTCGATCTGAAGCTGATCACCGGCGGGGCGAAGGACCTCTTCCCGGTCGAGCACCCGCTGGTGATCGGAATGGACGCGGCGGGCACCGTTGCCGAAGTGGGGGCGGGCGTTTCCGGATACGCGCCGGGTGATCCGGTGCTCGCCTTCACCGGGCAAGCGGGCGCCGTTGCCGAGTACACGGTGGCGTCGCCCGGTCCCCTGCTCGCCCGGCGGCCTGCGGGCCTGGACAGCCCGCACGGCGCCGCCATCCCCGAATCGGGGCTCACCGCGGTCTGCCTGGTGCGCGCCGTCCGGCTCACGGAGGGCGAGAGCGTGCTGGTGGTCGGGGCGACCGGCGGCATCGGAATGTACGCCGTGCAGCTGGCCCACGCACTTGGGGCCCGTGTGATCGCCACGGCCATCACGGACGACGAGGAGTATGTGCGCGGCCTCGGCGCCACCGACACCGTCGACTACAAGAACGCTGATGTGGTGGAGCAGACCCTGCGCCTGGTGCCCGGCGGCGTCGATGCCGTCGTCGACCTGGTCAACTCGGGTGAAGGACTCACGGACACCGCGCGCGCGGTCCGACCGGGCGGCCGGCTGGTGTCGCCGCTCTTCGGGCCCGACGACCTGGGCCGCGACGTTTCGCCGGTCTACATCGGCTCCTTCCAGGCGGAGCCGGGCGATCTCGACGATCTGGCGGCCCGGGCGGCTGACGGGCGGCTGAAGGTGGAAATCGGCGCACGCTACGGGTTCGCGGACGCTGCACAGGCCGTTGCCGACTTCGCCGGTAAGCACATCCGGGGCAAGGTTGTCATCACCACCTCATGAAATGACGGTCTCTGAGCGGAACCGGCGTCGGGGCAGCTCACCGCAGCCGACCTACGAAAGGCGTGGCTCTCATGAAGCGCAGGATCCTCGGTGGTACGGGTATCTCGGTGAGCGAATACGCGCTGGGCACCATGATGTTCGGCGCCTGGGGCAGTGGCGACCAGAACGAGGCCGTCCGTATGATCCACCGGGCGCTGGACGCGGACATCAACTTTGTGGACACCGCAGACGTCTACAGCCTGGGCGAATCGGAGGAGATCGTCGGCAAGGCGCTCAAGGGACGCCGGGACGATGTCGTACTCGCCACCAAAGGCAGCAGTTCGATGGGCGACGATCCCAACCACGGCGGAAACTCACGGCGCTGGCTCACCCGGGCCGTGGAGAACAGCCTCCGCCGCCTGGGCACCGACTACATCGACCTGTACCAGGTGCACCGACCCGACGCGGACACCGACATCGACGAGACGCTTTCCGTCCTGTCCGATCTCGTACGCGCGGGCAAGGTACGCGCGATCGGCCACTCCACATTCCCCGCGGAACAGATCGTCGAGGCCCAGTGGACGGCCGAGCGGCGCGGCCACATCCGTTTCCGCACCGAGCAGCCGCCGTACTCGATCCTGGCCCGGGGCGTTGAGGCCGCAGTGCTGCCCACCGCCCAGCGCTATGGTATGGGTGTGCTGACCTGGGGCCCGCTCAGCGCGGGCTGGCTCTCCGGGAAGTACGCCAGGCCGACGGACATCAACCTCACGGCGGGCAGCGGCCGGGCGGCCCTTGAGCGGCACAAGTTCGACCCGTCGGTGCCGGGCAACGCCCGCAAGCTGGAAGCCCTCGGCGAGCTGACGACGCTGGCCGACGAGGCGGGCCTGAAGCTCGCGCACCTGGCGATCGCCTTCGTACGCGCCCACCCGGCCGTCACCTCGGTGATCATCGGCCCGCGCACGAGCGAGCACCTGGAGGACCTACTGGCGGGTGTGGACGTCGGGTTGAGCGCGGACATCCTGGACCGGATCGACGACATCGTGCCTCCGGGCACGGACCTGAACCGGGACGATTTCTACTACACACCGCCGGCATTGTCCGACGCGTCCCTGCGGCGCCGCTGACGCCGGGGACGGCCCGTGCTGCCGGGGCACGTCGGAGGTCTCCTGGAGGGGGTCGGGGGCGGCCCCGCTGCCGTGACTCGGGGCATCGCCCTGTCCGATGCAGTGTGACACCGGAGTCAGGCAAGGGCGGTGCCCCGCACCAGGAGCAGCGCCACATCTGCCGCCGCCACGGCGACCGTTCCGGCGAACGCCGCCTTGCGCCAGTACCGGCCAAGTGCGAGCCCCGCGACCGCTGTCGGCGGCGCCGCCAACAGTGCCGCCGCTCCCCACACGCCCGGGGGTCCCGCGGGTCCCAGCACCAGTACCGCCGTTGCCGCCACCAGGGGGACCGGCAACAGCAGCCGGGTGCGGCCGACGCCCAGCCGCTGCGGCAGCCCGCGCATCCCGGTCCCCAGATCATCGCCGATGTCCGGGAGCACGTCGCCCAGATGGGCCGCGATGCCGAGCAGCGCTCCGGCCGTCACGGCCCACCACTGGGGCCAGGGGTGGCCGGGTCTGCTCAGGGTGACGACAGCCGGCAGGGTACCGAATCCGATCACATACGGCAGCCAGGACAGCACCGTCGCCTTGAGCTTGAGGTTGTACATCCATGCCGCCGCCACCGCGGTCAGGTGCACCGTACCGGCGAAGAGACCACAGGCCAGCGACAGAGGCACACACAGCAGGAGGGCGGCGAACGCCGCCGCCCACACCGCGCTCAGGCCCACCGCGCCATCGGCCACCGGTTTGCCGCGGCGGCCGACCGCGGCGTCGCGCCGGGCGTCGAAGGCGTCGTTGCACCAGCCCACCGAGAGCTGGCCGGCCAGCACCGCCGCGCCGATCAGCGCGCAACGCGCCGCGCTCAGGTCGGCGCTGACGGCCAGTGCGGTAGCCAGGACGGTCACAGCGACCACAGGCCCCGGATGACAGGACAGGGCCAGCCCCACCGCACGGCGGAGCGGCCACGCGGTCGTGCCGCATACCTGTGACTGATCCGTAGTGCCCATCGGGCGATGGTAGGCATTCCGGGACGGACGGGTGTGACAGCCGCACGGGCTACTTGAGGTGTCTTCCGCCTTTCTGCGGGCAAGGAATGGGGCCATGATGCCTCCGAAGCGGGAAGCGGGATGACCCGGATCGCGGCTGTTCACGGCTCCCTGGCACCGCACCGCCACACCCAGAGCGAGATCACCGACATGGTGGCCCGCACCTGCCTGCCACCGGGCGCCGATCGCCGTGCCCTCGATCGCCTTCACGAGAACGCGCAGGTGCGCACACGGCACATGGTGCTGCCGTTGGAGCGCTATTGCGAGCTGGATGGCCTCGGCGCGGCAAACGACGTCTTCATCGGCGCGGCTGCCGATCTGGGTGCCGAGGCCGTCCGCGGTGCGCTGCGCACGGCGGGGCTGCGGCCCACTGATGTGGACCTGCTGATGTTCACATCCGTCACCGGAGTGGCCGCGCCCTCCATCGATGCCCGGCTCGTCGGGCGTCTCGGCCTGCGACCCGATGTGAAACGGCTGCCCATCTTCGGCCTGGGCTGCGTCGCCGGGGCCGCCGGTGTGGCTCGGCTGCACGACTACCTGCTCGGCTGGCCCGACCATGTGGCTGTGCTGCTCTCGGTCGAACTCTGCTCCCTCACCTTCCAGCGCAATGACGCGAGGCCCGCCAACCTGGTGGCGACCGGGCTGTTCGGCGACGGGGCGGCCGCTGTGGTCGCCGTCGGCGACCGCCGGTCGTCGACGGCCGGCCCCGAGGTGGTGGCCACCCGCAGCCGTATGTACCCGGACACCGAACGGGTGATGGGCTGGGACATCCGAAGCTCCGGCTTCAGGGTGGTGCTGGACGTGGCCGTCCCGGACGTCGTCCGCCGGTATCTCGCCGACGACGTCCACGGATTCCTGGAGGAGCACGGGCTCAAGCCGAAGGACGTGGCCCACTGGGTGTGCCACCCCGGCGGCCCCAAGGTCCTGGAAGCCGTCTCCGAGGTTCTCTCCTTGCCCGAGGGCGCCCTCGACGTCACCTGGCGCTCGCTGGCCGAGGTGGGGAACCTGTCGTCGTCCTCGGTCCTGTATGTCCTTCGGGACACGCTGGAGCAGAGGCGGCCCGAACCGGGAACGCCCGGTCTGCTGATGGCCATGGGCCCCGGATTCTGTTGCGAACTGGTACTGCTGCGCTGGTAGGTCGGAGGACGCATGATCTGGTACACCGCTCTGGTGCTGGCCGTCGCGGTCGAGCGCTGCGTCGAACTCGCCGTGGCGCTGCGCAACACCCGTTGGAGCCGGGCCCGCGGCGGCATCGAAGCCGGCAGCGGGCACTACCCGGCCATGGTCGCCCTGCACACCGCCCTGCTGGGGGGCTGTCTCGCCGAAGTCTGGCTGGCCGGCCGCCCGTTCCTCCCGCTGTTCGGCTGGACCATGGTGGTCGTGGTCTTCGCCGCTCAGACGTTGCGCTGGTGGTGCATCCGTACGCTCGGACATCAGTGGAACACCCGCGTCATCGTCGTCCCGGGCCTGCCCCTGGTGACCGACGGACCCTACCGATGGCTGCGCCACCCCAACTACGTCGCGGTCGCCGCCGAGGGGCTGGCGCTGCCGCTGGTCCACAGTGCGTGGGTGACTGCCGTCGGCTTCACCGTGCTCAACGCGGTGCTCATGGCCGTCCGCATCCGGTGCGAGGACGGGGCGCTGGCCTCCGCGGCGGCAGCGGACGTACGGTCGTGATCGACCTCCTGGTGGCGGGCGGAGGCCCGGCCGGCCTGGCGGCGGCGATCCACGCCGCTCGGGTGGGTATGCAAGCCGTCGTGGTCGAGCCCCGCGCCGCTCCCGTCGACAAGGCCTGCGGCGAGGGAATCATGCCCAGCGGTGTGGCGGCGCTGCGTTCGCTGGGTGTCGAGGTGTCCGGCCACGACCTGCGCGGGATCCGCTACCTTGCGGGCGCCCGTCGCGCCGAGGCAACGTTCCACGGCAGCCCCGGACTCGGCGTACGGCGGACCGAACTGCACGCCGCCCTGTATCAGCGGGCCGTGGAACTCGGGGTGCGGATCGTTCCGGGCAAGGTGGGGGAGATCCGCCAGGCCCACGACCGTGTCAGCGCGGCGGGGCTGACGGCGCGGTGGCTGATCGCCGCCGACGGCCTGCATTCTCCGCTGCGCCGGGAGCTCGGCCTGGACCGTCCCGGGGGTGCATATCCGCGGCGATACGGCATGCGCCGCCACTACCGCATCGCCCCGTGGACCGACTTCGTGGAGGTCCACTGGTCCCGCCACGGCGAGGCGTATGTGACGCCGGTCGGGGACAACCTGGTGGGCGTCGCCGTGCTCAGCCGCGACCGTTGTTCCTACGACGAGCACCTGATGGCGTTTCCCGCTCTCGCCGCTGTGCTCGGGGGCCGCGGGGCGAATTCGGTGCGCGGCGCCGGGCCGTTGCGGCAGCGGGCGCGCAGTCAGCGGGCCGGACGTGCCCTGTTGGTCGGTGACGCGGCGGGCTATGTCGACGCCCTGACCGGCGAAGGCATCGCACTGGCCATGGCGACGGCCGCGGCGGCGGTCAGCTGCCTGGCCGCCGCTCGGCCTCAGGCGTATCCCGCGCAGTGGGCGCGGCTGACGAGACGTCACCGGCTGTTGACCGAGGGCCTGCTGAGAGCAGCTCGGTACCCCGCCACAGCACGTCTGATCGTCCCTGCCGCTCACCGCGCGCCGGCGGCCTTCAGAGCGGCGGTACACGCATTGCAGTAAGTACGGCAGAGGAATCCTGCCGTGCCATCCTGCCGTGCCATCTTGCCGTCCTCGGCGTACTCGCCCCGCGTCCCGTACTCGGTGCGAGGTCCCCTCCGCATGGCCGCAGAGCGGACTCTGCGATGCTGAAAGGGTGCCGCCCACGCCCCGTGCTCCCCAATCCATAACGGCCGACTCACCCCACCCCGGGGTAAGCCCCCTGCTGACCCAGTCCTGGCTGGACCTGGCATTCCTGCACTGGGCCGCCGATCCGGCAGACGTGGCACCGCTCCTGCCGGCCCAGACCGTTCCCGACACGCTCCATGGGGTCACCTACATCGGACTCGTCGCCTTCCGGATGCACCGGGTCGGCTGGTTCCGCCTCCCCGGCGTCCCTTATCTGGGGACCTTTCCCGAGACGAATGTCCGTCTCTACTCGAGGGATGCCCATGGGCGCCGAGGGGTGGTCTTCCGATCGCTCGATGCCTCCCGGCTGATCCCGGTGGCGGTCGCGCGCACGGTGTTCCAGCTGCCGTACCTGTGGTCCCGGATGGCGATCCGGCGCGACGGCGACACACTCACCTACACCAGCACGCGGCGCTGGCCAGGGCCGCGAGGCGCGCACAGCCGTATTGCTCTGCGGATCGGCGAGCGCGTCGAGACCCCCAGCGAGCTCGAACACTTCCTGACCGCACGCTGGGGCATGCACAACACGTTCTTCGGACGGTCGGTGTACCTGCCGAACACGCATCCGCGCTGGCCCCTGCACCGTGCCGATCTGATCGAGTGCGACCAGGACCTGGTGGCGGCCGCAGGGCTGCCCGAACCGGCGGGGGAGCCGGTGAGCGTGCTGTATTCGCCCGGCGTCCCGGTACGCTTCGGCCTCCCGGCCCGCCCCGGCGGAATCCCTACCCCGTGAAGCGGCCGACCGTGCGCTTGGACCCGGCCGCTGCATGCGGGGCCCTGTCCGCCGGATCATGAGTCTCATCGGTTCTCCGGGACACGGCGGCTGACGTCGGGGGTGCAGGTGGGCACGATGGCGCGAGCACGGGGCAACGGGTTGCTCGCCGCGCTCGTTTCCCCTCATCGCTCAACCCGACAGCCGCCTTGTCGGCCTCACTATGTCGCCCCCATGGGGGCCGATGCTGACCCCCAAATATACGCGGCATATGCATAGTTGGTGATTTTGAAAAGGAAATCCCGAAGTGCGTTCGAATTCACGCTTTCTTCACCGGTGTTAATGCGGGGCGTTCGGTGGAGCTGCCCGTTCTCACAACGGAGGCAAGTGTCGAGAGAGGCGTAATGCACCCTCGATTAACTGACCCGTAGTGCCGGGGAATCGTCGCGCCGGTCCACTCCTTCGCATCGCTACTCATGTGACCACGACAGGAGTGCCCATGCCCCTCATCCCCAGGGCGTCTTGGCCGGCGGATCACCGCGACGAGGTCGTCGCGGGTGTGCTTGTCGCGGCGGTGGTCGTTGTCCTTGGATACGCCTCCGGGATCGGCGCGCCGGGGGCCGGTGCCGTGAACAGTGCCTCACCGCCGGCTACTTACCCGTCGGCGCCGCCGTCCGCCTCGCTGCCATCCGCAGGCGCCCCCGGGGCGGATGCCCCTGAGACAGATGTGCCCGGCCTTGGTGGTGGGTGGCAGGACGGCGGCGCAGGTGCGATGTTGCCGGTGACGGATGCGCCCGGCGGGCGATCCGACCACGATCACAGTTCTCAACCTGGAGGCCACTCAGGCCGTTCGACCGGCCCCGGCCCCGGCACGCCGTCGTCGCCCAGTCCCTCGCCGTCCGAGTCGCCGGCGTGCAATGACGGCGAGGTTCACCTCGTACAGCCCCTGCTCAACGGTGTCGCCGCGCCCGTGAAGGGGCTGCTGGACAGCCTCCTCGTGTCCGCCCCCTCGCCCCCGCCCTCGCCCCCGGCGGCGGCCTCGGCTCCGCCCCTCTGCACCGGCCTCATGTCCGGCGTCGTGTCCGCTGTCGTGCCGAGCGCCGGTGTGGAGGCGACGCCGTGACCATCCGCCGAGCGAGCGTCGTCCTGCTCGCGCTCATCGCAGTGCTGCTGTGCGCGCCCGCGGCCTCCGCTCACACCGAACTCACCTCCTCCACGCCCAAGGACGGCACCCGGCTTGACCACACCCCGAGCACCGTGCAGTTCACGTTCAATGAACCGGTTGATCCAGCGGAAGTTCGAGTGACGGCAGGCGGCAAGAAGCTGGCAGTCACCCAGCCCGATGCCCGGCACCCCCAAGGCGTCGCAGTCGCCGTTCCCAAGTCCCTGGGTGCCGCGGGCGAGCGGCTGACCCTGGTGTGGCGAGTGACCGACGAACACGACGGCCACGCCACCGCAGGAATGCTCTCCTTCCAGGTAGGCGCCACCGACGCGAGCGGGGGCGGCGAGGATGCTCTCCCGGCGCCCTCCTCCACGCTGCGGGACTCCGTCACCGTCGCACGCTGGGTCGAATACCTTGCCCTCGTGCTGTTCGTCGGCGGCCTCGGATTCCTCACGCTGCTGTGGCCGCAGGGCAGTGAGGACCGCCGTGCCCGCAGTGTCCTCACGCTTGCCTGGCTGTGTGGGCTCGTCGCAACGATGGCCGGCACTGGGCTGCAGGGGGCGTACGCCGCCATGGGATCGCTCGGCGATGCCCTCGACGCGGCGACGTACGCCGATGCGCTGGCAGGCGAGGCCGGGCTCGCGCGTGCCGCGCGGGCTCTGCTTTGGCTGCTGGCCACCGTCGTACTGGCCGCCGTGCTGCAGGGCGGGGAGCGGACCGCACGCTCGCCGGGCTGGCGGGTGGGCGCGGCCGTGGTCTGCCTCGGGCTGTTGCGCACGGTCGGTATGTCCGGGCACGGCACCGAGGGCACCCACCCCGGCTGGGGTGCGGTCGCCGATCTGGTGCACCTGCTGGGTATTTCGCTGTGGATCGGCGGTCTCGTGCTGCTGCTGACCGGCGTACTGCCGCGGCGTCGACCCGCTCGGCCGCCGCACGCCGGACGGTAAGGAGCGGCGACATGTGAGCCACGAGCAGCTGACCGCCGCGCTGACCGCGATCTCAGATACGCATCGTGCTCTCCCGAGGCGACGCCCGGTCCGTTGGGCGCCGCCCCATTCGCTCACGTATCGCTCACGGAGATCAGGGTCGTCTCGGCCGGGACTTGGGCTGCATGTCGCTGAGGACGCTGATGATGCTCCAGGCGCTACCGACGCGTGCGCAGGAGAATACGTCGATGGCCTCGGTGGCGGAGGAGTTCGTGAAGTTCATGGTGAACTCCTGGCGTACCAGGGCGACGTCGCCCGTGATCTCGACGCTGCGGCTGCCGGGCGCTTCGGAGTAGCCCTCTTCTCGCAGGCCGTTGCGCATCTGTGCCTCTGCATAGGCGGCCAGATCCAGCACCGAAACCTCGCGGTCCTGGGGGAAGATGCGCAGGGCTAGCACGGCGGCGGGGTGGAACACGGCATTGAACTGCTCCCAGTCGGGCTGTTCGCCCGGCTCGAAGGCGAGGGCGGCGTAGGCGCGCTCGACGAGGGCTCCGAGTTCCTGTTCGTCGGTCATCGCGCGCGGTGGGTGGATACGGCGGACGCGGGGGAACCGAACTCGATCGTGTAGGTGTCGATGCCCCGTGCGGCGAGCACGGCGTCGGGGTCGGCGGAGACGAACGCCCTGGCGCCTGGATCGTCGCAGAGATGGGCGTCGAAGTGGGCCGTGACCAGGCCCTGCCAGGCCAGCTTGGCCTTGTCCCCCGAAACGAGACGTTCTATGGGCTCGACGGACCGGGCAACCCGGGGCCAGTCTCCGGGGCCGTCGGGAAAGAGAGCGGCGAGCTGTTCCGCGAACTCCTTGAGCCACGCCTGGCCGGTATCGATGTCGTCGACGAAGTGGTTGTGGTCGGCGCGGGCGAGGACGACCATGCGCTTGAGCGTGGCCGGCAGGGAGCGGAAGAGGGCGAGCTGGCCGTACAGGGGCAGTAGTGAGTCGCGGTCGGCTGCCAGCACAAGGGCGGGGGCGTCGTTGTGCCAGTCGAGTGCGAGTTCCGTGACGAAGCCGTTGTCGGGGGCGTCCACCGGGGAGTCGCCCCCGGCCGGGCACATCGGGACGACGGCGGTGACGCGGTCGTCCACGGCGGGGGCAACGATGGAGGACCAGCCGCCAAAACTGGCACCTGTGACGCCGACCCCGTGCGGGCGTACCGGAAGGGTTGTCGTCGCGGTGTCGATCAGGAAGGGGATGTCCTTCTTGCGGTTCCGGGCGATGGTGCGCAGATGGTCGTTGTCGTCGTCAGGTTCGCCGTTGTGTTCCGCCGGCGAGGTGAGGGAGGGTTCCTCGGTGGTGAGGAAGGCGTTCACGTCCAGGAAGGTGCTGCCGACGACGTCGGGTGAGACGACGACGTAGCCGTGGCTGGCGAGGTGGGTGCCGAGGAAGGTGGCTTCGCGGCGGAAGCCCGCATAGCCGTGGATCAGCAGGATCAGCGGGTGCTTGCTAGACGGGTCGGCCCAATCGGCGTCGCGGACTGCGGTCTGGTGGACGACGTCGGCCGGGTCGGCCTGGCCTTCGACGACCCATCCGGGGCTGAAGGTGTCCCAGTGCTCCGGGTCGAGGTCGTGGCCCCGGTGGCGGTCGTGGGCGGGGTACCAGATCTCGACGGGCAGGGTCCGCTGCCGTTCGGTGTCGGTCCACAGGTCGCTGCGGACTCCGACGGGGTGGGCACCGCGGGTGAACGGGTCGTAGGTCATGGGTCTCTCCTTGTGGTGCGCCGACCGCTCGGGGCGGCGGGTCGTGGATGGGTCAGAGGAGCGGATCGGTCCGCCCGATCGCTCCGTAGACGGCGGGCCGTCGCCACCGCAGCCATGCGCCGCGGGCGCATCCTGCGGCCAGCGTCGCGAGAACGAGCAGGGGCAGCAGGACATTGCTGCTGTCGCTGCGTCCGGTGAGCTGTTGGGTGTCGGCGATGATCAGCCAGTTCGTGGCCAGCAGGGCGAGCCCGGCCACGAGTGGGCAGAGCAGGACCTGCCAGGCGGGCAGACCGTGCCGGTTACGGAGGAAGTAGGCGAAGATCGCGAAGGCGGCCAGGACGTTCATGAGGGGCAGCCCTATGACGGCGGGTGCGCTGCCCAGCAGGAAGAGGACCTCGTAGGGGTCGCTCCTGGTCATGGCGCACGCCAGCACCACGGCGAGAGTGAGCAGAGAGTGGCCGGCGCTGGCGATCCAGGGCGATCCCAGCCGCGGGTGGACCGCTGCGGCCGCTTTCGGCAGGACGCCGTCGCGGCCGAGGGCGAGCACATAGCGCGTGGCGGCGTTGTGGAACGCCAGGATCGAGGCGAGCCAGCTGGTGACGACCAGTACCTGCATGGCCTTGGCCACCCAGACGCCGGCGAACTCCCGTGCGGCGATGAACAACATGGCCGTGGGCTCGTTGCTCCCCACGGTTACCGCGCCGTTGTCGCCGAACGCCTGGATGCCGGACCAGCTGATGAACGCATAGAAGAGGGCGAGTACGGCGATGGCGGCGAACGTCGCGCGGCCGATGGTGCGGGCCGGGTCGCGGACCTCTTCGGAGAACAGGACCGTCGACTCGAAACCCGCGAAGGCCGCGATGGCGGCCGCGAGCATCACCCCTGTGTGGGATCCGAACACCTGCTCCGGCGCGAAGGCAGCTCCTGACAGTCCTTCGGCACCGCCGCGTGCCGTGATGGCGAGCGCGACGACGAACAGCACCGCGAGCTCACCAATGATCACGATGCCGAGGACGCGCGCGTTGAGCTCGACCCGTAGCAGCCCGAGCACGGCCATGGCGACCGTGGCGATCAGGGCCCAGAGCAGCCATGGGGTCGAGACGCGGAAGAGGTCGTGGACCATGTCCCGCGCAAGGACCGCGAAGAGGCCGATCGCGCCTGTGGCGGCTGCCGCGTAGGACAGCACGGCTACGAAGGCGACGCCCAGGCCGAGTGGACGGCCGAGGCCCTCGGCCACATACAGGTACAGGCCACCGACGCGGCGGACGTGGCGGGCCATCGCCACATAGCCGACAGCGAAGATCGCGAACATCGCACCGCATACCAGGAACATCCCGGCAGTGCCGATGCCGCCGCGTCCTATCGCGAGGGGCAGAGCGCCGACCGAAAACCCGAGCGGGGCGGCAGCCGCGACAACGAAGAACACGACGTGCCGGGCGCGGAGGGCCCCTGCGTGCAGGGCAGGTTCCGCTTTGGTGTCGGTGGTCATGCGGGCTCCTGTCCCTGTTCTGCCGGGGTGCGGCACTCACGGTGCCAAAGCGCTTTGGCAAAGTCAACAGAGACCTATGATGCGATCATGGCGGAACAGCGGAAGGCCCAGTCGGGGCAGCGGTCCCCGAGCGCCAGGATTACGATCCAGGACGTCGCCACCGAGGCGGGAGTGTCCCTGACCACGGTGTCGCACGTGCTGAACGCCAAGGGGCGCGTCGACGCCCGCACCCGGGACCATGTACGGACCGTCGCGGACCGGCTCGGATACGTACCCAGCCGCACCGCCCGCGGACTGGCCTCAGGCCGCAGTTACACCATCGGCCTGTCGCTGCCACAGCTCGCCGGACTCGCCCCCGGCGAGCTCCTCGATTCCGAGTGGTACGGGCGGGTGGTGGTGGCCTCCTCGCAACGAGCCCTCGATCGCCAGTACGCGGTCGCCGTACTGCCCGGCTTCACAGCGACCAAGGACCTCAATCGCTACTCCGTCGACGGCGTGGTGATCCTCGATCCCGTCCATGACGACCCCCGGTTCGCGCTGCTGGAACGCGCACGCATTCCCCATGTCTCGGTCGGCAGGGACCCCTCGCATCCGGACGTACCGGCGGTCCGCCCGGACGCACTCGGCGGCGCCACCGCACTCCTCACACACCTTGCGGAGCGCGGAGCGCGCCGGATACTCATGCTGTCCGCGCCGGTGGAATGGCAGTACGTCCAGGACACCGTGACACACGCACGGCTCTGGTCGGCTCACCGTGGCGTGACGGTGCATCACGGCATCGCAGGCGACAAACAGTTCACCCGCGAGAGCCTGTACGCGAACGTGCGCAGGGCGACGGTCACCGCCTTGAGGGGCGCCGCGCCGCCGGACGCGATCGTGGGTATGTTCGAGGGGTTCGGGGCAGCCATCGCGGCAGCAGCCGCCGCCACAAGCTGTTCCGTGCCGGTGGATGTGCGCGTCGCACAAGACACGGACGACCGCTCCACCCTCGCCGCCTCGCCCACCATCACGGCCCTCGACCAGCACCCCGACCAGCAGGCGCGAGCCGCTGTCGACCTGTTGTTGGACCTCATCGCCGAGCGCACTCCGGTCGGCGACGTCGTAACGCCGGTAACACTGCGCGTCCGCGCATCCACCTGAAGTGCGCCGGTGCAGGGCGTCGCTCGATGCCCGTGCCAGGGGCGTGATCCAGGTCGGCCGTGAGGTGAAAGTGAACAGCGGTCACTGACGTCGCCTCCTCGCACTTGGCATCCAGGCGGCGGTCATCGTCTCGCCAACTGGACCGCCCGACGGGCTGAGGAAAGGGTCGGACACCCGGTCAGAACCCAACGGCCCTCCGATGGAGCGCACGCCCGGCGCCAGGCTCGGGCTCTTCCGGAGGTGGCCCATTGGGCCCTGGGCCTTTCCGGCTGACACCGGTCAGGGCGCAGCTTTCACGCCGCGCAACGGGACACACCAGATCAGCCGCGTACCTCCGCCCGGTGGTACCTCCTGCACAAAGGAACCGCCCAGGGCCGCAGCCCGTTCTTCGATGTTCTTCAGCCCGCTGCGAGGCACGCCGTCCGGAATGCCGACGCCGTCATCCGTCACGGTCAGAGTCAGTTCGCCGCCTGCCGCGACGAGATGAAGGTCGACGGATCCCGCCTCCGCGTGCCTGGCCGCATTGCTTAGCGCCTCGGCAACGACAGCGATCGCGTGGTCGGCGATCGGCCCGGGAACATTGGTGTCGACCAGTCCCTCCAGTCGCACCGAAGGTGTGAACCCGAGCGACAGGGCAGCTGCCGCCACTTCCGCGGCAAGACGTCGGCGCACCCCTCGTCCACCGGGCGCCGCGTCATGGGTCCTGAGCCCGAAGATCGTCGACCGGATGATCTTGATGGTGTCGTCCAGGTCCCCCACCGCACGCCCAAGGCGTTCGACGGCCTCCGGATGCTCGACGAATCTCTGGGCGCTCTGAAGCGTCATACCCGTTGCGAACAGCCGTTGGATGGCCAGGTCGTGGAGGTCACGTGCGATCCGGTCGCGGTCCTCCAGGAGGGCGACCTGCTCGGCGTCGCTGCGCCGTTCTGCAAGCTCCATCGCCAGCGCCGCCTGGCTGGCGAATCCGAGCAGGAGCGCCGACTCCTCCCTGCCGAACGCCGTACTGCCGGAAGCGCGGGCCAGCAGCAGCACGCCACGTTCCCCTCCCCGAGTGCCCATGGGCACCGCCACGGCAGGACCAAGCCCAGCCCACCGGGGCCCGTCCTCGCCGCTGCGCGGATCGAGCTCGATGTCGCTGCTCAGGACTGGCTCGCCCCCACTGAACGCCTCTCCGACGAAGCCGTCTCGTGCGGGAAGGAGCGAGCCGTCGAGGGCCTGTGTCCCGTTGCCCGCGACCACGGCCGTACGGAGTCCGTCCGCGCCCTCCGCCGGCACCGCCATCAGGCCCAGGTCCGCGGACACGATCTGCCGCGCCCGCTCGACGATCAGCTCAAGGGCCTCCGCCCTGGACGCCCCGGAAAGGAGGCGGCTCGTCACTTCCGCGCTCGCCGCCAGCCACTGCTCCCGGCGCCGCGCCTCCTCGTACAGCCGGGCATTCTCGATCGCCACTCCAGCAGCGACAGCCAGGGTGGAGAGCACCGCCTCGTCCTCGGCGTCGAACTCCTTCGCACTGCGCTTCTCGGTGAGATACAGATTCCCGAAGACCTCGTCCCGCACCCTGATCGGCACCCCCAGGAACGAATGCATCGGCGGGTGATTCGCCGGAAAGCCGTAGGAGGACGGGTGGTGGGACAGCTCCGCCAGACGCAGAGGCTCGGGGTGCCGGATCAACTCGCCGAGGATGCCATGACCACTCGGCAGATCACCGATCCGAGCCCTCAGCTCGTCATCGATGCCTTCCGTCAGGAATTCCGACAGTTTCCGATCGTGTCCGATCACCCCCAGCGCGCCGTACTCGGCGTCCACCAGGACCACCGCAGCTTCCACAATCCTCCGCAATACCTGCGGGAGATCGAGTTCGCGTCCGACCGACAGTACGGCTTCCAGCAGGCCATGGACACGGTCGCGCGTGCCGCGTATCGCGTTGATGCGTACGTGCAGCTCCTGCAGCAGCTCGTCCAGCCGAAGCCGCGGAAGGTTTTCGGTCCTCAGGTCGTGCTCTCGCTCCACAGAGCCTCCGCCACAGTCGAGCCGACCGACGAGTCACAGCCCGCATCCACCACGATAGGACGTGCCCCCGGTCATGCCCATAGGACCACGGTGCGGCGGAGGGCGAGGCGGGGCGCAGTCACGGGTATTCGTCCGGCCCTCGGTCGTGGTGCCCGTGTGTCTCCCGTTCCGGGTTCCCATGCATCTGAGTGGCCATGACGGCCGCCTGAATGCGCCGCTCGACGCCGAGCTTGGACAGCAGCCGCGAGATGTGGTTCTTCACCGTCTTCTCGGAGAGGAAGAGTTGCGAGCCGATCTGGCGGTTGGTCATTCCTTCGCCGATCAGGTCCAGGATCTGGTGTTCGCGCGGGGAGAGCGCGGACAGCGCCGAATTCTCGGGCTCCCGAGCGGTCTCGTCGTGGCGCAGGGACTGCATGAGCCTCGTGGTGGTGGCCGGATCGAGCATGGACTGCCCGGCTGCGACGGTGCGGACAGCTGCGACGAGGTCCGAGCCCTGGATCTGTTTCAGGACGTACCCCGCGGCGCCTGCCATGATCGCGTCCAGCAGCGCGTCGTCGTCGTCGAACGACGTCAGCATGAGACAGGCCAGCTCGGGCATGCGTGAGCGCAGTTCCCTGCACACTGTGATGCCGTCGCCGTCCGGCAGGCGTACGTCGAGAATGGCCACATCGGGCCGCAGGGCAGGCCCTCGGGCGAGGGCGTGGTCGACGGTGGCGGCTTCTCCGACCACGGTGATGTCCGGCTCTCCGTCAAGGAGATCGTGCAGGCCACGTCTTACGACTTCATGGTCGTCCAGAAGGAACACCCTGATCGGTGTCTCGTTCGAGAACGTTCGTGACTCGGCCATTGTCTGATCCTTGCCGCGTTGTCCCCCCCATGGATCCTGACTCACACGGGCCCCCTGTACCACTGCTGAACGAGCCGGCCGGGCGCGTGTGGCCTCAGCGCGCGAGGCGCATGGGTGCGCCCCCGGCGGGCCCGTACAGGTCGAGCAAGCGACCGCGCGCAGACTGGAGCCGGTTGGCGATCACCTCGGCGATGCGGAGCGTGAGCGCTTGGCCGAGCTCCCGGTCCTCATCGCACAGGGCACGCACCTTCACAGCGTCGAATTCCAGTGCTCGGACGGGGCTGTCCGCCGCAGCACCGAGATGCCAGCTGCGTGGGGGAAAGAGCCAGGACCAGCCCAGCAGATCTCCGGGGCCAAGGTGGTCGACGACGGCGGCGCGGCGTCCCGGAACGTGCAGGTCGAGGGCGACAGTTCCATTGAGAATGATCCAGAAGCGGTCCGCGCGGGCGCCCTCCTCGAAGATGCGGGCGCCGGCCGGGAAGGTTGTCTCCTGGGCGAGCTGCATCAGCCTGCCGCGGGCTTCGGGCGCCAGGACGTTCAGCAGTGGGGGCACCGTGGTCATTGCTGTCTCCGTCCCTCGGGGCCGTGTGCACGGTCCGGAGTTCGTTCCTTGTCCACAGCGTGTACGGGAAGCGGGCCCGGGCGGCAGAGGCCTGGCGGCCCTGCACCTGGGCCGGACGGCCCCTGTTTCAGCACACCAAGACGCGTTCTCCGGAGCGAGGCGCGACCTTGTGCCGATCGGGCCAGTGAACCCCCACCGAGGGACCGATCGGCCCCTGTGCGTCTGTTGTCTCTCCACCACAGGCTGGGTGGAGAGACAACAGACACACAGCGGACAGTTGAGGAGAGGAACGACATGAAGGCACTCGTTTTCCACGGCCCCGGCCAGGCCTCTTGGGACAAGGTGGCAGATCCGGGCATCCAAGAGCCCACGGACATCGTCGTCCGCATCGACACCACGACCATCTGCGGAACAGACCTGCACATCCTCAAGGGAGACGTGCCCGAAGTGACCCCGGGGACCGTCCTCGGGCACGAGGCCGTCGGCGAGGTCGTCGAGGCGGGAAGCGATGTTGGCACGGTCCGCCCCGGCGACCGGGTTCTCGTCTCCTGCATCTCCCCCTGCGGCCGCTGCCGCTACTGCCGCGAGCAGATGTACGGGCAGTGCCGGGGCAACGGGGGATGGGTGCTCGGTCACCTGATCAACGGCACGCAGGCCGAGTACGTACGCGTTCCCTTCGCCGATTTCTCCGTCCATCCGCTTCCCGCAGCAGTGAGCAGCAGCGACGCCGTGTTGCTGTCCGACATTTTCCCCACTGCGTACGAGGTGGGCGTCCTCAACGGAGGAGTCCGGCCCGGCGACACCGTCGTGGTCGTGGGAGCCGGCCCCATCGGGCTCGCCACCATCGCCACGGCACGGCTGTTCTCGCCCGGCAGGATCATCGCGGTGGACCTGGCCACGTCGCGGCTGGACGCCGCCCGCGAACTCGGAGCGGACGCCGTCGTCAACGCGGCGGAAGACCCTGAGCAGCTGGTCTCGGATCTGACCGAGGGGCTCGGGGCCGATGTGGCCATCGAGGCCGTCGGAGTACCGGAAAGCTTTGAACTCTGCACGCGTGTGGTACGGCCGGGAGGCCATGTGGCCAACGTGGGCGTACACGGCAAACCCGCCACGCTCCACCTGGAAGACCTCTGGATCAAGAACGTGACGATCAGGACCGGCCTGGTGGACACCTACTCCACACCGGTTCTGCTGGGCATGCTGGCTGCCGGTCGACTGCCCGCGGCTGCGATCGCGACCCATCGCTTCGAACTGGGACAGATCGAGGAGGCGTACGACGTGTTCTCACGCGCGGCCGACACGGGTGCGCTCAAGGTCGTGCTCGGTGGCCCGGAGCACAAGGACGTGGAGCGCACGAGCTGACGCCCTGCTGAGCCGGGCGCCTCGGTCGATGGTCCGTCACATCGGCATAGCGGATCAGTCGTCCGTCCCCGATGTTTTGTTCGCTATCACTGGTTTGTCCGCTGTCGCCGAGGCGTCGCCGCCCAGAGCCCACTCGACATCCACGACGCCCGCAACTGCCCTGACCAGGCGCGACGCCAGCGGAACCAGCCGGGTGTCGGTCAGGGTGCCGCTGAGTGTGACGACGCCGTTGTCGACTCGAACGTGCACAGCCTCGGCGCCGGGGAACAGTCGCCGGACGACTTCTCGTCGGATCTCGACGGCGAGATCCTCGTCCGGCCTCAGAAAGACCTTCAGCAGGTCGGACCGGCTGACAACGCCCTGAAGCCTTCCTTCTGCATCCACCACCGGCAGACGCTTGACATGGTCGACGGCCATTTTCCGTGCGGCCTGTACCAGAGGTGCCTCTCCGTGGATGGTGACCGCGGGACTCGACATGAGCTGTGCAGCGGTCGTGGCACCTGCCTTGGCAAGGTCTGCCAAGCGGTGCACCTGCTCCACGCGAGACGGGTTGTTCCCCCGGAACTCCTCCTTCGGCAGCAGATCCGCTGCGGAGACGACGCCCACCACAATGCGCTCGGCGTCGAGAACCGGCAGGGCACTGACCTTCCACGTGGCCAGGGTCTCGACGATCTCTTTGAACGGCGCGCTTCGGTCGACGGCGACCACGGGGGAGGACATCACGTCACTCACGAAGTACGGGGTGCGGTTCATCGGACTCCTCACTTCGCTGCCTCATGGCGCGTCGATGCACCGGCTTCCACCATCGCCCCTCGGCGTGCTCGCCCGATTGGGCCAGTGAACCCCTTCTGGGGGCCGACAGGCCCCATATGTACCGATGCCCTCCGGCTCCTTCGTCCGGTTGACTTGCCCCGAGGACGACGAGGGTTTGAGATGTGTCCAGCCCTCGCAGGAAGGCGCCCATGAACACGTCGCATGGCACGGCCCCCTTGCTGCATCGGCTGATGCCGGGGCTGGCCCTTCTGGCCGGCTACCGGCGCTCCGATCTCCGGGGTGATCTGATCGCCGGGGTGACCGTGGCGGCCTATCTGATTCCGCAGGTCATGGCGTACGCGTCGCTGGCTGGCCTGCCTCCGATCAGCGGGCTGTGGGCGGCTCTGCCGTGTCTGGCGGTCTACGCGCTGCTGGGTTCGTCGCGGCAGCTCTCGGTGGGACCGGAATCAACCACGGCGCTGATGACCGCTGTCGTGGTCGGTCCGTTGGCCGCGGGTGACGCCGGCCGGTACGCCACGCTGGCATCCGCCCTCGCTGTCGTGGTCGGACTGCTCTGCCTCGCCGCGTTCGCGGCCCGCCTCGGCTTCGTCGCCGACCTGCTGTCCCGGCCGATTCTTGTCGGCTACATGGCGGGTGTGGGCCTTATCATGATTGTCGATCAGCTGCCGAAGCTCGCCGGGGTCCCGGCCGGCGGAACCTCGTTCGCAGAACAGCTCGGCTCCTTCGTCACCGGGCTGTCGCAGGTCCATACGGCAACGCTCACGCTCTCCGCAGTGGCTCTGGGACTTCTTCTGCTCATGCAATGGCGGGTTCCAAATGTCCCTGCTTCGTTGGTTGTTGTCGTGCTCGCCACTGCTGCTGTGAGCGCCTTCGACCTGGAGCAATTCGGAATCCGGGTGATCGGTGACGTTCCCGCCGGACTCCCGAGCCCCGAACTGCCCGATCTCGGTGACCTCTCCGACCTCGCGCTTCCCGCCGTCGGCGTCCTGCTCGTGGGCTATACCGACGTCATTCTCACCGCGCGGGCGTTCGCCTCACGCAAGGGCGAGAGCATCGACACCAATCAGGAACTCCTCGCCCTCGGGGCTTCGAACATCGGCGCCGGTGTCCTGCATGGGTTCCCGGTAAGCAGCAGCGCGAGCCGTACAGCACTCGCCGACGCGGCAGGCGGCCGGACCCAGATCTACTCGCTCACGGCCCTGGCCGGACTGCTCGCGGTTCTCCTCTTCCTCAGCCCGGTCCTCGCGAACTTCCCGGTAGCCGTCCTGGCAGCCATCGTCGTCTACGCCGCGCTTCGCCTCATTGATCTGCGTGCATTCCAGCGGCTCGCCTCGTTCCGTCGCAGCGAACTCCTGCTGGCTGTCAGCTCGCTTGCCGGGGTGCTCGCCTTCGACATCCTCTACGGCGTCCTGCTCGCGGTAGGGCTGTCCGTCGCCGAAATGCTTGCCCGAGTTGCCCGCCCGCACGACGCCGTCCAAGGGCTCGTCGCTGGCCTCGCCGGTATGCACGACGTCGACGACTATCCGCAGGCCCACACGATTCCCGGCTTGGTCGTCTACCGGTACGACTCCCCGTTGTTCTTCGCCAACGCCCAGGACTTCCAACGCCGGGCGCTGGCAGCCGTGGACGACCATCAAGGTCCGGTCGCCTGGTTCGTCCTCAACACCGAGGCGAATGTCGAAGTCGACATCACGGCCATGGACTCCTTGGAGGAACTACGCCGCCGACTGGTCGCCCAAGGGATCGTCTTCGCACTCGCCCGGGTCAAGCAGGACCTGCGCAACGATCTTGACGCGTACGGGTTCACTGATTCCATCGGCGCGGATCTGATGTTCCCTACGCTGCCCACGGCACTCGAGGCCTACCATGACTGGCTCCGCCACAATGCTCCGCCGACAGGGCCCGAAATGGCTTGAACCTTGGTGCCGAACGCCCCCTGCCAAGGCTGGTTCGCCCCTAGCTTTCCGTCGTTCTCGGTGGAACCGTCCGCGGCAGAACATCACACCCTCCACGGGCCGCCTGACGCACTCCTCCCTGCCACCCGAGGCTGGAAATTGCCGAGCTTCGGACATCAAGGGCCGCGGTGGTGACTAGCTCTGTCCCGCCTTGCTGTCCGGACGGACGATGATCACCGGACAGGTGGCATGCAGTGCGCACTGCTGACTCACCGAGCCGAGGAGCAGGCTGGCGAAGCCGCCCCGGCCACGGTTGCCCACGACCAACGCCGCTGCCCCGTCCGCCGCAGCGATCAGTACCTCGGCCGGGTTGCCGCGCGTGAGGTGCTCCCGTACGTCGACGGGGCGAACCTCGCCGAGCACCTCTTGGATCTCGTCGGTGAATCGTTGTCGGGCAGACTCCCTGTCGAAGTCGGTGTCCACCGCGGGTGCCGACCAAGCTTGTATCCCTGGCAGATCCCACGCGCAGACCGCGTCCACGACGCCTCCGACGAGGCTTGCGTGCCGTACCGCCCATTGAAGCGCCGCGTGCGACGACGGCGACCCGTCGACGCCGACCACAACTCGGGGTGCCGAATCACTGTTGCCCATGCCTGCCACCTCTCCCTTGGCGCGCCCCCGTATTCCACGCTGCGCTTCTCACGGGCAGTCCGCCAGGCGGGGCCATGGACTCGCGGAGGCCGCAGCCCCTGCGGCCTCAGGGCCGACCGGCCCAACCGGCGACGAGCCTGCGGACCTCGCGCCGGGACCTGTCTCGCGCCCACAGTGGAATCAGGCCCCCACTGCCCACGCAGGTTTGATGACTGACACGTACCCGCCCATCCGGCTGGACGTGGGCGGCTCCGAGTCGGCTGCCCGGCAACGACCGCGGTACTGACGCTGTGGTTCCACCCTGGCGTACTCCGCGACGCCGCGGTCGCGCAGCGGTATCTCAGGTCCCAGCGCTGACTCGAGCGTTCTTGGGGTCGTTCGGCCCGGTCCGGGGCCCCCTGGCCTCTCGTGTCAGGGCAGACGGCCAGTGACCCTGGAAGCGCGGCCATAGGGGTACCGCGCGGAGACACATCCCGCATGGCGGATATCCAACCGGAAGAGGTTCTCATCATGACGCCCAATGTCGCCGTCGGTCTGGACGGCACACCGGAAAGCCTCGCCGCCGCCGAGTGGGCTGCGCGAGAGGCGCTGCTGCGCAGGGTGCCGCTGCACCTCGTTCACGTAGAGGAAGGGCCTTCGGCACTGACCCGACCTGCCATCACCCCTGAGATGCGGCGCACCTGGGCCGAGGAGATGCTGGAGAAGGCAGCCGCCGATGTGCGGCAACGCCATCCGCAGCTGGAGGTCACCACTCGGCACTTCGCGGGGCAGCAGCCACCAGCCGGTCTGGCGACCGCCGTCGGCGAAGCAGATCTGCTCGTACTCGGTTCCCGAGGGCTGGGCAGCGTCGTGGGCTTCCTCCTCGGTTCGGTCGGTCTGGCCACGGTGAGCGCCACCGAGCAGCCGGTCGTACTCATACGGGCGGCAAAGGGGCGAGCAGGCGCGCCCTCGGTCTCCGCACAGGCCGAAGCGTCGGGCGAGTACCGTGACGTCGTCCTCGGGGTCGGCATCCGCCAGGACTGCGACGCGGTCATAGCATTCGCCTTCGATGCGGCAGCCAGGCGGACGGCCAATCTCCGAGTGGTACATGGCTGGACGATGCCGCCGGTCTGCACCCACTACGCAGCTGTCGACGCCGGAGAGGAGATCGCACAGGCGCTGAGCGACATGCTGATGCCATGGCGACAGAAGTTCCCATCCGTGAACGTCGTGGAGCAAGCACTGTTCGGCGGGGCCTCTCGGCAGCTGGTGTACGAGTCGGCAGACGCCGAGCTCGTGGTCATCGGTCGGCATATCCAAGACGCGCCGTTCGCAGCGCATATCGGCCCGGTCACCCACGCCGTCCTGCATCACTCGGCCGCGCCCGTCGCTGTCATCGCGCACCGGTGAGCAGCAGGGTGGCGCCCAAGCCCGGGGTCGGCCAGGGGATCAGTGATCCCGCAGTGTCAGCCGGCAGGATTCGCCGGGTACGAGGGAGACCGCGCGGTCCGGGAGCTCTGTGGCGATCGGCAACCGGTCGGACGGCGGCACGCCGACTTCGAGCTGTCCGGGCCGCATGCGGAGCCGGATGCCCCAGTGGCCCCGATAGCGCAGGGCGAAGCCGTATTCGCTGAGTTCGGGCATGGGTACGGGCGCCTCGCCCTGCAGCCTCCGGGCCGGGACGCCGACGTCCAGGTCCGCCGTGTGCGGGGAGAGGGCCTGCAGCACATGGAACAGTTGGAGCCGCAGAATGTACGGCCCTGCACCAGCGGGAGTTGCAGGAGTTGCGCGGCACGCAACTGGGTGTGGTGCTCAGTGGTGCGAGTGGCTGCTCCTTCGACAGTGGTGCGGGCCGCCATGCCTGTACGGATGTCTGAGGTGCTCGTGCGGCAGCGCAACCAGACGGTGTCCGCGGCGGCGCTGCCCGTGTGGACATGGGTCAGGTGGTCGCCGTTCAGCTGCCGGTAGCCGTCCACTCCGGCGTTGGTCACCGAGCCGTCGAGTGCGGCCTCGACCTCGATGTCGCCGGACCAGTTCTCGGCCGTGAGCTCGGTACGCAGAGCCGCCGGATGAGGGTGTGCCGCGCGAGCGTCCTGCGCCCCTCGGCGTCCTCGTACCGCACCTTCCGCTCCAGGGTGCCGGAGCGCAGGTCCAGGGAAGGCGGTGGTCGAGGAGCGTCGCGGTCTCCGGGGCGAGCCACGGTGCCGGGTCGCCGCCCGTCTCTGTCCGGAAGCGCAGCGGCAGCCAGTTGGGCAGGTCGACCATTTCCTCGTTCTCGACCAGACGTCCTGCCACCTCGGATGTGAGGCGGTTGTAGCAGCCCGCCACGTATGTCCCGGGGTAATGCACGGAGTCCGCCGCGCATTCGGGGGCCGCCCCGCGGGTGGCGAAGTAGCCGTTACCCAGGGTGCACAAAGACTCCCTGAGCTGCTCGGCTTCGGGGTCGTAGCCCTCGTCATCCCAGGTCCAGTCCGGCATCGTCAGTCCTTCGCGTCGTCTGCGCCGCCATCGAGCAGGGCGCCCAGGTCCCGGACGACCAGGTCCGCGCCGTGCTGGCGCCCGCGAGGAGTTCACCGGCGTGCCGGGACGCGGAGGCGGCGGCGAGAGGGATCCCTGCGCGGAGGGCGTGGAGCAGCCGTGCCGTCCTTGGGCAGGCGTCGATGCCGCCCTTGCGTAGCCGCTCTCTGAAGAGCCGCTCCTTGGACGCGGCGAACGCCTGCACGGTGTCGTCGGGCAGCCGCAGCCCGCGTGAGGCAGGGAACGAGGCGGCACCGTCCATCCGCGACTTGCCGTGCACGTACCGCAGACAATCCTTACCGGTGTCGAACGGGCGCCTCCGCTCCGGGTCGGCCGGCGGGTGGTCCCGCAGACAGGTGTCGAAGGCGGTCTTCCACGCCGCAGCGTGCAGCCGTGCGGAGTCGGCGGTCACTCCGGCGGTGTCGAAGACCACCCCTTCCACGGTCCGCAGCGGCAATCACGGCCTCACACACGCTGCGGTACGACGGCAACGGGGCAGGCGGCGTGGTGGAGCGCTGTGTGGGCCAGTCGGCCGAGCTGGAGGCCGAAGTGTCCCGGACGGCGTTCGGCTCCGACGATCAGAAGGTCCGCTGTGGCCGAACGTTCGAGCAGCACTTTTCTGGCCGGACCCTCCACGGTGGCGCGGCGCACCTGGACCGCGGGGTGATCGCCCGCAGCCCTGCCCAGCGCCTCGTCGAGCAAGGTGGCGGCCCGCATCTCGTGGAATTTCGCGGCGTCGCCGGTGAGCAAGGTGTGGTCGGTCGTCTCGTGCGCAGGGCGGCGCCATGCGCGTAAGGCATCGAGGGTGCAGCCACGGGCCTCGGCCTCGCGGAACGCGAAGCGCACGGCGCCGGAGCCTGCGGCGAGGTCACCGACACCCAGGAGGATCCGCTCGTGGGTGCCCGACAGGCCGGCCATGTCGCCGCGCACGACGATCACCGGGCAATCGGCACGTGCCGCCACCGCCAGGCTCACCGAGCCGAGCAACAGACCTGTGAGGTCGCCGCGACCGCGTGATCCGGTGACGATCGCGAAGGCGTTGTGCCCCTCCCGCAGGAGTGCGGTCACCGCCTCCTCGGGCACCACCTCGATGGACAGCTTCACATCCGGATTGCGTTGATGGGCACGCTCCGCGGCGGTGCCGACGATTTCGTCCGCGAGCACCTGCTCCGCGGGGCGGTCAACGCTGTACGAAGGCACCTCCCCTTCGTAACGCTCCCAGAGGGACGCGTACACCAACCGAAGGGGAATTCCATGGCGAGCAGCCTCCTCCACCGCCCAGTCCACAGCCCCCAGGCTGGACTCCGATCCGTCCACACCCACGACAAGGGGCAGTTCCATCGTCCCCACCACCTTTCATCCGGCTGATCGGAGGGGTTGCTGATGTCACCGTCCCACCGTGCGCGGGGGCGGTGAGGAGGGGCGCTTCGGCCCTCATCCGGGACGTTCGGTCCAAACGCCCTTCACGCGTCCCGCAGGCGGTGACCCCCCAGTCGTGCGGGACAACAGCTACAGGGCATCGGCTTCTCCCGCCATGGTTGGGGCACCATGGCCAGCTTTCGGCGTCGCCTGCGACACGGACTGAACTCTGCCGTCCATGGGACCGTCATGGCGGCAGGCCACGCCGCAGGGCCTCCCGGGCTGCCAAGTGCGCTGCGGCGACACACTCTCGTGGGCGCCGTCCCCCTGAACCGGGCACAGGGCCCCGGTCCGCCCATGGGGCCGATGAACCCCACTTGGGGAACCAACCGACCGGCCCATGCGGCAGGCCCCCATTGGGGCAGAGGCTGGATGTGGAAGAGGCGCCGCTGCGCGGCGAAGCGTCATGGATTGCCGAGGGAAGTGTTGAGCATGTCGGAGAACGAGCCGGGGCCAGCAGCCCAAGCCGGCCGGGGGGCGACATCGGCCGACGCCTGGCACAGCGCCGTGAGGAGCTCGGGCTCAGCCGTGAGGACGTAGCTCTGCGCGCAGGATCGGCACCCGGCTACCTCCAGTACGTGGAGGAACGTGCGGTCGCACCAGGCATCGGCTTCCTGCTGCGACTGGCTGACGCCCTGGAAACCACAGTGGGTGACCTGACCGGCGACGGCATGGATCTGCCACCGGGAATCGGCAGGGCGGGTTACCACTCGGAGCTGCTGGAACTCACCGCCGACGAGTGCCGTGAACTGCTGTCGACGCACGGCGTGGGCAGGGTGGCGGTAACCACTGCGGACGGACCCGCCGTCATTCCCGTCAACTACCTCGTCGTGGACGATGTCGTGGCGTACCGAACATTGCCCGATTCCGTTCCATCTGCCGCGGCAAATTTGGAGGTCGCCTTCGAGGTGGATCACATCGACGATGCGTTGAGCCAGGGCTGGAGCGTTCTCGCTGTCGGCCCCGCACGTGCCGTCACCGACCCCGAAGCCGTGCGCCGGCTGGAGGAACAGGCGTACACCACTCCCTGGGCCGGCGGTGACCGTGGACTGTGGCTGGCCATCACTCCTTCCCGCCTCACCGGACGCCGGATCCACGTCAGACAGACCCACCTGCCACCCTCCGGCGGACACCCCGCGGCTCCTGCGTCCTGACACCGCGCTGGGGTGCGCCGCCACCCCGGGCTGTGAGTCTGGACCAAGCAACTTTCGGGCAGCCCGGCCTCGCTCCGGACGCGCAGGTGTGCTGCCTTCGCAGCGGTCCGGCAACCGGGACCACTCGGCCCCCGCACCGAGCTTGTGCGGGATGATCGAAGCGCCACCTCCCGCGGTATATGAAGCAACGCGCGAGCTGGACCTGCGCACCATTCACTCGCCGCTGTTCGACCTGGTCATGTGGGCGCAGGATTCCGGACAGGCTCCGCCACAGCCCCTGTCGACGCCTCCGACGATGCGGGTGGCCGATCTGTCCGACCTCGCGGACAAGCATGAAGCGGACCAGCCCTGGGTGGCGCTCGGTGAGACCCCAGGACGGGAACTCACCTTCGGAGCCGTCGGCAAGGCATGGAAGCCCACCATCGCTGTGGGCTAGCCGTGCTCACCCGTCGCACACAAGCGCGCCAGAGCTCACGCCGTGTTCA
This sequence comes from Streptomyces sp. NPDC060064, assembly GCF_042736455.1. Classification (NCBI taxonomy): domain Bacteria; kingdom Bacillati; phylum Actinomycetota; class Actinomycetes; order Kitasatosporales; family Streptomycetaceae; genus Streptomyces; species Streptomyces sp. NPDC060064. The sequence continues at coordinate 387,400 of NZ_JBHWWF010000002.1, forward strand.
CCCACCAGTCCAGCCGTCAGCAGCCCATCATCACCAATGGAGTCCCGGTCCTGGGTCAAGATTGTCCGGGGTGATCGATTTTGACCGGGTAGAGGTTTCTTTTTATACCCCCGTGTGTCGATTCGGAAAATGTTCATTCGACTAAGGGGCTGGGAGGGTTGCCGCACGGGATGAGTCGATACGCTCGCTCAACGCCGGAAGCCCGGGGGAGGGCATTGATGAGCGTCATTGAAAAGTGCAGGGTGTACAGCCGATCCCGCGAACTCAAGAGAAGCGGGCTATACCCTTATTACCTCAACTTCAGCGAGCGGGACCGGGGCGTGGCTCGGCTTCCGGACGGCCGCGAGGTCGTCATGTGCGGTTCCAACGACTACCTGGGACTGAGCACCGACCCACGCGTATGTGGAGCCGCCGCTGAAGCGTCGCGCCGATATGGCGCAGGCTGCACGGGTTCTCGTCTCCTGAACGGCAACCTCGACCTCCATGACCACTTGGAGAAGGAGCTCGCCGAGTTCTTCGGCAAGCCCGCTGCCCTGCTGCTGACCACGGGCTATCAGACCAACCTGGCTGCTGTCACCGGTCTCTGCGGTCCGGGCGATCATGTTCTCATCGACAAGCGGGCGCACGCCTCCCTCGTCGACGCCGCTCGGCTCAGTCGGGCCAGAGTCCAGTGGTTCGCGCACAATGACACACAGGACCTGACCCGCAAGCTCGATCAGCTTCCCGAGAACGCCGGTCGGATGGTTGTGGTGGATGGCGTCTACAGCATGGAGGGCGACCTTTGCCCACTGCCTGAATTAGTGCGGGTGTGCCGGGAGTACGAAGCCACTCTCCTTGTCGACGACGCGCACGGCGCCGGTGTGTTGGCCGAGGGCAGGGGAACGTGCGCCCACTACGGGCTCATGGCGGAAGTGCCACTCGTCACGCTCGCTTTCTCCAAGGCTTTCGGATCAACTGGCGGAGCCATCCTCGGTGATGAGGACGTAATCGAGTACCTCCGCCACAACGCACGCAGCCTGTTGTTCTCCGCGAGCTTGAGTCCGGCCAACACGGCAGCCGCATCCGAGTCGCTGCGCATTCTTCAGGAGGAGCCGTGGCGCTCCGAAGCGGTGATCTCCAAGGCGGATTTCATGCGAAGGGAACTCGCGTCGCTCGGTTATTCAATCGGCGCCGGCCGAGCGCCTATAGTCCCCATCGACACGGTGGACGAAAAGCACACGCTCATGGCGTGGGATCTCCTGATCGAGCAAGGAGTGTATGTCAACGCGGTGCTCCCTCCCGCAGCGTCGCCCCGCCTGAGAAGCAGCTACATCTCGGTGCACACCGATGAGCATCTCGCGCGAGCACTCGAGGGCTTCGCCGCAGTCCGCGACCAAGTACTCAACGACTTTTTCAACTCGAACTGACCCGGAGTCAACAGCGCCACCGGCACTCTGTGCACCATCGCGCCTTTCTCACCCCGGTGAGATACAGGAATCCTCTCGGAGAATTGAAGAACTTGGGCGCTCATTGTTGTGCGTCTGCGGCCGATATGCCTGAATGCGTCCCTTGCCCGCGGCCTTGGCGCCGTACATCGCCAGGTCGGCGTTGCGCATCAATTCGGCGGGGGTGATTCCCGGGGTTGCCACCGCGAGCCCGATCGAAGCCGCGACCACGGCCTCGGTACCGGCGAGGCGGTACGGCATTGTCAAGGCGGACAGCAGCCGCTCCGCCACCTCCCGCGTGCGGGACTCGCACGCTCCGGCGTGCCCCTCCAACAGTGCGGCGAACTCATCCCCACCGAGGCGGGCAACGGTGTCCTCCGCTCGTACCGCGGCCCGCAGCCGCCGCGCTGCCTGGATGAGCAGTTCATCACCCGCTGCATGCCCGGCCGAATCGTTCACTTTCTTGAAGCCGTCCAGGTCGAGGAAGAGCAGTGCGGGTGGGGCACTGTCGGCCGACCGTTTGGCCAGAGCGTGCTTGATCCGGTCAGCGAACAGAGCACGATTGGGCAGGCCGGTCAGCGCATCGTGGAACGCCAAATGCTCCAGCCGTGCATGCAGCGCAACCCGCTCGCTCGTATCCCGGCTGTTGACGATCAACCCGTTGGCGTGACGGCTGATCGTCGACTCGACGTGGCGCCACTGTCCGTCGGCCGACCGCATCCGGCAGGACACACGACGCCCAGGGCTGTGACTGCTGAGCTCGTATTCCTCCCGCAACTGACCGACGGCCTTTGTCAGCGGCGGCAAGTCGTCGGGGTGGATGAGCAGCGGGAGGGGGGTGCCAAGCAGATCCTCGGGCCGGTATCCGAATACCTGTTGCACTGCTGGACTGATGTAGAGGAGGACGCAGTCTTCTCCAGCGACAGCGATCACGTCACTCGAACCCTGGACGAGCGTACGGAAGTGGTCCTCGCGGGTGGCCACCTCTCTCGCGAGGCAGAGACTCTCGGCATGCACCACGCCTTGACGCGCGCTCAGCGCGAGCAGCACGGTGCCTCCGACGACCGGCGTGACCACATCAAGGCGGTCGCCGGACAAGGTGTGCAGCACCACGGCCACCGCGCAAACGACTACGGGGAGGAAGGCTGCCACCACCCCCGCCACGGGCAACTCCCGCCGGTCCACGCCCAGGACACTGTCGCCGCCGGGCAGCCACGGCGCTGCGGCGATGAGGAACATACCGGTCATCGAGCATGTCTCGGTGACCGGCAAGGTCGTTGGGACGACAGGATCTGCCGAGAAGATGCGGAGCGTGTCGCTCACCGCGAAGATCGCCAGACCGACTGCCGCCACGCTGACGGACGCGCGTTGCCCGCGTCGCATGGCGAAGCGCAGGACCAGCAGCAGTCCCAGAACGAGGATGTCCGCGACCACTCGGCCGAGATCGGACAGCGCTGCCAGGACGTCACCGCCCAGATCTGCCCGATGCAAGAGGAGTACCCAGCCAAGGGTGAACAATGATCCAGCGATCATCCACCCGTCCAAGAGCCGTCGCAACCACGTGAGCACCGTGCCGCCGTCGCCGGTCGCGACCACCATCCCGGCCACGCCCAGACCGAGCGCGAGGGCGATGCCGGCCACTGCCAGCAGCTCGATCGCCGCATAGAGCATCCCGGTGGACCCCCGCAGTGCGGTTAACTGGCGCAGCACAAGCTCATGCACGCCGGCCGCGCCCGTCGATACGCCGAGCAGCAACAGGCGCAGTCGTACTCGCCCCGTGGCCGATCGTGCACGCGCGAGGATGGAGAGGACGGCCACACCGTGCGCAGTGGGCACCCCGATGTCTGCAACCAGCAGGCCCAACTGGGCGAACCGTCCGCCCACGGTCGCGGCAACCGCGGAGCCGATGCACACGGCCTGACCGACTCCGGCCACGTACAGCCAGCGGTTGCGCAGCTCGACCTGAGGCGGCCCGCCACCGTCACCGCGCTCAAGCAGCCTGTGCAACACGAACTCCCCGATTGTGCCCAGCTCAGAACCCTCGCCCCGGAATCTCCACGTTGGATGGAAATAGGGACGGTAGAAACGTAGAAGATCCCCTTCTCTAATCGGCACGTATGATAGGGAGTTCACCTGAAATAATGACGGATATCTGTACTTCCGCGACTTTGGGTGGTAGTAGGCCTCGGTGACCGCGACATCGCCGATTGCTTCTGTACGACGCCACCGGACAAACGTTTCACCGGAGAGATGGTCCGGGCCGCGCTCGAGGGTCAGCTCCAGCTTTGGGAGTACCGCATGCGGTAGCGGCGGCGATCCTGAGCAGACCAGATCGAGCGGGTGGCAATCAGTCCGACAAGACTCACCGCGATGACCACCAGTCCCGGTGCGAGGGCCCGGGGGCTGACGATTCCGCTCACCGTCGCCGGACCGTTCGCCTGTCCCGGCACGAGTGGCGAATCGGCCCCGTCGGCAGCCGACGGCTCAGCGGCAGGGTTGAGGGGAGCCTGGCCCGCGCGGTTGCCGTCTGCGGGAGCGGCGGTTCCGGTCAGGCTCACCCCGAGGGCCGCCATCGCCTTGGTCACCGGCTGGAAGTACGTGGTCCCCCCGCTGGTGCAGTCGCCGTTGCCGCCCGAGGTCACCCCGAGCGCCAGCCCCTGCGCGAACAGCGGGCCTCCGCTGTCCCCGGGCTCGGCGCAGACCGTTGTCTCGACCAGTCCGGTGACGGTGCCCTCGGGGTAGTTCACCGTAGCGTTCAACCCGGTCACCCGGCCGGAGCGCAGCCCGGTGGTGCTGCCGCTGCGGAAGACCTGCTGCCCGACGAAGGGATCGGCGGCCGCAGTGATCTGCACACCCTGGCCATCACCGACGTTCACGATGTTGGTTCCGTCGGCGGCCTGGCCGCTCTGGTACTGGATGAGGGCGAAGTCAGTACCGGGGAAGCGGCTCTCAGTGGTGGCGCCGACTTGCTGGGCGCCCCGTGTGCCTGTGAACCAGGAGGTGCCGACGGGACCGCAGTGGCCGGCCGTCAGTATGAAGTTGTCCCGGCCGTTGGTCACGTTGAAGCCTGCGGAGCATCGGCCGTCGCCGGAGAGAATCGGCTCGGCGGCGTTGACCCTGGTGGTGAATGAGCCTGTGGTCCGTTGCATCTGTACGAAGCCGCCGATCCCCTTGGCGACGTCGGACATCCGCGACCAGTCGGTGGCTGAGACGGTGCTGTCGGCCTGGACGACGACCTTGTTGGACGCGTAGTCCATGGCCCACGCGGTACCGGGCACGCGGGGTGCTTCGCTGAGCGTCTCGGTCGCCGTACGGAGTTGGCGCATGCTGTACCGGACAACCTTGGCGCGCGCCCCCGTCCGCTTGACCTCGGCCGCCGCGTCCGCGTCGGTCACCGCGACGACCTGGCGCCCGTCGGAGCCGATCCAACTGCCGGCGGTGCGTGATACGCCGAGCTCTGAAACGAGACGTGCGCCCACGTCGTTGTTGCCAGAGGTGCTGCCTGCGTCCGCTCGCGGGGCGGAGGGCTCACTCGCCACGGCGTCCGTGATCATCAGCCCGCCGCAGAGCAGTCCGCCGACGGCCGCCAGCCGCGCGATTCGCTGCAGCCTGCGTCGTGCGTGCGTCATCTCTGGCCCCTAAGTCGCTTCGAGGCGGCGCTACGAACGCCGGGGGCCCGGAATTCACGAGCCCTCCTTCCATACGTGGCGTGTTGCCATGTGGTTCAGCGCCTACCGGACAAGCCGTTGGGGATGGAACTCGCCACCTGTCCGGCCACCCCGGCGAATTCACCATCAGGTCGCCAACCTCATGGCCCTGGACCAGTCCCCCCGCCGGTCGCACAGTTGGGCCTGCTGAGCTAGCTCTGGGAGTCGACGCGTGCTGCCAGGGGGTGCGTACGGCGGTGATCACAAGCCGTCGGGTACGGTGGCCACGCCCCGGGCTCCGGAGGGCCGAGGCCGACAGCGTCGTCGGCCTTCACCGGAACGAGGCATTCATGCCCTATCAATGAGGAATGCACCCTTGCCGACCGGGATCGGCCGATGCGGTGCCCAGCCAACAGACTCATCGACATCTTCCACGAGGCAGCCGTATGCCCTTCACGGCGCCGGTGACGACATCGCCGGTCCTCTGGCCGCCCCGTCCGCGACGCAACAGGGGAGTTTGATGTTCGGCAAGGTATTGGTCGCCAACCGTGGTGAGATCGCGATCCGCGCGTTCCGCGCAGCATTCGAGCTCGGCATCTCCACGGTGGCGGTGTTCCCCTATGAGGACCGCAACTCATTGCACCGGGCCAAGGCGGATGAGGCGTACCAGATCGGTGAACCCGGCCATCCCGTGCGGGCGTATCTGTCGGTCGATGAGGTGATCAAGGCCGCGCGCAGGGCCGGGGCCGAGGCGATCTATCCCGGCTACGGGTTCCTGTCGGAGAACCCGGACCTGGCCGCGGCCTGCGCGGATGCGGGGATCACCTTTGTCGGACCGCCCGCTTCGGTACTGAATCTGACGGGGAACAAGGCTCGTGCGGTCGCGGCGGCGCGGGAGGCCGGCGTCCCGGTACTCAAGTCGTCGGAGCCGTCCGCGGACGTGGACGCGCTCCTTGCGGCGGCCGACGACATCGGCTTCCCGCTGTTCGTCAAAGCCGTCGCCGGTGGCGGCGGGCGGGGCATGCGGCGGGTCGCCGAGCCCGGCGAGCTGCGGGAGGCGATCGACGCGGCGATGCGCGAGGCGCAGTCCTCGTTCGGCGACGCGACGGTTTTCCTCGAGCAGGCGGTGGTGAACCCGCGCCACATCGAAGTACAGATCCTCGCCGACGCCGACGGCAACGTCGTGCACCTGTACGAGCGGGACTGCTCGCTGCAGCGGCGCCACCAGAAGGTCGTCGAGATCGCGCCCGCACCGAACCTCGACCCGGTCCTGCGCGAGCGGATCTGCGCAGACGCCGTCGCTTTCGCACGCCACATCGGCTATGTCAACGCCGGCACGGTCGAGTTCCTGGTCGATGAACGCGGCAATCACGTCTTCATCGAGATGAACCCGCGTATCCAGGTGGAGCACACGGTGACCGAACAGGTCACCGGCCGGGACCTGGTGATCTGCCAACTGCGCATCGCCGCGGGCATGACGCTGCCCGAACTGCACCTGACCCAGGACGACATCGTTCTGAACGGTTCGGCTCTGCAGTGCCGGATCACCACCGAGGACCCCGCCAACGGCTTCCGGCCCGACACGGGCACCATCTCCGCCTACCGCTCGCCGGGCGGACCCGGCGTACGGCTCGACGGCGGCACCGTGCACACCGGTGCCGAGGTGTCGGCGCACTTCGACTCGATGCTGGTCAAGCTCACCTGCCACGGGCACGACTTCGCCAATGCCGCCCGCCGCGCGCGCCGGGCCATCGCCGAGTTCCGTATCCGCGGAGTGGCCACCAACCTGCCCTTCCTCGGCGCGGTGCTCGACCACCCCGAGTTCCGCGCGGGCCGCATCACGACGAGCTTCATCGACGAGCACCCCGAGCTGGTCCGGGCCCGCCCGTCGGCCGACCGCGGCAGCCGCATGCTCACCTACCTCGCCGAGACGACGGTCAACCGGCCTCACGGGCCCCGCCCGGTCGTCATCGACCCCGTCGACAAGCTGCCGGCCACCTCCTTCACCGCGCCGCCGGCCGAGGGCTCCCGGCAGCGCCTCGCCGCGCTGGGGCCGGAGGCCTTCGCCGCCGAACTGCGCCGTCAGAAGGCGGTCGCAGTCACGGACACCACCTTCCGCGACGCACATCAGTCCCTGCTGGCCACCCGGGTGCGCACCCGCGATCTGCTCGCGGTCGCCCCGCACGTCGCGCACACCACACCGGAGCTGCTGAGCCTGGAGTGCTGGGGCGGCGCGACGTACGACGTGGCGCTCCGCTTCCTCGCCGAGGACCCGTGGGAGCGCCTGGCGGGAATCCGTGAGGCGGTGCCCAACATCTGCACCCAGATGCTGCTGCGCGGGCGCAACACCGTGGGCTACACCCCTTATCCGACCGAGGTGACGGAGGCGTTCGTCGCCGAGGCCGCCGCCACCGGCATGGACATCTTCCGCATCTTCGACGCGCTCAACGACGTCTCGCAGATGCGTCCCGCCATCGATGCGGTGCGGGCGACGGGAACGGCACTCGCGGAGGTCGCACTCTGCTACACCGCCGACCTCTCGGACCCGGGTGAGTCGCTCTACACCCTCGACTACTACCTCCGCCTCGCCGAGCAGATCGTGGACGCGGGCGCCCATGTGCTCGCCATCAAGGACATGGCCGGGCTGCTGCGCCCGCCCGCCGCCCGCACGCTGGTGACGGCCCTGCGGGAGCGGTTCGACCTGCCGGTGCATCTGCACACCCACGACACGGCGGGCGGCCAGCTCGCCACGCTCATCGCCGCGATCGACGCGGGCGTCGACGCTGTGGACGCCGCTGTGGCCTCGATGGCCGGCACCACGAGCCAGCCGCCATTGTCGGCCCTGGTCGCCGCTACCGACCACAGCGAGCGGGAGACCGGCCTGTCGCTGCAGGCAGTTGGTGATCTGGAGCCGTACTGGGAGGCGACCCGGAAGGTCTACGCGCCCTTCGAGTCCGGTCTCGCCTCACCCACCGGCCGGATCTACCACCACGAGATTCCCGGAGGCCAGCTGTCGAACCTGCGCCAGCAGGCGATCGCGCTGGGCCTCGGTGACCGCTTCGAGCTGATCGAGGACTGCTACGCGGCGGCGGACCGGATGCTGGGCCGTCTGGTGAAGGTGACTCCCTCGTCGAAGGTCGTCGGCGACCTGGCGCTGCATCTCGTCGGAGCCGGGGTCGAGGCCGCGGACTTCGAATCGGACCCGGGCAAGTTCGACGTACCCGACTCGGTAATCGGATTCCTCCGCGGTGAACTGGGCGACCCGCCCGGCGGCTGGCCGGAGCCATTCCGCACCCGCGCTCTGCACGGCCGTCCGGAGAAGGCCGAGACGCCGACGCTGTCCGACGAGGACCGGCAGGGCCTTCGGGAATCGCGCCGGGCGACGCTCAACCGGCTGCTCTTCCCCGGCCCGACCAAGGAGTTCGACGCCCACCGAGAGGCATACGGCGACACCTCCGTCCTGCCCACCCGGGACTTCCTCTACGGCCTGGAGCCTGAGACCGAGCACACCGTCACGCTCGAACCCGGAGTCACCCTGCTGATCGAACTGGAAGCCATCTCCGAAGCCGACGAGCGGGGCTTCCGCACGGTGATGGCCACGCTCAACGGACAACTGCGGCCGGTCCCGGTCCGGGACAAGTCCATCGCCACGGAGGTCAAGGCGGCGGAGAAGGCCGAGCGTGGCAACGAGCGCCATGTCGCGGCCCCCTTCGCCGGAGTGGTCACCCTTCAGGTGGAGGAGGGCGCCTCGGTGTCCGCCGGCCAGACCGTCGCCACCATCGAGGCAATGAAGATGGAGGCTTCCATCACCGCCCAGACCGCCGGCACGGTGAGCCGGCTCGCGATCGGCAAGATCCAGCAGGTCGAGGCGGGCGACCTGCTCATCGAGATCAACTGACGCTCGTGGTGAAGGGGTGGCCTGGTGAAGGGATCTCCGGGCCACCCGTAGGGGCCTGACCATGAGACATCGTGGCCTGGCAGTCGCGCTGCTGGACTCGTACGTTCCGACGGGTGCGGGCAGCGGGGAAGCTCCCGACGAGCCCGGCGCTCCGACGCACTGCAGACGGGCGGCGGGCGCGCGCCGCTCCGCGTCGCCGGGCAGGGTCACGCCGGTATGCGGGCCCTGCGGTGCCCCTCCGCTGCGCGGGGGCGGCCCGGGGCCCGGCCGGAGGGAGCGCGCCCCCTGCGTCGGCCGGGCCCCGGGCCGCTCAGGTGTCTCTCATGCGTCCTGCTGGTCCGCCACTTCCAGGACGAGCTTGCCGTGGTTCTCGCCGCGGAAGAGCCGCAGCAGGGTGTCGTGGAACGCCTCGATCCCGCCCTGTACGACGTCCTCCCGCGTCTGCAGTTTCCCCTCCGCCAGCCACCCGGCCAGCTCGGCAGCGCCCTCGGCGTACCGGTCGGCGTAGTCGAACACCACCATGCCGGTCATGGTGGCGCGGTTCACCAGCAGGGACAGGTAGTTGGCGGGGCCCTTGACCGGCTCCACACTGTTGTACTGGGAGATCGCGCCGCAGATGACGATGCGGGCGCCGCGCGCGAGCCGGGTCAGCACCGCGTCGAGGATGTCGCCGCCGACATTGTCGAAGTAGACGTCCACACCGTCGGGGGCCAGCTCGCGCAGCGACTTCTTCACATCGTCGGTCTGATAGTCGATGGCGGCGTCGAAGCCGAACTCCTCCACCAGCATCCGGCACTTGCGCTCGCCGCCGGCGATGCCGATGACCCGGCATCCCCTGATCTTGGCGATCTGGCCCACCACGCTGCCCACGGCTCCGGCTGCGCCGGATACGACGACCGTCTGGCCGGTCTCCGGGCGGCCGATGTCGAGCAGTCCGAAGTAGGCCGTCATACCCGTCATGCCCAGGGTGCCGAGGTATACCGGCAGCGGCGCCAACTTCGGGTCGATGCGTATGACGCCCCTGCCGTCCGAGACGCAGTACTCCTGGACGCCGAAACCGCCCGACACATAGTCGCCCTCGGCGAAGCCGGGGTGCCGGGAGGCGATGACCCGCCCGACCGCACCCGCGCGCATCACCTCGCCGAGCTTCACTGGCGGAATGTACGACTTGCCCTCATTCATCCAGCCGCGCATCGCCGGGTCGAGCGAGAGCTGCAGCACCCGCACCAGCAGCTCGCCCTCACCCGGCTCGCCGACCGGCTCCTCGGTCCGTTCCCAGTCGGTGGGCCGGGGCAGCCCCACCGGGCGAGCGGCCAGACGGACTTGGTGGTTCATGCGGCTCATACGGGCTACTCCTCGACGTGGTGACCGACTGGTCGGTATGTCACGCACGAATCTAGCTCCCACCACCCCGCCCGGCAACGCCCCCTGGCCCCGGATACCGGGGCACGCTCACCGACGGCCACGCTCCCGCCGATCAGGGCAGCGACAACTCCGCCCAGATGACCTTCCCCTGGGGGGTGTAGCGGGTGCCCCAGCGTTCGGCCATCTGCGCCACGAGGAACAGGCCGCGGCCTCCTTCATCCATCGTGGCCGCGTACCGCAGATGGGGCGAGGTGCTGCTGCCGTCGGAGACCTCGCAGGTCAGGGTCCGGTCGCGCAGCAGTCGCACGGTGACCGGTGCGGAGCCGTAGCGGAGAGCGTTGGTGATCAGCTCGCTGAGCACCAGCTCCATGGCGAACGCGAGCTCGGACAGACCCCAGTCGTCCAGCGTCTCTGCCACGGCGGCGCGCATCCCTGCCACGGCGGCGGGATCGAACGGCACGTCCCAGTTGGCGACGTGGTCGGGCGGGATCGCCCGTGTACGGGCGATGAGCAGCGCCACGTCGTCCTTCGGCCGGCCGGGCAGGAGCTCGTCGAGCACCGCCTGACAGCTCTCCTCCGGCGGCCGGTCGGGATGGGACGCCAGGGCCTGACGCAGCAGCTCGATCCCCACGTCGATGTCCCGGGTGCGGTCCTCGATGAGCCCGTCGGTGTAGAGGACGAGTTGTGTGCCTTCTGCCAGTTCCAGTTCGGCGGTCTCGAACGGCATACCGCCCAGGCCGAGGGGCGGCCCGGCCGGCAGATCGGGGAACGACACAGTGCCGTCGGGGTGGACCAGCGCGGGCACGGGGTGCCCGGCCCGCGCCATGGCGCAGTGGCGGGAGACAGGATCGTAGATCGCGTACAGACAGGTGGCGCCCGTGACCCCCGCACCGGCGGCCGCCTCCACCTCCTCCTGGTCGATGCGCCCGACCAGGTCGTCGAGATGGCTGAGGATCTCGTCGGGCGGCAGGTCGAGCGTGGAGAAGTTGTGCACCGCCGTGCGCAGCCGTCCCATCGTGGCCGCCGCGTGCAGGCCGTGGCCGACGACATCCCCGACGACCAGCGCCACGCGACTGCCCGGAAGCGGGATCACATCGAACCAGTCGCCGCTCACCCCGGACAGCGCGGGCAGGTAGCGGTGGGCGACCTCGAGGGCGCTCTGCTCGGGCAGGGCCCGCGGCAGCAGGCTGCGCTGCAGAGCCACGGCCAGGGTGTGCTCACGGGTGTAGCGGCGGGCGTTGTCGATGCTGACCGCGGCCCGGGCGACCAGCTCTTCGGCCAGGGACAGGTCGTCCTCCTCGAACGGCTGGGGCTTCTCCGAGCGCCAGAAGTTGGCCACGCCCAGGATGACCCCCCGCGCCTGGAGGGGCACGGTGATGAGCGAATGGATGCCGTACTCGACGATCATCTGTGTCCGCTCCGGGTCCTGGGCACGCCAGCCGGGCGTGGCGGACAGGTCGGGCACCAGCTCCGGCCGGCCGCTCCCGAAACCCCGTGCCTGCGGTGTGGAGGGGAGGAAGTCGATCAGGCGGTCGAGTTCGTAGAGGGGATGGTCGTCCCGGATGCCGTGGACGGCGGTGCGGCGCATGTCCGTGGCCGTACCGGCCGGCTCCTCTCCGCGCAGCACAGGGTCGGCCAAATCGACGGTGACGAAGTCGGCGAATCGGGGGACGGCGACCTTCGCCAGTTCCTCGGTCGTACGCACCACGTCGAGGGTGGTCCCAATGCCCAGACCGGCGTCGTACAGCAGTCTCAGCCGCTCGCGGGCGATCTCCGCCCTGCCGTACAGCGCCCGCAGCTCCGTGGAGTCACGCAAGGTCGCGACCGTCCCCTTGGGTCCACCGTGACGATCCGTGGGCCGCTGGTTCACCGCAAGCAGCCGCTCCCCGGCCAGGTGCACCTCGTCCGTGGCCACGCGGCCCGAGGTCAGCAGCTCCACCGTGGGGGGATCAAGACTGGGCAGCTCCGAGATGTGCCGTCCCTCGGCATCGGACGGCAGTTCCAGCAGCCGCCTGGCCTCGTCGTTCGCCAGCAGCAGCTGACCTTCGGTGCCGACGATGAGCACACCTTCGCGGACGGAGTGCAGCACGGCGTCGTGATGCTCGTACATGCGGGTCATCTCGGCCGGGCCCAAACGGTGGGTCTGCCGCCGCAGCCGCCTGGCCACCAGTGCCGTCCCGCCCGTGGCCAGGGCGAGCGCGGCCGCTCCGGCACCGAAGATGATCGGCAGCTGCCGGTTCACCACGCTGGTCACGTTCTTGACCTTCAAACCGGCGGACACCAAGGCCACGACTTTGCTGTTGTTGTCGAAGATGGGGACGGTCGCCTGTACCTCGTGGCCGAGCGGGCCGTGGACGCTCTCTGTGTACACGTGGCCGGCCAGCGAGGGCTCGATGGTGCCGACGAATCTCTTCCCGATCCGGTCCGGCTTCGGATGCGTGTAGCGGATCCCCTTCGTGTCCATGACCACGATGAAGTCGACGCCGGCCGCCTTCCGCCCCGCCTCGGTGAGCGGCTGGAGCACCTTGGAGGGATCAGGGGTCTTCAGGGCGGCCAGAACCCCCGGAGAGTGCGCGAAGGTCTCCGCGACGGCAATGGAACGGTTCTTCGCCTCCCTGCTGCTGTCGAGTCGGGACTGCAGCACAAGCGCGAGCACCGCGGTCGCCACGAGCAGCACCACCACAGCCACCTGCAGGGCGAAGACCTGCCCGGCGACGCTCCGGGGATGCTTGTCGGTCAGTGACCGAACCGGTGAGCTCCGGAATCGGCCGAAAAGTTTGACCACGCTGACCTTTCTAGCACCGCATGGTGCTCTGCGGCCAAACATTGATGGTCTGCAGACGGGTCGAGGGCTGGCTCTTCACGGGGCACCGAAATCATTGCAAGGCGGTGGGGTCGGGGGCTGATCACATCAAGGTGCGTTCAGTGCCGGACGCCCCCTTCTGCAATTCCACCCGACAACCCCTCCGCCGCCCACGCAAGTCAGGCAGGCCGACCACACTCGGGCAGTCCCGAATCTCAAGCACGGTTGCAGTACGGGTACTCCAGCAGCGCTTCGCCATTCCTGCTGGTCAAGGTCCTGATTTTGAGTGTAGGTCGTTCCTGGTGCCGCAGCCGTGATGGCCCAGCGCCCTGGTACGGGCAAAGCGCCGGCATTCTGGAGCGGCAGGACTGTACTCACGACGCAGTGGGGCGCCATGGAGCCCTCCGAAGGGCTCGGCCTGCTCGCCGCCGCCCCTGCGGAACCGCAGGCCCGGCCCGTACCAGCAGCAGGCGGCCATCGTGGCCCCTCGGCCGATCCGACGGACGGCGGAGATCACGGACTGATCCCGGACCACTCCCGGAGCCCGGCCAGGCCTCTTCGGGAGTTCCCGGGCCCTGCTTCAGCGTTCCCCGTCGCTGGAGACCGTGGTCGACATCCGTTGCGGCGCGGTCGTCGACGGATGGAAGGCGCTGAAAGTGCCCGGTTCCGGCTGAGCGTAGAAACGCGGCCCCGGGTCGGGGCCGACGCCGGTGCGATCTGCGTCAACAGGGTCGGATATCTCAAGGTTTGACCGTCATGGAGATGCGGTCGGCGTGCGCCCCAGCAGTTCAGAAGCGAGACAGCTTCCAGCCAAGGCCCTCTGGTCCCTATGCGGAGTCAGCGAGCCTCGTACACGATCCAGATCTGTCCTGGGGCGAACGGCATGCGCCCGCCGTCCGGCGTCGTGAACGCGGTGCCGGACTCAGCTGTGTCCCGCCTCCAGTCGGCCTCGTACGCTGTGCCGTTGCGCAGGACCAGCGCGGCGCCGGAGCCCACGGTCTCGGTATACGGAGAGTTGTTGCCCCACCGGTCGTGGAAGCTCGACGGTCGCACCGTCACGTACTGCAAGATGACCGTGGCCGCACCCAATTGCTCCCCTGACGCTGTCCGGAAAGGCGTGCCATCCATGGTCAGCAGCCACTGCTGCCGGCCTGCCGACCAGGTGAAGCCGAAGCGTGCGGCCGGATAGCGGACGGTGTAGGCGGCGGTCGGTTTCCCGCCCGGGGGCGGGGGGCCGAAGCTGAGCCCGGCGTATCCGGCGGCGTTTGCGCCGGGGGTGTCGTGCAGGGCCCGCTCGGGCCGCAGATACAGATTGTGCGGGGCGGCTCGATCCCGGCTGCGGAAGTACGCGGCCGGTGCCTCGTCGGGCGGAAGTGCGTTCAGGGGAGCTGCCTTGATGACCGGGAGGAGCTTGGTCTGTGCCCCGGAGAAGGCGAGGGTCGGCCGGTCGAACTGCCGGAGCAGTTCCAGGTCGGTTTCACGAGCGCTGCGCACCGGACCGACGACGGGCGGCACGTGGGAGGAGTAGAGGGCGAGTATCCGGCTGAGCCCGGACTCAACCTGCTCGACGTAGACGATGTCCGCCTTGTCGAGGCCGGTCTGGGGGCGGGCCGGGCCGACGTTGTCGATCTTCACCGCGAGTACGTGTGAGCCTGGCACGGGCGTGGCACGACCGCCCGGCGGCTTCGTGCCCGCGCCGCCCTGGCAGCCCGACACCGCGAGGGCGAGCGTGGCCACCAGCATCGCGAGCGTGGCCACTGCTGATTTCCTCCGCGTCGCACGCCCGGCGCGCTTTCGGGCGGTCGTGGACTGACCACAGCACGATCTGTTCCGCATGTCTCCATTCTCGGACGACCGAGAGCGGGGAGGTTGGGCCGAACGTCTCAGATCGAGGCCGAACCACAACCCCACCACCTTCGGTGAACGGCCGCGTGACGACACATCGGCTGTCACTCACAGCGTGGACCCCACGCAAGCCCTGGAGCACTCTGTCTGCGACCCGCGGTTCAGGCCGTCGGGATCCTCGTGAAGTGCCCGGCGATGTGCAGGTCGGCCTCGATCCGGGCGGCTGTCGCCTGCAGTTCGGGCAGGACCTCGGTCAGACACTGTTCCACCGTGCGACGGCTGCTGTGCATGGCGACGTTCACGGCCGCGACCGCTCGTCCGTCGAGGTCGCGCACCGGTACGGCGAGTGAGCGCAGGCCCTCCTCGAGCTCCTCGTCGACCAGCGCGTACCCGTCTTCCGCCACGTGCTCGAAGACCGTGTCGAGCTCCGGCAGGCCGGTGATGGTCCGGGGTGTCAGCGCCCGCAGTTCGGTGCGCTCCAGCCGGGCGGCGCGATCCCGCGGCGGCAGGTCGGCCAGCAGGACGCGGCCCATGGACGCCGCGTAGGCCGGAAACCTGGTGCCGATCTGGATGTTGACGCTCATGATGCGGCCGGTGGCGACACGGGCCGTGTACTGGATCGCGTCGCCGTCGAGCACCGCCAGGGACGCCGAATCGTGCACCTGCTGGACGAGTGTGACCAGATGGGGCGAGGCGATCTCGGAGAGCGTGGTGCGTGACATCGGCGGATAGCCGAGCGCGAGCACTCTCGGGGTGAGGCGGAAGCTCCGCTCCCGCGCCTCCACATGGCCGAGGTGCTCGAGCGTGATGAGAGCGCGGCGGGCCGTGGCGCGGGCGAGACCGGTGGCTTCGGCGATGGCGGTGAGAGTGAGCTCCGCCCTGCCGTCTCCGAAGGCAGTGAGGACGGTGAGGCCGCGCGCAAGGGATTCCACGAACTCCGCGCCGAGTTCCTGCTTGGAGGCGTTGGTCCAGTCGGCGAGTCCACCGGCCTGCTCCTCTGCTGCCTGCTCCTTCGCGGCCCGCTCTTCCCCGGCCTGTTCCTCCCCGGCCTGTTTCTCCTGTGCCGGCCGGCTCTCGCGCAGGCGCTCCTCCATGGCGGCCACGGCATCGCGCGCCCGCGGCAGCAGCGACTCCCGCAGTGACTCGGCGCTGTGGCGACTGGTGTGGCTCACCACGCTCACCGCGCAGACCACTTCTCCGTCGGGGGCCCGGACCGGCAGCGCGAGGGCGATCAGGCCCGGTTCGATCAGCTGGTCGTCCACGGCCCAGCCCTGCCGACGGGCCGCGGCCGCGCGCTCTTCGAAGGTGAGACCGTCCTCGGCCGCGTGAGGAGGTGGCAGGGCGGGCAGGAAAGCGTGGCCGTCCGGGTCGGCGGCACGCCGCGCGCGCCAGTGCGCCCACTCCTCCTCGCTCCAGTACCCGGCAAACACCGTTCCCTGCGCGGTGCGTTCGGCGGGCAGCAGATCCCCGATGCGGAACGTGAGGGACATGGCACGCCGCCGGGTGGTCTGGTGGACGAAGCGAATGCCGTCGCGGTCGGGCACGGCCAGCGACACGGACTCGTCAAGTTCCTCGGCGAGCTTCTCGGCGAGCGGGCCGAGCGGTCCCGGCAGGCGGATGGCGGCCAGATAGGCGTTGCCCAGTTCCATCAGGCGGGGCGCGAGGACGGCGGTGTGCCCGTCGAGCCGCAGGTAGCCCATGCGCGCCAGGGTGGCGGCGATCCGGTCGACGGTGGAGCGGGCGAGTCCGGTGGAGCGTACGAGCTCGCTGACGGTCATCCGGCCGCCGGCCTCGCTGATGTCACGCAGCACGGAGACGCCGCGCATCAGCGGTCCCACGGCTTCGGCGGGCGCTGTGTCGTGGGGCGGTGTCGTGACGGCCATCGGCCCTCCGTGCGGTTCTGGAGCGGGGCACTTCTGTGTCTTCGAGCATCGGCGTCCCCTGCAGCCGTTGACATTGCGTGGCCGGTAAACGCACACTCGTCGCGTACAAATGAACTGTAGTTCATCTGGCGAACGGCTGCATCCCTGCAGGTTCTGTCAGCTCATGACAAGGAACCCCTCCATGGACAAAGTCAAGCAGAGCGCCGCCGAGGCGGTCGGCGACATCGGGGACGACGCCTCCCTCGCCGTCGGCGGCTTCGGCCTGAGCGGTGTGCCGAACACGCTGATCGCCGCGCTCTTGGCTCGTGGTGTCCGCGGACTGCAGGTGGTCTCCAACAACTGCGGGGTGGACGGCGCCGGGCTCGGCACACTGCTCGCAGCGGGCCGCATCGCCCGCGTCACCGGCTCGTACATCGGCGAGAACAAGGAATTCGCCCGCCAGTACCTCGGCGGCGAGCTCGAGGTTGAGCTCGTGCCCCAGGGCACACTCGCCGAGCGACTGCGGGCAGGCGGCTGCGGCATCCCCGCCTTCTTCACCCCCGCCGGTGTCGGCACGCAGGTCGCCGACGGCGGCCTGCCCCGCCGGTACGCGGCCGGGAGTACCTCCCGGCCGGAGGCGGGGGGAGGCCAGGCGGCCGTGCTGAGCCCCGCCAAGGAAGTCCGTGTCTTCGGCGGACTCGAGCATGTCCTCGAGTACGGCATCACCACCGACTTCGCGCTCGTACGGGCCGCAAAGGGCGACCGCTACGGCAATCTCGTCTTCAACAAGGCATCCCGCAACTTCAACCCCCTTGCCGCGATGGCGGGCCGGGTGACCATCGCCGAGGTCGAGGAACTCGTCGAACCCGGCGAGCTGGACCCCGATGCCGTTCATCTGCCCGGGGTGTTCGTCCAGCGCGTGGTGGCGCTCACCCCCGAGCAGGCCGCCGACAAGCAGATCGAGAAGAGGACGGTACGAGCCTGATGGCCTGGACACGAGACGAGATGGCTGCCCGCGCGGCCGCCGAGCTGACCGACGGCTCGTACGTCAACCTCGGCATCGGACTGCCCACGCTCGTCCCCAACTTCCTTCCCGAAGGCGTGGATGTGGTGCTCCACTCGGAGAACGGGGTCCTCGGCGTCGGGCCCTACCCGACGAACGACGAGATCGACCCGGACCTCATCAACGCGGGCAAGGAGACCGTCACGGTCCGGCCCGGAGCAGCCTTCTTCGACTCCGCGCTCTCCTTCGGCATGATCCGCGGCGGCCACATCGATGCCGCCATCCTGGGCGGCATGCAGGTCTCTGCCACCGGTGACCTCGCCAACTGGTCGATCCCCGGCAAGATGATCAAGGGCATGGGGGGCGCCATGGACCTGGTCCACGGAGCCCGTCGCGTCATTGTCCTGACCGATCACACGGCCAGGGACGGCTCCCCGAAGATCGTCCAGGAGTGCACGCTCCCGCTCACCGGCACAGCCTGCGTGCACCGCATCATCACCGACCTCGGCGTCCTCGACGTCACCGAGGACGGACTGCTTCTCGTCGAGACCGCTCCCGGAGTCACCCTCGACGAGGTGCAGGACAGGACCGCCGCGCCCGTCCGCGTCCCGGCCCCCACCCGCTGACACCTCTTCTTGGGCCTCTCCCTCCGTCCGTACCAGGAGCTGATATGACCGACCGCCTCCGTGATGTCTATGTCGTCGACGCCGTCCGCACTCCGATAGGCAAGTACGGCGGCGCGCTCGCCGGTATACGGCCCGACGACCTCGCAGCCGGTGTGCTCGGCGCCCTCGTCTCCCGTACACCCCACCTCGACCCGGCGCGTATCGACGATGTCTTCTTCGGCAACGCCAACGGGGCGGGGGAGGAGAACCGCGACGTCGCACGCATGGCCGTGCTGCTGGCCGGGCTCCCCGTCACCGTGCCCGGCGCTACGGTCAACCGGCTCTGCGGCTCCGGCATGGAAGCGGTCATCCAGGCCGCCCGGGCCATCGCCGTCGGGGACGCGTCCATCGCGGTCGCGGGCGGAGTCGAGTCGATGAGCCGCGCGCCCTGGGTGGTGCCCAAGCCCGAACGCGCCTTCCCCGCGGGTCATCAGGAGATGTTCTCGACCACCCTCGGCTGGCGGATGGTCAACCCGCGTATGCCCAAGGAGTGGACGGTCTCCCTCGGTGAAGGCGCCGAGCTGATCGCCGACCGGTACGGCATCGACCGCGAGGCGCAGGACGCCTTCGCCCTCGAAAGCCACCAGAAGGCCGCCCGTGCCTGGGAGGCAGGTCTGTACGACTCCGAGGTCGTCCCCTTCGACGGCGTCGATCTGGCCCGGGACGAAAGCATCCGTGACAACACCTCGACCGAGGCCCTCGCCAAGCTCAAGCCCGTCTTCCGCCAGGGCGGCACCGTCACGGCGGGCAACTCCTCACCGCTCAACGACGGCGCCGCGGCCCTGCTGCTCACCGACGAGGACGGCCTGCGCGCCACCGGACGCGAGCCGCTGGCCAGGATCGGAGCCACTGCCGTGACCGGCATCGAGCCGCAGTACTTCGGAGCCGGGCCCGTCGAAGCGGTCCACCGTGCACTCAAGAGGGCCGGCCGCGACCTCGGAGACCTCAGCACCCTTGAACTCAACGAGGCGTTCGCGGCCCAGGCACTCGCCTGCGTCGGTCAGTGGCCCGGACTGGACCCGGCCGTGGTCAACCCGCGTGGCGGCGCCATCTCCCTCGGCCATCCGCTCGGCGCGTCGGGCGCCCGTATCACCGGAGCCGTCGCCCACCAGCTTGCCGCAGCGGGTTCCGGCACCGGCATCGCCGCCCTGTGTATCGGCGTGGGGCAGGGCCTGGCACTCGTACTGGAGAAGTGACCCATGACCGCCGGCCGGCCGGCGATCCCCAACCAGCTGACCCAGCAGCAGATCAGCGCGGAGATCACCGATGCCCACGAAGCCGTCCGGAAGGCCGTGGCGGGCGGCAGCGCCCCACCGCACCACCCGGGCCGCGACTTCGCTCCCTACCGCAGCAGCCTGCTGCGCCATCCCCACCGGCCCCTGGTCGCCGTCCGTGACGATCCCGAGGCCGCCGAAGTGTCCGGACCGGTCTTCGGCGTCACCGATGTCACCGAACTCGACGCGGATCTGACCCGGCAGCACGCGGGCGAACCGCTCGGCGAACGGATCGTCGTCACCGGCCGGGTGCTCGACCGGGCGGGCCGGCCGGTGCGCCGGCAGCTCGTCGAGGTGTGGCAGGCGAACGCCTCGGGCCGATACGCCCACCAGCGCGACCAGCACCCGGCGCCCCTCGACCCGAACTTCACCGGCGTGGGCCGCTGTCTGACCGACGACCACGGGCAGTACCGGTTCACCACGATCAAGCCGGGCGCGTACCCCTGGCGCAATCACGTCAACGCCTGGCGGCCGGCACACATCCACTTCTCGCTCTTCGGTACCCGGTTCACCCAGCGCCTGGTGACCCAGATGTACTTCCCCGGCGATCCGCTCTTCCCGTACGACCCGATCCTTCAGTCCGTCACCGACGCCGACGCCCGCGCCCGGCTGGTCGCCGAATACCGCCACGAGCTGTCCACCCCCGAATGGGCACTCGGCTACCGCTGGGACATCGTCCTCGAGGGGCCCGCCGCCACGCTCCCGGACCCGGAGGACCATTGATGCACCCCACCCCCTCCCAGACCGTCGGCCCGTTCTACGGATATGCCCTGCCGTTCCCCGGCGGCGGCGACATCGCTCCCGCCGGTCATCCCGAAACACTGACCGTTCACGGGTATGTGCGCGACGGGAACGGCGACCCGGTGCCCGACGCGCTGCTGGAGACCTGGCAGAGCGGGCCGGACGGCACCGGGCGGCCCGGTTCACTGCGGCGCGACCCGGTGACGGGCGGCTTCCTCGATCGCAACGGGGTGGACTTCACCGGCTTCGGCCGTGTGGCCACCGACGCGGACGGCCACTGGGCGGTGCGCACCCTCGCGCCGCCCGCCACCGCGCCGTATCTGGCGGTGTGTGTCTTCGCCCGCGGGCTCATGCACCACCTGTTCACCCGCGCCTACTTCGCACAGCCGGCCTCGGACCCGCTGCTGTCCGCCCTGCCTCAGGAGCGCAGGGACACCCTGATCGCACACGAGGAGCGGGAGCGGACCTACCGCTTCGACATTCATCTGCAGGGGGAGAAGGAGACGGTCTTCCTTGACTTCCACCGATGAGACGGCCGGCTGCCCGGAGTGGGACACCGGGTTGCTCGCACCCGTCAGGGCAGGCAGCCCCGCCGAGGCGGCCACCGGCGACCGGGCGGTCCTGCAGGCTCTGCTCGACGCCGAAGCCGCCCTGACCCGGGCGCAGTCCGCCGTCGGACTGGCACCGGCAGCGGCGGGCCACTCCGTCACCGAGGCCGCCCACGCGGACCGGTTCGACGCCCGCTCCCTGGCGCTGCGCGCCCGAGGCGGCGGCAACCCGGTCCTCCCGCTCGTCGCCGACCTCACACACAAGGTGGCCCAACGTGCCCCGGAACACGCCGAGTTCGTCCACCGCGGAGCCACGAGCCAGGACATCGTCGACACCGCGCTCATGCTGGTCGCCGCCAGGACGCTGGATCTGACCACCGCCGAACTGGTGCGTATCGGCGAAGAGCTGGCCCTGCTGGCGGACGCGCACCGCGGCACGCCGATGCCCGCGCGCACACTCACGCAGCACGCCGTTCCCACCACCTTCGGTCTCAAGGCCGCCGGATGGCGCTCCCTCGTCCTGGACGCCCACGACCGTCTCGCCCGCGTTCGGCTCTCGCTGCCCGCCCAACTCGGTGGCGCGGCAGGCACACTGGCCGCCTTCCACGCGTACGCGAACCATGGCGACAACGAGGAAGACGTGGGCCTGGCGCTGATCGCCGCGTACGCCGCCGAACTCGGCCTCGCCGCCCCCGACATGCCGTGGCACACGCTCCGTACGCCGGTCGCCGACCTCGGGAGCGCACTCGCGTTCACCGCCGGCGCACTGGGCAAGATCGCCGCCGATGTCCTGGTGCTCTCCCGTACCGAGATCGGGGAGGTCGCCGAGTCGGCCGGCGGTGACTCCTCCGCCATGCCCCACAAGAGCAACCCGGTCAGGGCGACCCTGATCGCCTCCGCCGCCCGCCAGGTACCGTCGCTGTCGGCCGTTCTCCACGGTTCGCTGGCCGCGGAGGACGAACGGCCCGCAGGAGCCTGGCACGCGGAGTGGCAGCCCCTGCGCGACGCCCTGCGCCTGACCGGCGGGGCCGCCCACAACGCGGCCGAACTCTGCGCCGATCTGCTGATCCTGCCGGAAAGGATGCGCATGAACCTCGATCTGACCGGCGGTCTGATTCTCAGTGAACGGCTGAGCGCCGAGCTCGCCCCGGTCATCGGCCGCGGCGCCGCGAAGGAACTGCTCGCGAAGGCCTCGCGGCGCGCCGCCGAGCACGGCACCGGACTGGTCGAGGCCCTGCGACAGGAATCGGGCGGGCTCCCCGAGGCGCTGCTGCACAGACTCGCCGACCCTCTCGGGTACCTCGGCTCCGCCGCCTCGCTCATCGACCGCGCGCTCGCCCGCCACCCTCACCGGGGCCTCTGATGACTCTTCACCACCGAGCCGAGGGACCCCTCGACGCACCCTCGCTCTACCTCGGGCCGTCGTTGGGCACATCGCTCGCCGTCTGGGACAAGCAGGCCCCCGCGCTCGCCCGGCAGTATCGAGTCGTCCGCTGGGACCTGCCGGGCCACGGGGCCTCGCCGACCGGCCTGCTTCCCACTCCTGCCGCCATGGCAGACCTGGGACGTCTGGTGCTCGACCTCGCCGATTCCCTGGGCCATGACTCCTTCGCGTACGCGGGCATCTCGCTCGGCGGAGCGGTCGGCACATGGCTGGCCGCGCACCATCCGTCCCGGATCACCTCGCTCACCCTCGTGTGCTCATCGGCACGGTTCGGCGAACCCCAACCCTGGCTGGACCGAGCCGAGTTGATGAGGACGAAGGGGGCGGAGCCGCTCGCCGCGACCGCGCGCGACCGCTGGTTCACGCCCGCCTTCGCGGCCTCGGGCGATCTCGCCGTCGACTCGCTGCCCGCCGACCTTCGATCCGTTGATCCGGAGAGCTACGCGGGCTGCTGCGAAGTGCTCGCCGGCCTCGATCTGCGGCCCGACCTTGCCCGTATCACCGCGCCGACCCTTGTCGTCGCCGGCCGCGACGACAAAGCCACGCCGCCACCCCACGCACGGGCCCTCGCCGACGGCATCCGCGACACCCACCTCGTCGAACTGCCGCGCGCCGCCCATCTGGCCAATGTCGAGCAGCCCCGCGCTGTACTCGACGCCCTGCTCACCCGACTCGGATCCGCCCCGGACGGCATCGGCCCGGACCGCGGCGGCGACGGGATGGCAGTGCGCAGGGCGGTGCTCAGGGAAGAGCTCGCGATGCACGTCCGCGCCGCCCTGCGCAACGGCCTGACTCCGGACGAGATTGCCGACGTCCTGCGCGAACACGATGTGAACCACCCCTGGGAAGAGGATCGCTGATGCACACCACCGTCGGCATCATCGGCGGCGGCCCCGCCGGACTGCTGCTCGCCCGGCTGCTGCGCAACGCCGGCATCGACAGCGTGACCCTGGAGTCGCGCGACCGCGCGTACGTCGAGAACCGCCAGCGTGCAGGCATCCTCGAACAGGGCACGGTGGACGCCCTGCGCTCCGCCGGAGTCGCGGAGCGCATGGACCGCGAGGGGATGGTCCACGACGGTATCGAGCTGCGCTTCGACCGAGGCGCCCACCGGCTCGACTTCCCCGCTCTCACCGGCGGCAGGAGCGTGATGGTGTATGCGCAGACCGAAGTGGTGAAGGATTTGATAGCCCGCCAGCTCATCGACGGCGGACCGCTGTTGTTCGAGGCGGAGGTGCGCTCGGTGGAGGGCGCCGAAGGCGACCGGCCGGTCGTCCACTACGTGCACGAGGGACGGGAGCAGACCCTCACCTGTGACTATGTCGTGGGCTGCGACGGCTTCCACGGGGTGACGCGCAACGCGGTCCCCGAGTCGGTCCGGACGACGTACGAGCGTATCCACCCCTACTCCTGGCTGGGGATTCTCGCCCAAGCACCCCCGGTCTACGACGAGTTGATCTACGCCCACTCGGCGCGTGGCTTCGCCCTGGCCAGCATGCGGTCGCCCGCCGTCAGCCGGCTCTACCTCCAGGTCCCCAACGACACCGATCCCGCCGACTGGCCGGACGAGCGCGTCTGGGACGAACTGGACGCCCGCTTCGCCATCGGCACCGACCCCGGCTGGAAGCTCGAGCGAGGTCCCGTCTCCTCCAAGGCGGTTCTCCCGATGCGCAGTTCGGTGACCGAGCCGATGCGCTTCGGCCGTGTCTTCCTGGCCGGGGACGCGGCGCACATTGTCCCGCCGACGGGCGCGAAGGGCCTCAACCTGGCGGCATCCGACGTGATCGTCCTCGCCCGCGCATTGATCCACGAGCAGAAGTCGGGCTCGCCGGAGTTGCTCGACGCCTACTCCGACACCTGCCTGCGCCGGGTCTGGCGGGCGGAGCACTTCTCGTACTTCATGACGACGATGCTCCACACGGACCCGTCCCAGTCTGCCTTCGACACCCGTCTGCAGCTGTCCCAGCTGCAGCGCGTGGCGAACTCGCCGCACGCGGCAGCGGAGTTGGCGGCCAACTACACCGGGCTGCCGATCGCGTGAGGCAGGGCGACAGCCGGGCCCGGGCGCACGGAAAATGCCGAGCAGGCTTCCCTCGCCGATGACTAGGGTGCATGCGTGATCAACAGCGAGGGGGCCCTGCTCGGGGCCGAAGCGGCACGTCGCCTGGCTGAGGCCGACTGCTGCGAGATCGAACCAGGCCTCAGCGACGACGAGTTCCACCGCATCGAGACGACATACGGCTTCCGTTTCTCCGACGACCACCGCGCCTTCCTGGCAGCCGGCCTGCCGGTCAGCCAACCGCCTGACGAGGCAGCGACGTGGGAGAAGCCCTGGCCGGACTGGCGCAGCGGCGACGAGGACGATCTGCGGTATCGCCTCGCCTGGCCCACCGACGGAGTCCTGCGAAGCGTCGAACACGGCTACTGGCATCCGGCGTGGGGCACCCGTCCCTCTGTACTCGAGGACGCTCTTACTGAGGCGCGGAACCATCTGGCCTTGGTGCCGCAGCTGGTTCCGGTCTATGCGCACCGGTTCCTGCCCGCGGGACAGGGGACCTTCGGGCGGCCTGTCCTCTCGATGTGGGGCACGGACATCATCTACTACGGCGTCGACCTGGCCGACTACATCAGCCATGAGTTCGTCGAAGACGAAGACGAAGACGAAGACGAAGATGAAGACGAACACGAGGGTGAACACGAGGATGCCCCCGCCAATCCGCCGGCGTCGGTGACGTTCTGGGAGCATTTCATCCAGTGAAAGACCAGAGGCCGGCCGGATGCGGGATTGCTTTCGGCCGACCCTGGTCTGTCCGGGGGCGGGGAGAGGTCAGCCGTCGGCGGCCGTCACCGGCGACGCCTTCACCGCCCGTGCGGACGCGCCCGCGCCATGGCTGCCCAGCCGGGCCGCCAGCGGGACGAGGGACACCGCGATCGCCCCGAGCAGGCCTGCCAGAGCGAATGCAGTGAAGCCCCAGCTCTCGTTGCCGCCCTGGGCCAGCGCGCCGCCCATCCACGGGCCGAGCACGGCACCCGTACGCCCGACGCCCGTCACCCAGCCGAGGCCCGCTGCGCGTTCGCTGCCCCGGTAGACCGTGTTGGTGGCCGCGTACACCATCACCTGAGCGCTGAACAGCCAGACCCCGGTGAAGGCCACGACGACGTAGGTGATCCCCAGCGGCAGGTGCGACTTCAGCAGGAGTGCGCCCGTCGCGGTGAGGAGGAACCAGATCGCCGAGACCTTGACCGCGCCGAACCGGTCCGCCGTACGCCCGGCGATCAGCATGCCGACGATGCCGCCGGCGTTGATGACAAGCAGGAAGCTGACGGAGGAGGTGAGTCCGTAGCCGGAAGCCCGCATCAGCTGCGGCAGCCAGGTGGACACGCCGTACACGAGGAGCAGACCGCAGAACGAGGCCAGCCAGAGGAGGGGCGTCGCCCAGCGGGACTCCGGCCGGAACAGGGCCAGTACGGCGTCGAAGCGGCCCTTCGCTCCGGAGGCCGGGGCCTCGACGGGGGTAGGGCGAGGAAGACCGAACCGGTCGGCGACCGCGTCGGCCCTGTCCGGCTCGCCGCGGGCGAGCAGCACACCGGGGGACTCGGGCAGCACCTTGTACAGCAGGGGCACGACGATCGCCGCGGGGAGCACGCCCGCCCAGAACACCCAGCGCCAGCCGACCGAGGGTGCCACCGTCAGTCCGAGCCCCGTGGCTGCCATGCCACCGAAGTGGTACGAGGTCATCAGCAGCCCGGTGGTCAGTGCGGCGCGACGCGGCGGCGCGAACTCCATCACCATGGCCAGACAGAGCGGCATGAGTCCGCCGAGGCCGAGGCCCGCGATGAAGCGGCCGGTTCCGAACAGCGCGGGGGAGCCGGCCGTCGCACAGACGGCGGAGGCGATGGAGAAGAGCGTCACGCTCACGATGAGCACGGGCCGGCGGCCGAGCCAGTCGGTGATGTTTCCGGCGACGAGTGCGCCGATGAGCATGCCGAAGGTGGTCCAGCTTCCGATGGTGCCCGCACTGGCCGGGGTCAGCCCGAGGCCGGGGTCGTCGAGCATGTGCGGCATGACGGCGCCGTAGATGTTGACATCCATGCCGTCGAAGAAGACGGCGAGCCAGCAGAGGGCGAGGACGGGGAGCACGCTGCGGAATGTGTGCGTCGGTCGTTCAGGGGCCGGGTTCCGCGCGCCCGGTGTACCGGTGGAAGTCATATGTGTCCCTGGAAGCGAGCGAGAGCGACTGTGTTCGTCTGGTGAACTTCATTTCACTATTCGATTGCGATGAGTGTCGGGGCGAGGCGGGCGGGTGTCAATGCGCCGGTGGCGGGAGTTTGCCGTCCACTGGGCGAAGGGAGCTGAACACACGGCTGGGGCCCCCGAGTCCCGGGCTTCAGCCCGCGCGGGAGTGCTGGAAGCCTCGTAGATTGATCAGTGGGCAGGGCCATGGACCGCAGGAACGGGCAGGCGCGTGATGGCATGACTCTCGACTACGCAGCGCTGTTTGCCGCCACACCCAGCCCCTACCTGGTGCTCGACACAGACTTCTTCATCGTCGACGTCAACGACGCATATCTTCAGGCCACGCTCCGCACGAGAGAAGAACTGGTCGGGCAGTACGTCTTCGATGCCTTTCCCGACAATCCCGCGGACCCCGAAGCCGACGGGGTGCCGAATCTCGAGTCGTCGCTCCACCGCGTTCTGAACTCCCGTAAGCCCGACTCGATGGCCCTGCAGAGGTACGACATCCCACTCACCGACAGGCCCGGTCGGTTCGAGGAGCGGTGGTGGTCCACGATCAACACCCCGGTCCTGAAGCCGAACGGCACCGTCGCATGGGTCATTCACCGGGTCGAGGACGTAACCGCCTTCATCCACGCGCGTCGCCCGGGCACAACCCACAGCACGGGGGGCGAGGAGATGGAAGCCGAGCTCTACGCGCGGGCACGCGAACTGCAGCGACTCAACGAAGAACTGCGCCAGGCACACGCCCGTGAACGCCACGTCGCGCTCGCACTGCAGGAGGCCATGCTCCATGTACCCGATCTGAGCAAGCACACGGACATCGCGGTGCGCTATCTGCCCGCCATCGGATCGCTGAACGTGTGCGGCGATTGGTACGACATCGTCGATCTTCCCGACGGCTGCTTCGCCGTAGCGGTCGGTGACGTGGTGGGCCACGGGCTGCAAGCCGCCACCGTCATGGGAATGCTTCGCAGCGCGTTGAGCGCCGCGGCCCGGGCAGTCGAAGGTCCGGCCAAAGCACTGGAAGTGCTGGGTCTCTACGCCCGTTCCGTCGACGGGGCGCTGGCCGCCACCGCCGCCCAGGTACTGATCGACACCGGTCGCCGTCTGATCACCTACAGCAGCGCCGGCCACCCACCGCCCATCCTGCTGCATCCGGACGGTGCCTGCGAGCTCCTGGACCGGGCCACCGACCCGCCGCTGGGCGCCCGACCCGCACATGCTCCCCGCCCCGAGAGCAGCCGCGCCTACATCCCCGACTCCACCCTCGTGCTCTACACCGACGGACTTGTCGAGCGCCGAGGCGAAGATATCGACATCGGCCTCACCCGCCTCACCGATGCCCTGACCCACCACCGGCGACTCGGAGCGGAAGGCCTCGCTGACGCCGTACTGGCCCGTCTCGACGTGAGTGGCGGGGCCCGCGACGACATCGCCCTCGTCATCGTTCGACTGTGACGCCGCCCGTCTCGATCCCTTCCGGAGCTCCGCGCTCCGGCCTCCGGAGATCGCTGCCGGAGCCGAACCCGGTGATGTTGGGTTTCCGCATCGCAATGGTCATCGGTGCGGCGCATGATGGTGGGCATGGCGAAGCCGACCATCCTGACCGTCGACGACGATCCGGGAGTGTCCCGAGCCATCGCCCGCGACCTCCGGCGCCGGTACGGCGAGCGGTATCGCGTGCTCCGCGCACCTTCGGGTGAAGAGGCATTGGAAGCTTTGCGGGAGGTCAAACTGCGAGGCGAGCCGCTCGCGGTGATGATCGCCGACTACCGCATGCCGACGATGAACGGGGTGCAGTTCCTGGAAGCGGCCATGGACCTCTTCCCGCTGGCCAGACGGGTGCTTCTGACGGCGTACGCCGACACCGGCGCAGCCATTGATGCGATCAACATCGTCGATCTCGATCACTACCTGCTCAAGCCGTGGAGCCCGCCGGAGGAGAATCTCTATCCGGTGCTGGACGCGCTGCTGGAAGTGTGGGCGAGCGCGCCCGACCCGGAGGCGGGGGAGACACGGATCGTCGGCCACCGTTGGTCGGCGCCGTCTTTCGCGGTGCGGGAATTCCTTGCCCGCAATCTTGTGCCCTACATCTGGATCGCCGCGGACGACCCCGAAGGCGGGCGGCTGCTGGATGCGGCCGGGCTCAGCGCCGACGACGTGCCGCTGGTGATCACGGCCGACGGCAAAACCCTGCAGGCGCCGAGCGAGGCCGAGCTTGCCGCCCAGGTGGGGCTGAGCACCACCCCGGCCTCCGACTTCTACGACGTTGTCGTCATCGGCGCGGGCCCCGCAGGTCTCGGCGCCGCCGTATACGCGGCCTCCGAGGGGCTGCGCACGGTACTGGTGGAGCGGAGCGCAACCGGAGGGCAGGCCGGCCAGAGCAGCCGTATCGAGAACTACCTGGGTTTCCCCGACGGAGTGTCCGGGGCGCAGCTGACGGAACGCGCACGTCGGCAGGCCACCCGTTTCGGCGCCGAGATCCTCAGCGCCCGAGAAGTGGTGTCGCTCGAGGCGGCCGGGGCAGGCCGGGTGCTGCACTTCAGCGACGGGACCTCGATCGGGGCGCATACCGTGGTGCTGGCCACGGGGGTGTCGTACCGGCGGCTGGCGGGGCCGGGCCTTGATGAGTTCACCGGAGCGGGCGTCTTCTACGGCTCGGCCTCCTTCGAAGCGGCCAGCTGCACGGGGGAAGACGTGTACATCGTCGGCGGGGCCAACTCCGCCGGCCAGGCCGCCGTCTACTTCTCCCGCTACGCCGACCGCGTCCATCTCCTGGTCCGGGGAACCGACTTGACGCGGTCGATGTCGCACTACCTGGTACAGCAGATCGACGACATCGCCAGTATCCAGGTTCACCCGCACACCGAAGTGGCGGGCGGAGAGGGCGACAGGCATCTTCAGCGCCTGATACTGCGTGACAACCGCACGGGTGCCGTCACCACGACCGATGCCTCATGGCTCTTCGTCTTCATCGGCGCGGAACCGCCCACGCAATGGCTCGACGGTGTCGTCGACCGTGACGAACGGGGTTTCGTGCTGACCGGTCCCGACCTGCTGTCCGGGGGAGCGCGTCCCGCGCGCTGGCCGCTGTCACGGGACCCCTACCACCTCGAGACCAGCGTGCCCGGTGTCTTCGCCGCCGGCGACGTACGGGCCGAATCGGTCAAACGGGTCGCATCCGCGGTGGGGGAGGGCGCCATGGCCGTCTCCCTGGTGCACCGTTACCTGGAGGCGCAATGAATGCCCCGAGCCCGCGCGACAGGCTCAGCCCGGCCGAACTGCAGACCCTGTTCCTCTTCGAGGCCCTCGACGACGAGCAACTGGCCTGGCTCGCCGAGCGCGGCCGCGTCGAGGCGCGACCCGGTGGAGCGCCCGTCTACTCCCAGGGCGAGGCCGCCACCTGCTTCTTCGTACTTCTCAGTGGCACGGTCGCCCTCGTCCGCCGCCTCCACGGCGACGACATAGAGTTCGGCCGCACCGATCAAGTAGGCGTCTACAGCGGAGCCACTCAGGCCTACCTCGGGGACCGGGTGGACCAGGCCTACCCCAACACGCTGCAAGCCATCACGGACGTCGAACTCTTCGTGCTGCCCGCCGAAGAGTTCGCCTACGCGGTACGCACCTGGTTCCCCATGGCCCTGCATCTGCTCGAAGGCCTCTTCTTCGGCACCCGTGCCAGTAACACCATCATCGGCGAACGCGAACGCCTGGAGGCCCTCGGCTCGCTCACCGCCGGACTCACCCACGAGCTCAACAACCCCGCGGCGGCAGCCGTACGCGCCACCGACTCGCTGCGCGACCGGGTCACCAAAATGCGCCACAAGCTCGCCCTCATCGCCGACGGCCGTGTGGACGGCACCCGTCTGCACCACCTGGTCGAGATGCAGGACGCAGCCGTCCAGCGCGCCTCCAACGCCCCCAAGCTGTCGGCGATCGAGGCCTCCGACGCCGAGGACGAAGTCACCGACTGGCTGGAGGACCACGACGTCGGCCGGCCCTGGGACATCGCCCCCACCCTGGTCGCCGGCGGCGTCGACGCCTCATGGCTGTCCGAGGCGACCGACAGCCTGGGCGACGAGAACCGGCAGGCCGCGGTGGGATGGCTGACGTACACGATCGACACCGAGCTCCTGATGGGAGAGATCGAGGATGCCGTCAACCGCATCTCGGGTCTGGTGGATGCGGCACGCCAGTACTCCCAGCTCGACCGTGCCGCTCAGCAGCCCGTCGACGTCCATGAACTCCTCGACGCCACCGTGGTGATGCTGCAGGCCAAAATCCCCCCGGACGTGCGGGTGGTGAAGGAGTACGACCGCGGCTTGCCGCCCATTCCGGCGTACGGCGCGGAGCTCAACCAGGTCTGGACGAACCTCATCGACAACGCACTCGGCGCGATGAACGGCAGCGGTACCCTCACGATTGCCACCTGGCGCGACGGCGATCGACTCTTCGTCGAGGTCCGCGACACCGGCTCCGGCATCCCCGCCGACATTCGCCCGCGGATCTTCGAGCCCTTCTTCACTACGAAGCCGGTGGGCGAGGGCACCGGTCTGGGCCTCGACATCTCCTACCGCATCGTGGTCAACAAGCACCATGGCGACATCAGAGTGGACTCGCGGCCGGGCGACACGAGATTCCGCGTCTGCCTGCCGATCACACCGCCCTCGAACCCCGAGGAACCGCCGCACGGTGCTGCCGAGAACTCCCGAACCGAACCTGCCGTCCCGACAGGAGAGGTGCCCGCAGGAGAGGTGCCCGCATGAGAAAGGAATCCCCTGCCGGAACGGTCCTGCCCCGGACGCCCCGTCGTGTCGCCGTCACTTGCTTCGGCGACGTTGGGGGTGCGGTGAGTCGCCGGGAGATCCAGAGTGGAGGTCGAGATGGCACGAGTTCTTTACACGGCGGAGGCAACCGTGACAGGCGGTCGCACAAGCGGCCATGGGCGCACAAATGACGGAGTCTTGGACGTCCAGCTCCGTGCGCCGAAAGAGATGGGCGGCGATGGGGGTGGCACGAACCCGGAGCAGCTCTTCGCAGTGGGTTATGCGGCCTGCTTCGAGAGTGCACTCGGCGTGGTGGGGCGTCGCGAACGCGTCGAGGCGGGCGACGTTTCGATCGACAGTCGTGTCAGCCTCCTTCCCACCGCGGATCGTGGTTTCAAGATCGCGGTGGAGCTCCATGCAACCCTGCCGCAGATTCAGGATCCTGAGCAGGCAGCGCGGATCGTCGCTGCCGCACATCAGGTGTGTCCTTACTCGAATGCCACACGGGGCAACATCGACGTCACGCTGACCGCCAACGGTCACGACGTCGGCTCGCTCGGGGGCGGGTGAGCCGACGTCGCAGAAGGTCCATCACCGCGCATTCACCCTCGCCGGGTGGATGCGCGGCGATCTGTGACGGTTATCGGTCCGTCTCCCCAGCGGGAATCGGCGCGCCGTCAGATGGTCGCCAGGCGCAGCGTGAGCGCGGCAATGGCGAGGACGAGGGGAATGGCCGCGTTCGTAGCGGGGTCCCGGACGCGCAGATGGGAGCCGACCGCGCCGATGAAATAGAGGATGACGCCGATGGCGGCGGCGACGCCGAGCGGCCACCAGAAGAGACCGATGAGGAGGCCGGCGGCGCCGGCGATCTCGGCGGTGGCCAGGAGCCACAGTTTGTCGACGGGGAACCCGACGGTCTGCATGACCTTGAGCTGGGCGGGGTCGCTGCGGAGTTTGCCCGTGGCCGAGAGCACCAGGAGCGCGGCGAGCACGGCGGAGACGACGGTGGTGGCGATGAACATGCGAGGGTCCTTAGAGCTGGTCGGGAGCGGTGTTGAAGCTGGGCAGCACGCAATGTCACCCGACTGTTCAGGCGGTCGACCGGCTCACTGTGAGCGTGGCCGTTGGTGGGCGCGGCGGCTGGTGGCTGCGGCGGACGACCGGCTCGCCGGGGCGGGCTGCGGACCATTCGGCTTCCACCAGGTCGGCGAGCTCGGCGCTGGTCGAGGTGGCGGGCAGGATGCTCGCGTCCAGACGGAACAGGCTCATCAGTGTTTCTCCAGGTCAGTGCGTTGCGCTCCGGGATGGTCCCGGTGGCGTGTCGGCGGGTTCGCCGGACGCAAGCGTAAACGGACTTTACCCCGCTTGTTATTCCGGCCGTAGAGTGAGTCCTGTGGATCGACCCGTTCTGCCCCTGGGAGCGCCGCGCGTCGAGCGCGCAGACGCCGTACGCAACCGGCTGCATCTGCTGGCCACCGCCCGCGAGATGCTCGCCGAACAGGGTGCGGACACACTGACCATGGACGGACTGGCCGAACGAGCGGGCCTGGGCAAAGGGACAGTGTTCCGCCGGTTCGGCACCCGTGCGGGGATCTTCCAGGCGCTGCTGGACGACGACGAGCGGGCCTTCCAGGAGCAGGTGCTGTCCGGGCCGCCGCCGCTGGGCCCGGGCGCCGCGCCGCTGGACCGCCTGATCGCCTACGGCCGGGCCCGAGTCGGCTTCCTGATCCGGCACCGCGAGATCGCCCGCGCCGCCCTGGACGGCAGCCAGCCCGTACCGGCCGGATCGGAGACGCCCTTCTCCCGGATGCACATCCGCATGCTGCTGGGGCGGATGCACCTCGGCGCCGCCGACCTCGATGTGCTGGCCGTACAGCTCACCGCCGCTCTGGACGGCCCCCTCCTGCTCTACCTGTCGGCGTCCGACCTCACCGAAACCCCGGTCCGGACCGAGGAACGGCTCGCACAGGGCTGGCAGGATCTCGTACAGCGCGTCTGCCGACCTTGATCAACAAGCCCGACCCGACCCGACTCCAGCCTCGGACGGGGTGTGGGTACGGCCTAAGTCGCTCTGTGGGACGGCGAGTTCATACCTCGGTCGCCTGTGTGTAGACCATGGACGACGACCGATGTGGTCCCGCCGGCAAGACTGGACACCGTGTCGCGGAACGGTGGGACAGCGAGCGGTGGACGAACACATGGGGAGACGTAGTGCGCGGCCACGGGATCAGCAGGGCGCAGTTTCTGGCCAAGGCCGCACGCCTCGAGCAGCCGCAGCCGCAGCCGCAGCCGCAGCCGCAGCCCCGCCGGCTCCGCGACTCCGGCGGCGTCCGGCGTGACCTCTGCTGTCCCTCGGCCGGCCGACGCGGTCGAGCAACCCCGGGTCAAGCACGTCATCCCCCACCCCGGTCCGAGCCGATCAGGGCTTGCTGAAGAGCTGTTCGAGGACGACAGCCACCCCGTCTTTCTCGTTCGACACGGTGTGCCGCCGCACCGCGGAGAGCACCGCGGGATGGGCGTTGGCCATGGCGAAGCCGGTGCCTGCCCATTGCAGGATGGCCAGGTCGTTCGGCATGTCGCCGAACGCGACCACCTCCGAGGAGTCGATTCCGCGCGCGGCGCACAGGGCAGCGAGGGTGCTTGCCTTACTGACACCCGGCGCGCTGATCTCCAGCAGACCCACCCCGCCCGAGTGGGTGAACTGCGCCACCCCGGCGGCCGACGCTTCCGCGGCTGCGAGCAGGAAGTCCGCATCGAGCTGCGCCGACCAGGCGAGCAGCTTGGTGATGGGTACATCGGTCAGCCACAGGTCCAGCAGGGACGCCACTGCCACCTCGGTGTCGGCGCCCCCGGGGAACCGAAGTCCGAACCCCGGCTCGTACAGAACCTGATGGCCGGTCTCTACGGCGTAGCCCAGTCCGGGTGCGGCTTCCGAGAGCACGGTGGCCACCTGGCGGGCGGCGGCCACCGGCAGGGCCCGAGTTTCGACGACGGTGCGCACCGCGACGTCGTAGACGAGGGCACCGTTGCTGCACACCGCCGTTCCGACCAGGCCGGTCGCGGTGGTGAGCATGTCGACGAACCGGGGTGGCCGGGCGGTGACGAGGACGATCTCCGCACCGGCGTCGACGGCGCTGCGCAGGGCGCGCGCGGTGCGCTCCGAGAGAACGCCGCCGCGGCGCAGGAGTGTGCCGTCGAGATCGGTGGCGATCAACCGAGGAGGTTTCATCGCCCGATGTTACTGAACCGCCCGCTACTCGGAACCGGAACTGGGATAGAAAGATGGGTATGGAACTCACCCAGATACGCCTTCTGGTGGCCGACTTCCCCGCCGTCTATCGCTTCTACCGGGATGTGCTGGGACTCAAGCCGCAGTTCGAGGCCGAGAGCGGCCCGTACGCCAAGCTCAGTCCCGATACCGGACATGCCGCGATCGCACTGCAGGACCGAGCGCAAATGGCCGGTGTGCTGCCGGGATTGGAGGGTGATCCGAACGGATACCGGGCTCTGGTGGTGCTGCGGGTGGACGACCTGGATGCCGCGCACGCCGAGCTCGCCTCGCGGGGGGCGGAGTTCACCCGGGACCCGGGACCGATGGGCGACCGGATGCGGGTCGCGTATCTGAAGGACCCGGAAGGGAATCTGATCGAGCTTCAGGAGTGGCTGGCGTTACGTGAGCGGACCCACAGCGCGCCGGCGTAGGAGGTGCAGCAGCTGGTGGTCACCTCAGGCAGCCCAGTTTGCCGGGCGCGCCGTCGGCGCGTTGAGCCGCACCGGGACGTATCGTGCTCTGCCGACAGGCCAAACGCCCCCGCAGGAGGCCGAAGTGGATCGAAGAGAACAAGCAGATGGTCCGAATCACCGTTACCCCCGAGTGGGCGAAGCTACTGGATTTCGAAACCACCGTCCCTAGTGCTGTGGAGCGGTTGGTGCGTGAACGTGCCCAGGAACAGCGGAGCTGAGCGGTTGCAGCAATGGAGGCCCCCACCAGTCCTGGACTACGACAGTGCCCTGAAGCAGCGTCCGTTCGCCTCACGGGTCCTTCTCTGTTCACCCAGGGCGGCGGCGGCCGACGGGCAGCGCGCCGGCTGAGAGATCAAGAGCGGGCAGGAGAGTGATGACGGTGCCCCAGAGTCCAGTGGTTACATCCGCCTGGGTTGTCGAGCACCCCGGGCCGATCACGTCCGCCCCGCTGCGGCTTGTGGAGCGCGAGACTTCCGCGCCCGGCCCAAGCGAGCTGTTGCTGCGCGTGCGCACCTGCGGGGTGTGCCGGACCGACCTGCATCTGGCCGAGGGTGACCTGGCACCCCACAGGCCACGCTGCACGCCGGGCCACGAGGTCGTGGGCGAGGTGATCGCCGCGGGGTCCGCCGTTCAGAACTTCCGCGTCGGTGACCGGGCAGGGGCTGCCTGGCTGGCGGAAACCTGCGGGCAGTGCCACTACTGCCGTACCGGGCGGGAGAACCTGTGCCCCGATTCCCGCTATACCGGCTGGGACATCCACGGTGGCTTCGCCGACTACATGGTCGTGGACGCTCGATTTGCCTACGTCCTGCCGGAAGGGTGGGGTGACGAGGAAGCCGCGCCACTGCTGTGCGCGGGGATCATCGGCTATCGGGCGCTTCAACGGGCAGACCTGCCGCGCGGCGGTCGCCTCGGTATCTACGGGTTCGGAGCCTCCGCGCATCTGACCGCCCAGCTCGCCGTCGCGCGGGGTGCTGAGGTCCATGTCGTCACTCGGTCGCCACTTGCGCAACGGCTGGCGCTGGAGCTCGGGGCGGCGTCCGCCGGAGAGGGCGCACCCCCGCGGCCGCTGGATGCCGCGATCCTGTTCGCCCCGGCCGGGCGCCTTGTGCCGGTGGCGCTCGAGGCGCTGGACCGCGGCGGCACACTCGCGATCGCCGGTATCCACCTGAGTGCCATACCTCCGCTCGACTACGACCAGCATCTCTTTCAGGAGCGGACCGTGCGCAGCGTCACCGCCAACACCCGCGAGGACGGCCGTGCCTTCCTCGCCGAAGCAGCCCGGCTGCGGCCTACGGTGCGGGTCACGCGCTACCCGATGCGCAGGGCCGACCAAGCCCTGGAAGATCTGGCGGTCGGTCGCGTCACCGGGGTCGCGGTACTCGTCACGTCATGATCCACTGCCGCGTGGCCCGCCCGCTCGGGCCCCGCCCAGTGGTCAGTGCAGCAGCATCTCGTCGTCCGGAGGAAAGGGGGCTCCCGAGTCGGGGCCGGAGTCGCACAGCCTGACGGGTCCTCACCGATGCTGCGAGATACTCCGGGTTGGCGGCGCCGGGGTGTGGCCGGGCTGTGGGCCGTATGCGGTCAGGAAGCGGTCGCGGAAGGAATCCATCCGCCAGACCGGGGCCTTCGGGCCGGGTTTCAGGCCGTCCTGCCAGCCCCAGCCGGAGATCCGGTCCATGACGGCCGGGTCGTGGGCGACGATCGCGATGGGTACGTCCCGGCTGGCGTGGGCGCCGGTGACGATCGAGGCGGGCTGGTGGTCGCCGAGGAAGACCAGCACCGTGTTGTCGTTTCCGTACTTCTCCACGTAGGAGACGAGGCTGCTCACCGAGTATTCGATGGAACGCCGGTACTCGGTGCGCACCTGGTCGGCGTCCTTCCACACCTCTTTGGGGTCCTTGCCCTCCTTCTTGATGGCGTTGTAGACGGAGCCGTCACCGAGCTTGTCCCAGCCGATCGTCTTGGGGATGGGCGCCCAGGGGTTGTGGCTGGAGACGAGGATGATCTCGCTCATCAACGGCTTGTTGCCCGGTTTGCCGTGCTCGAGGCGCTCGAAGGCCGAAAGGCTGTACTGGTCGGGGACGGGTGCCCAGCTGAACTTCGGGCCCTTGTACCCGAGCTCCCGGGAGTCGTAGACGTTGTCGAGGCCGTAGAACTGTCCCTCCGGCCAGGACCGCGTGACGCCCGGCATGATGCCCACCGTTCGCCAGGCGTTGGCGCGCTGGAAGGCGCCGGTGAGGGTCAAATGGTCGCTCGAGGTGACGCTGCGGTAGCGCTGCTGGTTTTTGATCCACAGGCCCGACATGAAAGTGGAGTGCGCCAGCCAACTGCCACTGCCGAAAGTCGGCGAGGTGAGGAAGGCGCTCCGGGAGGAGAACCCGGCCGCGCGCAGCCGACTGGTCCCGTTGGCGAGCACCGTGCCGACCTGCGACGCCATTGCCGGGTCCTCGACCGCGCTGCGGCCGTAGCTCTCGATGAAGGCGAAGATGACGTCCTTGCCGCGCAGTCCGGTCAACAGCTGGTCGGCCGGGGTGTCGCTGAACTTGTCGACGCCGGCTTCCTTGGCGAACTCCCGCTCGTCCTCGATGCCGGCACGTACCGCCTG
The DNA here is from genome assembly GCF_042736455.1 of Streptomyces sp. NPDC060064. NCBI lineage: Bacteria > Bacillati > Actinomycetota > Actinomycetes > Kitasatosporales > Streptomycetaceae > Streptomyces > Streptomyces sp. NPDC060064. The sequence goes on from NZ_JBHWWF010000002.1 coordinate 425,277, forward strand.
CGCGCGGTGCTGGGCGAGCTCGGCCGTGTTCCTGGAAGCGACCGGCACGCCGGCAATCTGCACGCCCAGCGCCACACAGGTGATCCAGGCGGTCCCGAGTATCACGGTGGTGCGGGTCGCCACGGCACTGTGCCGCGCTATGAGGCGGCTCAGCCGGACGACCGCCAGCGTCATGAGGAGGAGCAGGGCGAGGACGAGGACCACGACCCCGATCACGGCACCGATTGCGCCGGCCGGGCCGACGGAGTCCTTGAGGAACGACTCGGCGTCGTCGAACAGGATCCAGTCGAGCACCAGGTCGAACGGCCGGTCGAGAACCCAGTAGAAGCCCATGTCCAGGAGGTTCAGGATGGTCACCAGGCCGAGGCCGACCCCGGCGATGACCGCTCCCACCCTTCTCGCTTTCGGCGGCAGGACGAGCAGCACGGCAGCGCCGAAGATCCCCTCCACCGGGATGCGCGCGAACGCGGCGGGCGTGAGGCGGCCGAGTTCGTTCGGCACGAGGAGGGCGAAGAGCACAAGCACGGCGGCCAGGGCGGTGGTCACCCACCCCACGGCCTGTGCCGCGGCCGGGTGCTTGCCCCGCCGGCCGCCGTCTGTGACAGCCTCGTCCGGGTCGGCCCGGTCGGCCCGGTCGTCACTGGCGGCGTCACTGACGGTGGCGTCCTCACGATCGCCGGTGCCGTCACTCACGGCGGCGTTCTGACCCGCGACGGCATCGTCCGGCGTGGGGCCCTCCGCCATCTTGTCCGTATTCGGACGCCGACGAGGGCGCGTGAAGAGTGACAACCCGAAGGTCCTTCCATGCGAAGCCCGGTGGTGGCACGGCGGACCAGGCCTGGGAGCTCGGGCCGCCCCTATCTGTACGGCCTGTCGGCGGCTTCCGTTCAATCACCGGTTCGCCCAAGCGGGGAGCGTACGCACCGGCGAGGGTGAACTGGTTGGCGGGGGCAGCCTGCAGGCCGGGCAAAGCCCGGCAGGCGGTCGTGGCCCCCCTGGGCGACGATTCCCGCATCACCTTCGAGATCGCGGACGCGGACACATGGCTCGACACCTACAGTGGCCCTCGCCTCTCCCTCGCGTACGTCGCCTGCCGCCCGGGGCATGTTCCACCGCCTCATCGACCTGCCGCAGCCGGGCGGCCGGTAGGTCGCGTAGACCTGATGCCGCAGGCCACCCGGCCTGCCGGCCACCAGCCATGTGCCGATGCCCTACTCGCACACCTGCCCGAGCAACCCAACCCGCCTGTCACACCGCTGAGATGGGCGCCCAAGCCGGTGGTACGCGCACGGATCTGACGGTCTATCGTGGGCGGCATGTCCGCCCCTGAGCTGATCCGTATCGTCTCCCGTGACTCGCCCATGGCCCTGGCCCAGGTGGAGCGCGTCCGCGCCGAGCTGGCCGCGCTCCACCCCGCCACCACGACCGAGGTGGTCCCGGTCAAGACAACTGGCGACAAGTGGATGGGCGACCTCTCCCTGGTCGAAGGGAAGGGGGCGTTCACCAAGGAGGTGGATGCCGCCCTCCTCGCAGGCGAGGCGGACCTCGCGGTGCACTGCGTCAAGGACGTCCCCGCTGACCGGCCCCTCCCCGCGGGCACGACCTTCGCCGCATTCCTCAAGCGCGACGACATCCGAGACGCCCTCATCCACCCCGACGGCCTCACGCTCGACGAACTCCCGGCCGGCTCAAGGATCGGCACCTCCTCCGTGCGCCGCGTCGCCCAACTCGCCGCTTTCCACCCGCACTTGGAGTGCGTGCCGTTCCGCGGCAACGCCAACCGACGCCTGGAGAAACTCGCCGCCGGCGAAGCCGACGCTCTCCTCCTCGCCGTTTCCGGCCTGGAACGCATCGGCCGCACCGACGTGATCACCGAGGTCCTCTCGCCCGAGGTGATGTGCCCGCCGATCGGAGCCGGAGTCCTCGCCCTGCAATGCCGCGAGGGCGACACCACCCTCATCGACACCGTCAGCGACCTCGGCGACCCTGACACCCACCGCGAGACCACCGCGGAACGTATGTTTCTTCACGTCCTCCAGGGCCACTGCAACAGCCCCATCGCCGGCTATGCCAAGGCTCATCGCAACGGAGACCTCTCCCTGCGCGCCTGCGTGTTCACCCCCGACGGCAAGACCGTCCTCAACGCCCACGAATGGGCCGGCCCCCTGGACCCCGCCACCCTGGGCACATCCGTCGCCGTCACCTTGCTGCGCCAGGGCGCACGAGAGCTGATCGACAACATCGCTCACTGAAGATCCCCTTCAGCTGCCATCAGCTGTGTGAGCGTTGGGTTACTGAAACGCAGGTTCAAGCCCAGGCCTCCGCTCCTCACTCGCTGGCTTGACCGTGCGGGGCTGTGTGGCTCTTGGGGCGGCTCAGGTGGCGGTGGGCAGCTGGACGATCGACGCGGGTGGGACGGGAGCCGCAGGCAGTTCGAGGGGTGGCCGCGACTTCGGCGGGCCGGGGGCACCGGTGCCGGGAGCCGCGCTCCGGGTGCGGTAGGTCGCCAGCCCCCACTGCTGGTCCACGATCAGCGCCAGTCCGTGGTCGGCGAAGTCGGGCAACAGCCGTTGGATACGTGCCTTGAGTGCCCGAAGCGTCATGGGCAGGCAGGTTGTTCCCAGGAGCAGTCTCAGATGGTGGCAGCAGACGGGAGCCTGCGCTCTGGCGATCAGGTCGAACAGGAGGCGCTGGCTGGCGGTACTCCCCGCTGACCCACGCGGCTCCGGCATGGGCGGGCGGCGTCTCAGGTCGGCATGGATGCGCCAGGCCAGCTCAGCGGCCGGTCTCTGCCGGTCGAGGACGTCGAACGCCCCGGCTGTGAACGCGGCGACGGCATCCCGCCCTTCGGGCCGCAGGACGGCGACGGGGGCGATCAAAGAGGCGGCCCGGACGAGCCTTGCCAGCCCGTCGGCCTCCGTCGTGGGCACATCGAGCAGGATCATCGCCGGTCTTCGTTCCAGTACGGAGGCGCAGGCCGACTCGCTTCCCCAACGCACAGCGGCGCCGAGCGCGAGACCCGCTTGGCCCAGCCTCACGGCCAACGTCGAACTCGAGGTCTCGTCAACCGACACCAACGTCGGCATGTGTGCGCGGACCGGTGGGCACGGATGGATGCGCCGTGTTGTCTGGGTTTGCATCGATTAGGGCCTTGTCCTGGACGTGGTCGGTTTCTGCGGCACTCATTGCCGCTGCCGGAGAGGAATTCGGGTCATGCCATTGCGGACCACTGACGGTGAAGGGCAGGTAGCGGCTCCCTCCCCAGCGGCAGGGAACAGCCCGCCCGGTCAAACACCGCAAGGCTCGGAGCGGGCCGCAACGAGAGTGTCGATCTCACGGGCGTGAACTACGGCAGGCAGCGCACCGGGCGGGCGAGGAGCCGGCAAGAACTCCGCACCGGGCCACCGGGCCACCTGTCTGGCTGTCTGACAGCTTCACGGGGCGATCCTGCGGTCCGTGAGGAGGCGCTGTCAAGGGCTACGGCGTGCGATCACGCACAGTTGCAGCCTCGGAGCCGGCGAGCCAACGAGCTTGTGCATGGTTGGCGGTGGCGCGTCGACGAGCATGAAATCGCGTGGGCCTCACATTCGGTGTCCGGCTCTCAGGGTGGTGACTTGCTGCAGTCACTTCCTGGCGACGCTGCCGGTCGTTGCTCACTCGGCAGAATCCCGCACTCTATTCGGAGTTGGGCCAGGCCCTCGAGCACGGCGGCCCGAACTACCACTTGTCGACGAGCCATTCGGCGCCCGGGACACACGACGGAGGACTGGGTGCCGGCGGCACTTCACTCGTACCGGCAGGTCCGTACGAGACTTACCAGCTACTTCAGCGTTCTATAAACACGGTCAGTGTGGGTAGCATCCGGCATCAACACAGGTACGAGGAAAGAGAGCTGTCGTGCCGGAGAACAACCCCACCCTGAAATCCCAATATGCGAAGCAAGTCGCTACCGACATCGAGGCCAACGCGAGGGAACAAGAACGCCTCAAGTCCGAGGCTGCCGCACTGCATGACCAGCTCGAGGCGCTGCAACAGGATCACGAGCTGCTGGTGAGCATGCAGGCAACCCTGGGGGCCGCCCCTGCCAAGGACACCACAGCGGCAACGACCTCAGCGGTTCCCAGGGCGCGGCGCGCCAACGTGGTTGCCGGCAAGGGCAAGCGCCCCAAGAATGGGCCGAAGAGAAAAGCCGATGCGAAGGCACAGCCTGCCGGGCCACCGCTGCGTGAACTCGTCGTCGCCCTGCTCGCCGAGCACCACGAACCGCGGTCAGCGGCCGAAGTCACCAAGGAGCTGGCGCAGGTGCACCCGGAGCGCACGGTGAACGTCACACTGGTGCGCAACGCCCTGGAAGCATCGGTCGCAAAGAATCAAAGCGAGCGCACCAAGCAGCAGAAATCCGTCTACTACAGCGCTCTCACCGGCAATCCCTCGGCGGAACAGCCGGCTCCTTCGTCCGGGTGAGACCTGGCTCGGCTTTTGACCTCCGGAGCTGACGGATTGCCCAGCGGGCTTGGGACATTGCGTTGGCTTCACTATGTGTCCCAAGGCGACGAAGCCGATGCCAACGGCCAGAAAAGACGGGGAGCGGGCGCTCCGGCTGAGCACCATGAGAATGGCGCCTGCTCCCCAGAGCCAAGGGCAGATGACGAACACGGTCAGCGCCGGCGTGGCTCGGCCGGGCTCACCGCCCCGCCGGCTGGGCGGGCAGTTTGAAGATGTGCTGCGGGGTCACGATGCTGGTGATCGCCTGGCCGAAGAGAGTGCTTGGTTCAGAGCCCTTGTAGCCGATGTCCGTGTTGAGGAGCACGACCAGGGTCGCCTTCGACTCCGGCAGGTAGACGACCAGGGACTCGTAGCCGGGCAGCGAGCCATTGTGGCCGATCCAGCCCGCGACGTTGAAGATGCCCAGGCCGTAACCGGTGTTCGGCAGGCCGCTCGGGCTCATCTTCAGGCGCTGGGCCTGCGTGGCGGGGCGCAGCAGAGTGCCGGTGGCGAGGGTGCCGGCCCACGAACGCATGTCGTTCAGGTCGGAGATCATGGCTCCGGCGGCCCAGGCCCAGGAGGGGTTCCAGTCCGTCGCGTCCTCGGTCTCGCCGGTCGCCGTCTGGTTGGTGTAGCCGTGGGCGTGCGGGGCCGGGAACTCCGCGGCCTTCGGGAAGAGCGTATGGTCCAAGCCCGCCGGTCCGAGGACGTTCCGGTTGATGTACTCCGCCAGTGGCTGACCGCTGACCTTCTCCACGGCGAGGCCGACCAGGATCAAGTTGGTGTTGCAGTACTCGAACTTCTCACCGGGCTGGAACTGCACGGGGTGCTTGAAGGAGTACGCGAGCAACTCCTGCGGCGTGAACGGTCGTCGGGGATCGGTTGTCAGTGCCTTGAAGAAGTCCGGATCCATGGTGTAGTTGAAGAGTCCGCTGCGCATACCCGCCAGCTCGCGCAGAGTGATCCGGTCTCCGTTGGGGACACCGTCCACGTACTTCCCGATCGGGTCGTCCAGGCTGATCTTGCCCTGGTCGACCAGCATGAGCAGGGCAGTCACGGTAAAGGTCTTGGTTTCGCTCCCGAGTCGCATGTTCAAGCCGGTGGACATGCGCGCGCCCGTCGCCTTGTCTGCGACGCCGAACGCGCGGACGTAACTGCCCTTGCCGGGAGCCCACAGTCCAACCGTCACGCCGGGCACGTGCGCTTCGCGCATGACCTGTGTGACTGCCTTGTCCAACTGCTTGGCCACAGCGGGAGTGAGCTGCGGAAAGTCGGACGAGGAAGAGGAGGATACGGCTGGTGCCGGGGCGGGTTGGGAGTACGCGGATTCCGCGGACACCGAGATCACCAGCAGCCCGGCCGCCACGGCGCCCGCCGCCCCTCTGCGCAGTCGTGTGTGCAAGCGCGTCATGAGCCGGCTCCCGTCACGAGAGGACAAAGCTCCAAAAGAATCGTAGGCCCTGGTCACAGGTCCAGCGACTTGAGCGGTGTGCCGCGCGCACCGTGGGGAACACCTGCCTTCGTGCTCCTGACGCTGCGGTTGTCGCGGGCGTAGGTTCCGAACCTGTGGCTGTTGGACGAGCTATGGCTGTTGGACGGCCGCGCGCTGGCGGGCCGTTCGTACGGCGGCGGAGAGATGGTCGATGTCGTAAGCGCCGTGGTGGCGTACTCCGTTGATGAAGAAGGTCGGCGTCCCGGACACGCCGCTGTGGTCGGCGGATTCCACGTCCTCGGCCACCCGCGCGGCGCCCACCCGCTTCCGCAGGTCGCGCTCGAAACGTTGGACGTCCAGGCCGAGCTCCGCCGCGTAGCCGACCAGATCGGAGGCCTTCAGGGCGTCCTGGCGTTTGAGGAGGAGATCGTGCATCCGCCAGAAGGCACCCTGGGCGGCTGCGGCACCGGACGCTTCAGCGGCCAGTTGGGCATGGGGGTGGACATCGGTCAGGGGCAGATGCCGCCATACGTAGCGGACATCCCCGAAGTCGGCAAGGAGAGCGCGGATGACGGGTTCCGCCTTGCCGCAGTAGGGGCATTCGAAGTCGCCGTACTCGACCACGGTCACCGGTGCGTCCCGGGCTCCACGGATGTGATCGCGTTCGTCGTCGACAGTCGCGGCCAGGTCGACGATGCCCTCCGTCGCGCCCAACAGTGCACGAATCTGCGTACGGCGCGGTAGCAGTCCGATCACGGCCGTGACCGCCCAGGTGAGGGCGAAGGCACAGACGACCGCTGCGAGGATGCCGATCTTTGCTTCTTCCAGCTGGTCGCCGGTGAAGGCGAGAGTCGCGATCAGCAGGGACACGGTGAACCCGACGCCCGCGATGGTGCCGCCGGCCGCCGTCGCGCCCCAGCCGACCGGCGGACGCACCCGTCCGTGGCTGAGCCGGCTCGCCAGCCACGACATAGAGAGGACCGCAACCGGCTTGCCCAGGACGAAGGCGAGCAGGATGCCCATGGTGACCGGCGACCTCATCGCAGCCGACAGCTGCTCGGCGCCGATGGGGATGCCCGTGTTGGCCAGCGCGAACAGCGGCACGATCACATAGCTGGTCCACGGGTGGAACATCCGCTGCAGCCGTTCGTTCGGCGAGATGGCCGATGCCAGTCCCTGCCGTACCGAGCGCTCGAGCTCCGGTGTCGGCTGTTCACGGAACAGCCGGAACAAGCCGCTCGCGCGCTCCAGGTCGCTGCGGGCCGCCGGATACGCATAGGTGAGCAGCCCGATGGCCAGACCGGTGACGACAGGGTCGACGCCGGACTTCAGCAGTGCCGTCCATGTCGCGACGGCGAGCAACGCGTACACCGGCCCTTGGCGTACACCGGCGGCCCGCAGCAGCAGAACGACGCCGAAGAGGCCCAGTGCCACCACGAGGGCAGCCATGGCGATGCGGTCGCTGTAGGCGACGGCGATGACGCCGAGCGCGACGAAGTCGTCGACGACGGTGACCGTGAGGATGAAGGCACGCAGGCCCGTCGGCAGGCGCGAGCCGAGCAGGGCAAGCATGCCCAGGGCGAAGGCGGTGTCCGTGGACATCGCGGCGCCCCAGCCGTGCACCGAGGCGTGGCCGCTGTTGATGCCGAGGAAGATGGCCACCGGTACGAGCATGCCCGCGATGCCGACGAGCACGGGCAGTGTCACGCGTCGCCGCTCGCGCAGCTCCCCCATGTCGAACTCTCGGCGTGCTTCGAGTCCGACGACAAAGAAGAACAGCGTCATCAGACCGTTGTTGACCCAGTCGCGCAGGCTGAGCGACACGCCGTGGGAACCCAGCTCGATCGACAGGTGCGTGCCCCAGAAGGCTTCGTAGGAGGCCGGCCCGATATTTGCCCAGGCAAGCGCCGCCACCACCGCGACCAGCAGGAACGTGGCACTGCCCGTCTCCGTCCGCAGGAAATCGCGCCACGGCGTTCGCATGTCGCCGCCGCAAACGGTCTGCCCGGACAGGCCGGGAGCCGCTGATGGTTCGGTCACTTCGTGATTCTCTCCCGCATCCAGTGGTTGGGCCTGCTGTCGCGCACTCGTCACCGTGTCGCACGCCGGGTCGCATCGCCCGACACGCCTCATGTCTCAGGGTTCGATGACGAGCAGTTCGATGTGGCCGCCGCGGAGCGTGAACTGGTAGCGCAGATCGACGACCCCGCCCGGGAAGTTGCCTTCGAGACGGTGAGTGGCGATGTAGCGGGTGCCGTCGACCTCTTGGGCACCGGTGATCTCGATGGTGTACGTGTATTCGCCGGCGGAGCGGGTCAGCCACTTCTCGATCGCTGCGCTGCCGTTGTAGGTGTGGCCGTCGTCGATCACCGTCGCGTCAGCGGCGAACGAGGTGATCGCGGTGGCGGTGTCGTGGGCGCGATGGGCCTTGAGGTAGCGGGTGATCGCCTCGGGGAGTGCGGTCGGCTCGATGGGCCGGCCCTGGGCCTGGTTGGCGTTCATGGCGGTCCTGACTGTGGTTGTCGGCGGACTTCGGACGGCGTGGTCTCAGGCCGCGTGGTTTCAGACGGCGGGGGTGGTGCCGCCGTCGATGACGTGTTCGGCGCCGACGATGGCGGAGGCGCGGTCGGAGACGAGGAAGGCAACCAATTCGGCCACTTCCTCGGGCCGGTTGGGGCGGCCGAGCGGAATGCCTCCGAGCGAGTCCATCAGCTGCTCCAGCGCCGCTTCGGGAGCGATGCCGGCGCCCTGCGCGATCCGGTCGACGAGGTCGTCGGCGGCGGTGGTCTGTACGAAGCCCGGAGAGACGGTGTTGACGCGCACTCCGTGCGGGGCGACCTGGTTGGCCAGGCCCTTGCTGTAAGTCGTCAGCGCGGCCTTGGCGGCGGCGTACGCAAGGGTGCCGTTCCACAGAGGCATGCGGCGCTGGATCGAGGAGACGTGCACGATCGCCCCTGTTCCGGCTTCGATCATGCCGGGCAGCAGGCCGCGGTCGAGGCGCACCGCGGCCAGCAGATTGGTGTTGAGCTCCTTGGCCCAGTCGTCCTCGCTGAGAGCGGCGAAGCCGCCGGACGGCGCGTCGGACCCGCCGAGATTGTGCACCAGGATGTCGACTCCGCCAAGGCGCTCGAGCGCAGCGCCGACGACGCCCGCGGCCCCTTCGGGGGTGGACAGATCTGCGCCGACAAAGAGCGTGGGGTCGAGGTCATCGGGCTTGCTGCGGGCCGTCACCAGCACGGTCGCGCCGGCCTGGCCGAGGCGCTCGGCGATGGCAGCGCCGACGCCCTTGGTGCCGCCTGTGACCAGAGCACGCCTGCCGACGAGGGATTCACTGAGAGGGGACATCACACGGGATCCGATCCCGGGCGCGGGCTTGCACAGCACCGCTCCCGTCGTAACTGCTAAAATAGAAGCTAGTAACTTCGACTTTAGCAGCAACTCATTGGGGATGGTCACCTTGGCGAGCCGGATCAGGCTGGAGGACCGCGAGTGCCCGCTGTCCACGACGGTGCAGCACGTCGGCGAGTGGTGGACGCTGCTGATCCTCCACGACGCTTTCGACGGCTACACCCGCTTCGACCAGTTCCAGGACAGTCTGGGCATCTCTTCGAGCATGCTCACCGCCCGGCTCAAGACCCTGGTCGCCGACGGCCTGCTGGAACGCCGCCCGTACCAGACCAACCCCGTACGCCACGAGTACGTCCTCACCGAACTGGGCCGCTCCCTGCGCCCGGTGATCGTGGCGCTGGCCGCATGGGGCAATGCCCGCCTCGACCCGTCCCAGCGCAGCATGATCCTTGTGGACGCGAGGAGCGGCGAGGAGGTCGAACCCGTAGTGGTCGATGCCGTGACCGGCCACCGGCTCGATGACAGTGGCGCGTACAGCTTCACCGCGGGCCCCGCCGCCAGTGACGCAATGCGCGCCCGCTACGCCAACAACCCCGAAGGTCGCAGACGACCGGCGTAGCCGCTTGAGGGGCGAGGCGTGCACCGGCGCCCCCGGCGCCGGTCGGCCAGCCGAGTCAGCTGCTCGCCGTGGGTTGCTCGGCGGGCTCGGGCACGATGCGGTGCAGACCCTTGCGGTCGTAGTACGTGGTCATGGCGAAGCCGAAGACCAGGGCGGCCACCAACCCGATGCCCATCATGGTCCAGCCCCGGGTGAGGCCGGCATCGGCGCGGGCGTCGAAGTACAGGATCGCCCGGACGCCGTCGGTGAGCTGGCGCATTGGCTCGAAGTAGGACAGCACGCGATAGAAGGTGGGCAGTGCCTGCAGCGGGATGGTGGCTCCGGAGGACGGCAGCGACAGGGCGATGAAGACAAACATGCTCATCAGCTGCCCGATCCCGCCGAACGCGGCGTTCAGGGCCTGCACGCCGACCCCCACCGTGGCTGAGGCGCACACCGAGAAGATCCAGAGCAGCGGGATGTGGGAGGCGTCCATCCCCAGGATCGCGACACTGGCGAGGAGGATCAGACTGGACGTCAGCAAGGACAGTGCGGCCGACATCGCGCAGGTGACCATGAGCGTCTGCGTGCGCGAGATGGGCACCGTGGGCCGCTGTCTGCGCAGCGGCCCGATCTCGCTGGCCGCGTAGCCGAGGCCGACGTCGACGCTGTTGCTGATCACGTTGCCGCCCAGGAAGCCGACCAGAACCAGCAGCAGCGTGTAGTAGAAGGCACTCAGCCCGAGGCCACTGTGCGTGCTGATCGGATGACCGACCTTCACCTCGACCGAGACCGGATCGGCGAGCAAGAGCCGCTCGGCGTTGGTCACTCGGCCGTCTCGGTCCCGGAGGCGCTCAGTGAGCGAGCGGCCCAGTTGCTTCGATGCGGCGTGTGCTGCCTGTTGGGCGATCGAGGTGGCCAACGACGCGCCCAGGCTGCCGGCCGAAGGATTGGTCAGCACGGTCATCGTCGGTCTGTCCGGGGCCTTTTTCCCGGTGGACTCCAGCGCAGCCACCGAGGCGGAGAAGTTCTGTGGCACCTCGAGGACGCCGTACAGCTTGCCCGAGGCCAGACCGTCTCTGGCCTCGGCCGCGTCCAGCACTCGCCAGGAGACCTGGTCCCTGGGGTCGGGTGAGGTCTTGATGCCCGCGGTGATTCGCGCTCCCAGGTTCACCCGCTGTCCCATCACCGTGGCGCCCCGGTCGGCATTGACCAGCCCGATGGGCATGCGATGCAGATCGCTGCGCGGGTTGAGGATGCCGCCCAAGTAGATGAGGGAGAGCAACAGGGACACCACTCCGACAATGACCGTGGGCAGCACCCAGATCTTCGGGTTCCGCAGCACCCGCCCCGCGGTCGTCCCCGGTGGGTGTTGGTTCGAAGGCATGACTCTCCTCGGGAAAGCAGCCGGTGTACTGAATGTCCGCACTCGGCCTTTTGCGACAGTTAAGTGAGGCCCGTAGGTGACGGCGAGACGCCTCGCCGGGTCGCTCGCGGGACGTTGTCGTCGGCGGAGTGCGGAGCCGAGGTCGCAGGCGCCATTCCGGTTGCATGAGAGCCGACCAGTTGACGGTGGGCATGCGGCGGCAGATCGAGAACCTGCTCATCCTGGCTGGTGGTGAGATCCCGGACCCTTGCTCATCGCCAATGCGGAGACGGTAACTTCCGGCTGACGGTCATGAGGTGCGGTGGCGGGTTCGGCGGGCGGAGCGGTCCGCGTCCCGGGCCCGCTCCCGCGCCTTGCTCAACGCCGGTGCGGGCAGTGCGCTGCGGCCCTCGGTCTCTCAAGGTGCCCGCTTGTTCATCCAGGACGTGTCTTCGCCGCTGTGTCCCAAAGATCCAGCCTCCCAGGCGCGCGCATCGCGGCGGGCATCCCGCACATCTCTCCACACGGCTGTTGCGGCGCGAGTACGACTTCTGCGCCGTCGTGCTTTCCAGTCGATCCAGGAGGCGAGCGCAATGAGCGATACAAGAGGCACCAGGAAGAACCACATGACTTGATGGTGCAGCAGTCGGCCGGCGCAGGCTAGATCCGAACGTACCCGGACTCTGCAACGTGAAGCCGCGAACGGTACGGGCATGCAGGGGAGTTGGTGGACCTCACCTACAAGACGACCGCCTCACGGTCACGACGCCACCCCGGACGACGGGCGCTATACCTTGCGTTGGAGCAGAGCCACGGTCAGACCCGAGAGGCGTTCCGTCCCGTAGTTCTTGTACAGAGTGCGCAGTACCCATGCCTGACTTGCCGGGACCGCATCCAGCGGATCCGGCTTGTTGCCCGGAACCACCAGCCAGATCCGGCTCTCGTCCTTCAGGCACCTGGCCGGCTCCAGGCAGTAGACCGGAAACAGCTCGTCGTTGTCGGCAGCCGGGGTGGCCAGGAAGACTTCCCGCATCTTCACGCCGCGCGGAAGGTAGTAACGAACCCCCTGGTCGAGCATCCAGGCCGGGCCCTCCCTGTTGTAGACCACCGCGTCCCCAGGGCGGTGGTACTTCATGATGACTTCCGCGGCTCCCACGTAGTCTGTTGGTACGTCGTCGTGGTGTGCGTACTCCTCTCTCAATTTGTGCTGGTCAGAGAGTACGAGCAGAGCGATTGCGGTCAGGGCTGCCGTGACCGCCACCCGGGACGTCGTCGCCGCGGCGAGCCCGGCCCCCGCCAGCACCGCCCAGGCCGGCAGGGTGAACAAGAGGTACTGGAAACGGAAGTAGGAGATGTCTCCGAGGGAGGCCACCCACACCACCAGTGGGGGCAGCACGGCCAGGGCGGCGCACAGCAGGAGGGCGTCGCGGCGCTTCTTGGGTGCCACCACCGCCAGCGCGATCACCGCTCCGGCACACAGGCCCGAGGCGAACACCTTCGGCCAGATATCGACCAGACCCCACGCGTCCGGCCGAGGGACGTACCAGAGCTGCCGGGACACCTGCGACCTGCCCGACAGCACCACCGGGATCACGCAGGCCGTACCAGCCAGGACCGCGAGGCAAAAGCCCCACAGTGCCCAGCGCTCGTGCCGAGCTCGCAGGACCGTTGCGACCAAGTGCGGCAGCAGGACGGTCAGCGCCACCAGATGCAGCAGTCCGACGACCGCCACACAGAGGGAATACCCTGCCCAGCGTCTCCAGCTTCGAGGCACGTCCAAGGCCCGGAGCAGCAGGAGTGTTGCCAGGCCGACTGCCAGGACCACCAGGGCATAACTGCGGGCCTCCTGGGCGAACCGGCTCACGGCAGGGATCAGGGCGAACAACAGTCCGCCGCACATCCCGGCACGTCGGCCGAACAGCCTCTGCCCGATCAGTGCCACAAGAGCTGCTGTTCCGGCCATGGCGAGCGCAGAGGGCAGGCGAAGGGCCAGGGACGAATCTCCGAAGACCGTCATCCACCCGTGCATCAGAACGTAGTACGTGCCGTGCACCGCGTCCACGTTGTGCAGGGTGGCCAGGATTTGCCCGAAGCTGCGCTTGGCCACGTCCCAGGTGACCAGCTCATCAGTTACCAACTGCGGGGCGTCGATGCGGAACCCGGTCACTGCCAGGGTGGCCAGCGTCGGCCACAGCCACAGCCACGGGCCGGCCGGCCACCTGGTGGGTGGTTGCTGCGCTTCGTTCGGCTGAACCTCTGGACCTTCAGTGGAACGGGTAAGAATCGCCATGGGACAGCCATATCGCTGCCGCGCAGCCTCCCGGGCCAGCCACAGGGTCATGGAGCCGCATTTCGCCCGATCGAGTGCGCAGGCACACGACCGCGCGGCGGGACATCGCACGGCGGCCGTTGCGATCACAGCGCAGGACATCCGTATGACGATGGCGTCGCCGGGCTGTTCCCGGCCTTTGCTCTACCGACGACGCTTTGAAGTCGAGCGCCGTCGGACCGCCATCGCGGCTCCGGCACGATGAGGCGCCGTACGCCAGTCTTCATCCCCGCCCTCCGCGCCAGCGGATGGCGACGGCACCGGCGAAGTCGCCGGCGTGGGCGAATCCCCCCAGCACCACCAGGTCGCCGTCCTCGAGGCGCTGCGAGCGGATGGCACGGTCCAAGGTGATCGGGATCGCCGCTCCGAATAGATTCCCGCATTGATCGAACGTGTGCAGGTGCCGTTCGGCCGGCAGTTGCAGAGCTTCGCGCCAGTTCCGCAGGAACGTTCGGTTGGGCTGGTTGGTGATGAACACGTCGATCTCGGTGGTGGCCACCCCGAGACGCCCGCACAGGTCCGTGACCACCTCCGGCACGAGGCGGTTCCCGCGTGCCAGGACTTTGGCGACGCCGGCCTCGGTGAATCCGATCCGCAGCTGGGACTCCCCGGGCTCCCAGTACTTGCGGCCGTCGTCGAGCATCACGGTCATGTCGCCGGCGTAGGCACCGATGTGCCGGGTCTCCACGTCCAGCACCGGGGCGTCGGCCGAGGTCGTCACGTACCCCACGCCGCAACCGTCACCCGGGATCGCGGCCTGGGCGAGCCTGCGCACCTCGGACTGGGTGAACCACTGGCCTGCGGCGCTTTGCGCATTGCAGATCAGGGCGGTCCTCGCATCGGTGGTGGTGAGCAGCCGACGGGCCAGCTTGAGCATGTACACGAATGACGCGCAGCCCGCGTTGGCCACGTCGATCAGCCATTCCGGGTGCAGTCCCAGCCGGCGTGCCACTTCGGTGCCCGCGCCCACGAACGGGAGATCCGGCACCTGGCTGTGCACCAACAGCACATCCACGTCGCGGATCTCATCCCTGCCGTGCCGTTCGATCAGGGGCTGAACCGCGCGCTCGATCATGTCCGCGTTGGTCTCGTCCGCGGCCACGTGGTGACGTAACGGCGGGACCTTGAACATGGGGTGGTCGCGGAGCTTGTCCTCGGCTCCGGGGTACTCGGTGTAGAACTCCGCGGGGACCGGCTCGCCGGGAAGGTAGCTTGCGACATCGGTGAGGCTGACCGTGTTCACCGCATCACCGCCGTCGCAGGTGCCACATTGACGGGCAGGCCGCCGCGGTGGCGGTGCTCCAGGATGGCCTTGAGGTTTCTCATCTCCACGGTGTGGCCCGCGTAGAACAGATCCCAGTAGTCGCCCACCCACGGTCGCTCCGGGCGGGGCGCCGTCTCGGGGTGGGGGTTGTCGTCGTAGTACGGGTGCCGGCAGTTGGTCCAGGTGATCACCGACCCCGGCTTGTTGAGCACGAGCGGGGCCGGGACGACGCGCATCAGGTAAATCATCCACAGCTTCTCGCCCTGGTCCCAGGAGCAGTGGTAGTCCACCGTCATCGCCTCGGGGTTGGCCACCACCTTGCAGTAGATCCTGGTGTCGTCCTCCAGCCGGTCGTGGCCGACCCACAGTCCTGGGGTGCCGGCGGGCGCGAAGTCCCGCAGGCTGCAGGTCCATTCCTCCAGGTGGTGGCCCTGGCGCAGGTAGTCGTAGGCCTGCTCCGGCGGACAGTCGACGTGCTCGTGGATGGTGCAGTACTGCCCGTAGACCTGGTGGTGCGGATAGACCGCGCGGGTGAGGTCCATGCAGTGGGCGGTCAGCTCCTCCTTGCCGGTGTTCTCGATCCGCATCAGGCCGGGGATGTCAGCCAACGTGGACGGGTCCGCGCTCATCGGAACTCTCCTCGCTCTCGGTGCTTTCAGTGCGTTGAGTGCTTTCGGTGAAGGACAGGAAGGGAAGGAAGGGCGGGATCTCCCGGGCGTCGCAGTCCAGCGAGATGAACGCCGGGCCGCTGCGCGCGTTGCTGCGCAGCAGCGCCTGGCACAGTTGCGCGGCGTCGCCGGCCCATGTGGCTCCAAGGGCCGGGAAGGCGGCGGCCACCCCGGCGGCGATGTCTGTCCGGGCGAACAGGTCGTTGCTGCGGACGCCGCCCTGGAAGAGCTCTTCGCGGATGGCGCACATGCCATGGGCGTTGTTGTTGAAGATCACGAAGGTCACGGGTGCGGCGTACTCAATGGCGGTGTGCACTTCCATCCCGTGCATGAAGAACGCTCCGTCGCCGGCGAGCACGTAGGTGCGTTGGCCCGTGGCCAGCGCGGCGCCGATGCCGGCACCGAAGGTGTAGCCCATGCCGCCCATGCCGACCGCCACCACGAAGCGGCCGTGGCGCGGTGCCGGAAGCAGATGGACCGCGCTGGCCCCTGCGTTGCCGGCGTCCACGAAGACGTGCGCGTCCTGGGGGAGTGCCGCATCGACCGCGGCGACCGCCTCGGCGTAGGAGACGGTTCCATCACCGGCCTGCGCAACCGGCGCCGGTGGGGGCGTCGGTAGGGGACCGGCGTGCTCCGGGCAGGGAAGCGGGCGTGACGGGAGCTGCCGCGCCACTGCACGCAGCGTGTCCCGCAGGTTCCCGCCCAGCGCGATGCCCGCCACGAACGGCGGTTCGGGATCGATGCAGACGACCGGGGTGGCGGCCAGGGCCTGGTCCAGTCCGCCGCGTGCCAGTACCGGCAGCCGGGTGCCAACCAGCACGCAGAAGTCGGCCCGCCGCAGACAGTCTTCGACATTTGCATGCCCCATCACCCCGGCTACACCTGCGAACCGGGGGTCCCGGTTGTCGAACACATCCTTGGCGTCCGGAGTGACCGCCACCCAGGCCCCGAGCCGCCGGGCCAGCTCCGCCAGCTCCGCGCGCGCATCCGCGGCGGCCACCCCTTCACCGGCGATGACGAGGACACGGCTCGCGCCGCGAAGCGCGGCCGACACAGCATCCCGGGCCTCGGCTTCGAGCCCCCCAGTGGATGCGGCCGCCGCGGTCGCTGCCGGCACGAGCGGCGTCGGCACGAGCGGCGGCGGCGTCACACCGCGAACGGGCACCTCGATCTGTGCCTGCTGCACGTCCTTGGGCAGCAACAGCACCGCCGGCCCCTTCGGATCGGTCTGTGCCGCCGCGACCGCCCGGGGCAGCAACTCCGCGAACGCGTCCGCGTCATCGACCCGGGCGCACAACCGGGAGACGGGTGTGAACACTTCCATGGCGTCGAATGAGCCTGCCTTGCCGCTGGAGTCCTGGAACGCCCCCCGGCCCTCCTGGCCGGTGGGCGGCTGTCCCACGAGAGCCAGCACCGGCACCCGTGAGGCGTACGCCTCCGCCAGACCCGGCACAAGATTCATCGCGCCGCCGCCCGAGGTGGCTGCGACAACGCCGAGGTGCCTCGTGGCGCGGGCGTATCCGTCGGCCATGGTGGCGGCGGAGAACTCGTGCTTGGCGACAACGCCGCGGATGGTGCTGCTGCGGTGGACGGCGTCGTACAGGTCCTCGATGTTCGCACCGCCGACGCCGAAGAGGTGGGTGACGCCGGCCCTGGTCAACTCTGCGACCAGGTAGTCGACAAGGCGTACCCCGCATCCCTCGCGAATCTCGCGTGGCGTGGCTGTCATACGGAGCTCCTGTCAGCTTGGTCGGGCTGGACCATGAGGCCGGACGGCGAGATGATCTGAAAGCGGTGTCGGTACTCGTTCGGGGTGAGTCCCAGGGCTCGTCCGAAGGAGCGGAAGAACGTCTCGGGGGCCGCGAATCCGCAGCGGCGCGCTACCTGGCCGACCGTCAGATCGGTGGTCTCCAGCAGCTCGCGGGCGCGGGCGATACGCGTCCGCTCGACGTATTGGCCGGGGGGCGTGCCCACCTCGCGCCGGAACACCCGGGCGAAATTGCGCAGGCTCATATTGGCCCGCTGGGCGATCTCGGCCACGGGCAGCGGGTCCTCCAGGTTGTCCAGGATCCACTCCTGTGCGGCCCGGATCGGCGCGTGATCGGCCAACTGGGCGTCGAGGACGGCACTGAACTGCGACTGTCCTCCGTGCCGCTTGAGGAACAGCACCAGAAACCGTGCTATCTGCAGCGCGAACGCCGCGCCGTGGTCGGCCTCCACCAGAGCGAGGGCCATGTCGATGCCGGTCGACACTCCCGCCGAGGTGACGAACCGGCCGTCCCAGATGAAGATCGGCTCGGGGTCCACCGTCACGTTCGGGTAGCGGTAGGCCATCTGCTCGCAGTACGCCCAGTGCGTGGTGGCGCGCCGCCCGTCGAGCAGGCCCGCCTCGGCGAGCAGAAATGATCCGCCGCATACGGACGCGACTCTCCGCGACCGGGCGGCGGCCTGGCCGATCCACGAGACCAGCTCACGGTTCCCGAGCGCGTCGTTCAGGCTCCATCCGCCCGGGACGAGGAGGGTGTCGATCGGGCCCCGACCCGCCTCCAGAGGGGCGGCTTCGATCACCAACCCTGAGCTGGTCCGCACCAGTGGCGCATCGGTGGAGACGAACTCGATCCGGTAGGGGGCACCCGACTTGGGGAGCAGCCGGTTGACGGTATCGAACACTTCAATGGGTCCGGTGATGTCCAGGGCCTGCGCACCGGAGTAAACAACCACCACAACACGTCGCTCTAACACGGTCACAGCCTGTATCCGGCGTCGAACTGGCCGCAATGACAGCTTGTTGACGAATCCGGCCAACAGGTAGTCAGCGACTGCTGGAGCGAGGCGCTGACCAGGCAGTTCGCGCACATGACTGGCAGGCGTGGGTGAGGTAGGTCACAGCAAGTCCCGCCGCCCGCGCAGGGGCGGTGAAGGGGCGGAGGCCAGGGGGTGTTGCTGATCCGTTCGCGATCCGCCGCCTAGGTCCCCGAGTCGGTATTTGTCACCGGCAATGGGATCGGCAGAGCAACTGCCACCGGACACGCCGCTGAAGGCACCGGAGGACACCTTCGATGAGTTGGTCGAACGCCGGGACGAATCCGCTGTACTCCTGAAGGGTGACGCAGAGTTTTTCCGACCTTTGTCGCGCATTGGCGGGGAAGGGATTCGGAGGCCCAAAAGATCGGCGGCATCCCGCGCGGGCGCCGCACGTCAGAAGTGGAGTCGGCCTTGGCGCCTGTACCGAACGGCCTCTACATGATCGCCCGTCCTGGCGAGCAACTGCTCACGCTGGACGGAGAGGAGCCCAAGACACCCGTTGTCCTGCTGCCGCCCACCGGCAACCCCGGCGAGCAGGAGTGGCAACTGGAGGAGCTCAGTAACGGCAACTGCACGATCCGCAATCTCAGGACCCAAACGTATCTGTCCTTCGACGGCGACCCGGAGATGAACAAGCCGGTCGTCGGGTACCCCGAGCCCCGCGAGTGGACGCTCTACCAGAGCGCGCAGCCGCACACCTTCCACGTCGTCGTCCCTGGAGGCCCCGTCGACGGCCAGGAGCTGGCCCTGGACCTCGGCCTGCTGAAGATCTTCCCTCCCCGAACCGCCCTGAGGCCACTCGACGTCAACGACCGACGCCAGGCGTGGACCTTCCAGTTCACGGAGTAGAGGCGCGAACTGGGTGCCCGGGTCGGCGGCCGACCCGGGCACCGCCCCGAAAGTGCGGCCCTGCGACGACAGCCCGGCTGCGGTGATTCACCGGGAATCGCCACGACCCAGTACGGCCAGGCTTGATGGTGGAGCTCTGGCCACTCGATAGGGGGACAAATGGTTCATACGTTCACATATGGGCTATGTCCTTCTGTGCACGCATATGCCAAACTCGGGAAGGTTCTCTGTGACAAGCACTCGCGCAGCACAACAGCGCCACGGCGCGGTCATCCAGCCGCGCTCACGCGCGGACATCTACTTCGGCGACTGGCGCGCCCATGGCCTGGAGGCGGGCAAGTTCTTCCCCGCCACTCAGTCCGGCTTGCGCGACCCGTACGCCGCCGACGACACGAGGAGCGCGACGCCGCCTCCAGACGGGAAGATCGCAAGCGCCGGCCAGGACTTCGCCGCCGAGCTCGACGAAGCCCGCACCGACTGGCAGAAGACACCCGTTAAGGCCGGCCAGCAACTGGAGGTCGCCTGGACGTACCACGCCCGGCACCCGACGCGCCGCTGGAACTACTTCATCACTCGCAACGGCTGGGACCCCAACCAGCCGTTGACCCGCGCGCAGTTCGACCTGGCGCCCTTCCATCAGGTGCAGAACGCCTGCCAGCCGTTCTGGTCCTGCGGCGATGAACTCATGCCGCCCGACCCCACGACGCACAACCTCCCCCTGCCGCAGCGCAGCGGCTACCACGTCATCCTCGCCGTATGGGAGGTCGCCGACACCGGCAATGCCTTCTATCAGGTGATCGACACCGACTTCAGCTGACCCGCTCCAACGGCGTCCGCCCACTCTGCCCGCGCGGCGCACCAAGACCGTACCCAGAGGTCGCGCACGTGTGGGCCGAGTCCCGGCTGATTCCGAGGTCTTCCTGGCTACGCCCAGAATCGTCGCCACCAGCGGTTTCCTAACCTGGGGACCCGCTGGTGGCGACCGGACCGACGACGTCGGCGTACGGAGGTTCACCGGGAATGTCCACGCTTCTACGCGGGACCTTCGCTGGGCGGTGGCCGTGCTTAGGTGCGGCGTCTCGCCGAACGTGGCCCGGAAGGTGCGCGTGAAGTGCGCCTGAGACACATGGGCGATCCGGGCCAGGGCCGGGATGTCCAGCGGCTGCGCGTAGCCGCGGTCCATCGCATCCTGTGCCCGAAGCATGCGGCGGTTGGACTCTTCTGCAGCGCGGCTCACGGCGCCATCACACCACGGTTCTCCGCCGTCCGTGACAGATCCGGTGACCTGTCCGCTCCGCCTGACCAGGTCGTCGTGCCCATGGCCGACACGCCTCCGCGGCTCACGGAAGCCTGTCGGCCATGGTGGCCAGTCGGTGCGTCACATCGTGATGCCCGGCTGGGACCTCGCCGGTTGACGGTGTCAGGCCTGTGCGTCCTCAGGGATGGAGACCAGCCACCTCGTGTCACGGCGCGGCCGCAGGTAGAAGACCCAGTACAAGGTGGCGACGGCCGTGATCCCTCCGGTCCACAGCAGGTAGGTCATTTCCTGCTGGCTGAGGATGTACGCGAGCACGGCGATCAGCAGGACCGGCATGGCGGGCCACAGAGGCATCCGCCAGGCGGGCTGGGCGGCGTGCGATCCACGGCGGGCGAGCAGTGCGGCTACGGCGACCAGGAGGTACATGCCGGTGACGGAGACGCCGGTGACGCCGTAGAGGGTGTCCAGGTTCACGAAGCACAAGAGCGCTCCGGGAACGCCCACGACGAGCGTGGCGACCCAGGGGGAGCCGAAGCGGCCGAGCTTTGAGAGCGCGTTGTTCACGGGCTGGGGCCAGGCCTTGTCGCGGGCCGAGGCGAACAGGACGCGGGAGTTCTGGATGACCATGACGATGCCCGCGTTGATGATCGCGAGGGCTACGCAGAGGCTGACGAAGGTGCCGACGGCAGAGTTGCTCCACGCGGTGACCATGCCGCTGATGTCGCCGCTCGTGAGGGCCGCGAGGTCAGGGGCGCCCATGGTGATGGCGATGACCGGCACCAGGATGATCACGGCGGAGATGGCGAGGGTGGTGAGGACGGTGCGAGCCACGTTGCGGCGCGGGTTGTCCAGTTCCTCGGAGAGGTAGACGGCGGTGGAGAAGCCCTGCGTGACGAAGAGGGCGATGGCCAGCCCGGAGACGATCAGCATCGCTGTGACCGGGTCGGTCTTCCCGTCGGAGCCGGCCACCGTCAGGTCGACGAGGCTGCCCGCGCCGCGCTCGGAGTGCGCGAAGCCGAGGACGGCGACGACGGCTGCGGCGATCACTTCGAGCACCAGGAAGACGCCGGTGATCCAGGCGTTGGCCCGCAGGTCGAGCAGGCCGGCCAGGGTGGCGAGCAGCATCACGCCGGCGCCGGCGTAGGAGGGGTTGAGGTGGACGATCGGGGCGAGGTAGTCCGCCGTGCCCATGGCGATCACCGGCGGCACGATCACCACGACGAGGAGGGACAGCACGAAGACGAGCCAGCCTGCGAGCCGGCCGGCCAGGGTCGACACCATGGCGTACTCTCCGCCGGCACTCGGGATGAGGGTGCCGAGTTCGGAGTAGCAGAAGGCGACGGCGATACAGAGCAGCGAACCGATCGCGATGGTGAGCGCAGTCGCGGTACCGAGGCTGGAAAACAGGTCGGGGACAACGACGAAGAGCGTGGAGGCGGGCGTCACGCAGGACAGCGTGAGCAGAGTGCCGCCCACCACACCGATGGAGCGCTTGAGCTTCTGAGGACTGCTGCCATCCGCCGCCTCGGGCACTTCAAGGACTGCGTCGGGGACGGGGGTGCGAAGCGTCTCGGTCATGGAGTGGTGGTTCCGATCGATTCGTGCGACGGGTGTCGAGCGGGAGCGCTATCGCCTCCGGGCGGCTGTGTAATGGGTAGAACCTGCTCCCGAGGCGCCATGGAACCTTGCGGAAACCGCAACGTCAACGCCCATTTGCCTACGGAATCCGTAGCTGCATCTCAATCAGATTTTCGCCACTTCCATGGCAGTACACGCCATGGGATTCGATTGGGCAGACTCAGATCGGTCATGACCATGTAATCGAAGCCATTCTGGATCTCTGGCTTGCGTCACCCGTTTTATGTGGCTGTTGCGATATCCGAAGCAGCAGTCCATAAACTCGGCGTGATCTGTCCACTGTTCGGACCGCGCCCGCAGCCTGCCGGTCGCCGCGTTGCACGGCACTCACCGCGACGGTCGGCACTGTGACGATGCCTCGGCGGTCCGGCCAGGGCCGGGCCTCTCGGCGCACAGCATCGGAAGCTGCCTGTCCAGCGGTATCGGAGCACCATGAAGGTATGGTCCGAGCCAACGAGGAGGTCGAATCACTCCTGGAGGAGTACGCCGACCTGATCGCGATCAGCGGTGGGGATGCCTTCAAGGCGCGTGCCTACGAAAAGGCCGCCCGTGCCGTCGGGGGCTACCACGCGGACGTCTCGAAGCTCGACGCCAAGGGTCTGCGGGACATCCCCAACGTGGGCAGATCGATCGCCGACAAGATCGCCGAGTATCTGCAGTCCGGTCACGTCGCCACCATCGAGGAGACCAGGGCATCGATCCCCGCCGGCGTCCGCGAACTGATCACCATCCCCACGCTCGGGCCCAAGAAGGCCATGGTCCTGTACGAGGAGCTGGGCATCACCTCCGTGGACCAGCTGCTGGACGCCATCCGCGAGGAGACGCTGCGCGACCTGAAGGGCTTCGGTGAGAAGACCGAGGAGAACATCCTCCACGGCATCTCTCTGATGCAGGAGGCCGGCGGTGGCCGGATCCTCATCAGTGCCGCGATGGACATCGCGGAGCACATCGTCTCCGAACTGTCCGGGATCCCCGGATGTGAACGGTGCACCTACGCGGGATCGCTGCGCCGTATGAGGGAGACGATCGGGGACATCGACATCCTGGTGGCGGCGGAGCGGTCGGCCCCGTTCATGAAGGTCCTGAGCAACCTCCCGGACACGGCCGAGGTCATCGCGCACGGGGATAAGAAGACGTCCATCCGTACCACCAACGGCCTCCAGGTGGATCTGCGGGTCCTTCCGCCCGCATCCTGGGGAGCGGGGCTGCAGTACTTCACCGGATCCAAGGCGCACAACATCCGCACCCGCGAGATCGCGGTACGCCACAAGCTCAAGCTCTCCGAGTACGGGCTCTTCCACGCCGAGAGCGGCAAGAGGATCACCGCGGACACCGAGGAGGACATCTACGCCAAGCTCGGCCTGCCCTGGATACCGCCGCCCCTGCGTGAGGACCGGGGGGAGATCGCGGCAGGACTGCGCGGCGAACTCCCCGACCTCCTGGCCGAGAACGACATCAGGGGTGACCTGCACACCCACACCGACCTCACCGACGGCCTCGCCCCACTGGAGGACATGGTCGCCGCCGCTGGCGACCGTGGCTACGCGTACTACGCGATCACCGACCACGCTCCGAACCTCTATATGCAGCGCATGACCGACGAGAAAATTCTCGCGCAGCGCGAGCGCGTACGCGAACTCGACCGGAAGCACCACGGGATGCGGCTTCTGCACGGGACGGAACTCAACATCGGCCCGGAAGGGGAGGTCGACTGGCCGGACGACTTCCTGGAGGGCTTCGACCTGTGCGTGGCGTCTGTCCATTCACACTTCAACCAGAGCCGACAGGCGCTCACCCGTCGGCTCGTACGCGCCTGCGAGAACCCGAACGTTGCCGTCATCGGCCACCCCACCACTCGCCGGATAGGTAAGCGCCCCGGCATAGACGCCGACTTCGACGCGGTCTTCGAAGCCTGTGCGAGAACGGGCACCGCCCTGGAGATCAACGCGCATCCGGAGCGTCTCGACCTCTGCGACGAGGACGTTCTGCGCGCGAAGCGGTACGGCGTGAAGTTCGCGGTGAACTCGGATGCGCACTCCACCACGCATCTGCCGTACATGCGCTACGGAGTGGGCACGGCGCAGCGCGGATGGCTGACGAAGGACGACGTCATCAACACATGGCCGCTTACCAAGCTGCGACGTTTCCTGCGCAAGGTTGGCGCTCGGGCGTAGGAGTCAGGAGTCACGAGCGCCGCCGCCCTGCCGCTGGTGTCGGCCATGAATGCGGCGCCGGCTGCGCGGCTACGCGGGGCGCCGGTGCAGGGGGCGGGGCTTTGGACGGAAGGGGCTGGGGAGGGGCAGCGTCGCCCAGATGGTCTTTCCGTACGGCAGCGTCGGGGACCAGGACCACGTGTCGCTCAGCGCGTCGATCAGTGCAAGCCCTCTGCCCCCGAGCGCCAAGGTGTCGGGGTCGCGCGGGCGCGGCGGTTCCGGGCTCGGATCGGCCACGGCGCAGACGAGATGTCCGGGATGCCGGAACAGGCCCAACCAGAGGGGGTAGTCCTCGGCGTCCGCCGCAGTGTGTGTCAAGGCGTGCTGGACGGCGTTGGTGACGAGTTCGCTGACGACCAGCTCCGTATCGGGAACAAGCGGTTGCAACGCCCACCTGTTCAGGGTCATGGTGACGAACTGCCGTGACTGACGCGCGTTCTGGAGCTGGCCGTCCAGGCCGCAGGCGGCGAACAGGCCGGGGCCGGAGCATTCGTCGTGGCCGAGGTCTCTTGAGTCCGCACACAGACCTTGGGGCAGCGGCATTGTCTCGTGTCCGTCACACCGACGAGGCACCTCTTGCTCGACCCTCATCGTCGAAGAGGCTGACATGTGAGTCGTCACTGGTCATGTCCCCCTGCAGGCTTCGGTGTTCGATGCTGCGGCAGCCGATGAAGGACGAGTATTGTCGAGCGCACCCTGAGAATGCAATTGCATCTGAGATTGCATGGCTGGTTCCGGGGCGAACGAATGTACGAGCAGGGAGGGGCTGGCGGGCATGGAGTTCTCCAACGGCATACAGGTGGGTGCGCTGAATTCGGTGACGTGGATCAAGAGCAGTTACAGCAACGCCACAGGAAACTGCGTGGAGATGGCGGCTCTGCCGGACGGGAACGTAGCCGTGCGCAACTCCCGCGATCCGCAAGGGCCGACCCTCGTCTACACGAGGGAGGAGATCGCTGCCTTCGTGGCGGGAGCCCGGGCCGGCGATTTCGACTCCATGATTGGCTGAAAGAGGGTGGTGGCCGACCGGTTCCCCCTGGCTTGCTCCTGCTGTGCTCGATAATGTCGTGGTCTTCTCATAATCCGCAGGAGCGCGCGATGGCTGCAGCTGTACCGAGCCCGTCGTTGTTCGTCGAGTCGCTGGGCGCGGTTGAGAGCAACCCGACCGCCCTGAAACTCATTCTGGGCGGCAAGTTGCGCCAACTGCGCATGAGCGCTGGACTCGACCCGTCCGGCGTCGACACCAGGCTGGGCTTCTCCCGGTCGAAGACCAGCCGGATTGAGCTCGGTCGGCACGGTTGCAAGCCCGCTGACGCTCTGGCCCTGCTGAGCCTGTACGGGGTGAGCGATGAGGAGCGTGTCGCTGAGTTCCTGCGGCTGGTGGAGCAGTCACGTCGGCCGGACTGGTGGCGCTCGTTCAGCGATGTCCTGTCCGACTTCTTCGCTCCGCTGGTCGCCCTGGAAGGGGCGGCGGCCACCATCCGTACCTACGAGCCGTTCTATGTACCGGGCCTGCTGCAAACGCCCGCGTACGCACGTGCGGTCATCAGCTCCGGCCCCGCCCACCTCTATCCGCACGACGTCGGGCGACGGGTGGACCTCAGGCTGGAACGGCAGCGGCAGCTCGAACAGCCGGACGCGCCCCGTCTGTGGGTGCTGATCGACGAGTCCGTGCTGATGCGCACGGTCGGCGGACCGGAGGTGATGCGCGGGCAGCTCGAGTATCTCGCCGCGATAATGGAGCAGCGCCGTGTGGTTCTGCAGATCGCTCCGTTGGATGTGACCGCCTCGGCCGGCGTCGGCACGGGCGTGACCTATCTGCGCTTCGCACTCGGCGAGCTCAAGGACGCCGTTTACATCGAGCACCTGACTGACAGCACGTTCAGTCAGAAACCGCAGGTCGTCGAGCAGTACCGCGACATGCTGGACCGGCTCGGGGCGTGCGCCCTCACTCCCAAGGAGTCGATCGAGATGATCCGGGAGCGCCTGTCCGGCTCGTGACACGGCAGCGTTCCGGGTGGGATCCCGCGAGGTGCATCCCACCCAGAACTGTCGATGCGGATGGCGAGTTGGACGCCGGCGCTAAGGGAGTCGAGCGACGCCGCCCCACTCGATCCATTCATCAGTCAGCTGGGCGGGCGCGAGGTCGGAGTCCGGTCGCCAGGTCGACACTTCCACCAGGCCCGGTTCCAAGATCTCCAGCCCGGTGAGGTACTCCGCCACCTCGTGCTCCTCGCGGACGCGCCCCCAGTGACCTCCGGTGGCTTCCGCCATGAAGTCGGTGACGAACTTCCGGATTTCCGGCCGGTCGCTGACGAGCTGGCAGACGACAAGGAAGCTTCCAGGCGCGAGACGTTCCGCTACCCGACGGACGAGGGCGCCCGGGTCGGACTCGTCCGGGATGCAGTGCATCACCGACACGAACAGAGCAGCGACCGGCTGGCTGAAGTCGATCAGCCGTGTCGTCTCCTCGTGACCGAAAATGGCTTCCGTGTCCCGCATGTCGGCCTGGATGACGGCGGTGCGGTCGTTTTCTTCCAGTAGAGCTCGACCGTGTGCCAGCACGATCGGGTCGTTGTCGACGTACACCACTCGCGAGGCCGGATCGACCGCCTGGGCGACCTGATGGACGTTGTCCTGGGTCGGGAGACCGGAGCCGTGGTCGATGAACTGGCGCACGCCGTACTCGGCGGCCAGCATACGTACCACACGCTGCAGAAAACGACGGTTGTTGACGGCCAGCGTCTTCGTGCTGGGAACCTGAAGCAGCAACTGCTCGCAGGCCTCACGGTCGGACTGGTAGTTGTCGTCGCCCCCCAGGTAGTAGTCGTACATACGCGCCACGCTGGGCACCTTCGTGTCGATGGCGTCCGGGCGCCACGACTCGCGTTTCATCCAGTCCTCACCCGCATCTTCGGCAATCAGCTCGTGTAAGGCGACCATGCTATGAGCAGCCGGGAGGGCGGTGCAGGCGATGCGCGGGACGAGCGAGATTGAGGCATGTTTTCGGCCACGCCGCGGAGTTGAAGAGACGCAGCCGATCGGCTCCAAGGCCCCCATGCGCGGGTCTTATGCGACTTGGTGCACGATCTGGAGGTGCGTGGGCACAGTGATGCGCTGATGGTCAGGGTTGTTCGGCGCTGTGAGCGTGAGGGGGGGTTGGTCGGCAGATGTCCGGTGGGACAGGTGTTCGGCATGACGTTCTTGAGAGGGGCCGGGACGGCGGGGGCGAGGCTGTCGCTGACGAGGGGCCGGGCGTGGCGCGTGAGGGCGTCCGGGGGCGGTTGTACGGTGCGTTGAGCTGGCTGGTGCGTTTTGTGGGGGGCACGCTGCTGGGGGAGTGGCGTGGTGTTGTCGTGGAGCCGGTGCGGGGGCTTGTGCGCCGTGGGGTGGGCGGGGTCTCGTTGGCGTTGCTGGCGACGTTCGCGGTCATCTTCTTCCACGCGATTCACGTGACGCCGAGGGGTGCGGTGGTGGTGCGCCTGCTCGGCGAGGTGCGCGCTGACCTGCCGCTGCCTCTTGCCTTGTTGCGGACTCCTGTGTCGCTGTTTGTGCCTGCGCTGGATCTGCCGGTGTGGGCGGGCATTACGCAGTTGTTCCTCGCGTTCGCGCTTGCCGAGCTTTCGCTGGGCCGTACCCGGACTCTGGTGGTTGCGTACGCTACGACGCTGGCCGGCACGCTCAGCGTGCGGGTGATGATTGCGCTCGGTCCGGGGTGGTGGGGGCTGGGGCTGCCGCCTGAGATCGGGCAGGTGCTTGACACGGGGCCGTCTGCGGCGGTGGTGGGCCTGTTCACCTACCTCGCGGTGGTCCGGCGGGCGCCTGTTCTGTTCGCTTTCACCGGTGGCTCCATGGTGCTGGAGTCGGTCGTCAAACCCAATCTGGCTGCTCGTGAGCACCTGATCGCGATCGGGGCCGCGATCGTGTTGGGGCTGCTTCACGGACGCTTCCGACTGCGTCCGCCCAGGGATGAGGCGGTGCTGCCGGACGGGGGACGGGTCGGACTTGGGCGACGTTTGGTGCGTGGTTCTGGATCATCTTCCGCGCGTGAGCCGCGGAAGGCCACCGAAAGCGCGACCGGGTCCCGCCCCCACCGCAGGGTGTGAGGCCGGTTCGGCGGACCCGGGGGTGGTCGCCGGGAGCGGGCGCTCGCGCAGGAGCAGACCGGCGGTCACCGCCACCGCGGCGGCGGTGAGGCCGTGGACCCCGTACGTGGTGCCGGCTGATCCGTCATTGCTCAGGATGATCACCAGGTCTCCGGCCGGAACGAAGGTTATCGCCAGCATCGCCCAGCCCAGCGCCCTGCGGTGGCCGGACAGGAGGAGCGCGAAAACGACCAGGCCGGTCGCGATGTCACGCACGCCCTTGACGGCGAGGAATGCCGTGCCGTCCCGTCGGGGCCAGGTCGGGACACCGAATCCGGCCGCGGTCGCCTGAGGGGCGAGCAGGTAGCTGAGCCCGATGTAGATGATGAATGCGCCGCCCAGGGCGGCGAGGCCGGTGGCGAGGTGCTTCAGGTTCATTGCAGATCTCCGGGGAGAAGGAACGGAATGGTGTGCGCCGAGGTGATCGCCATGGGGTGCGTCAGCTCCGACTGGTGCGCTCTGTAATGCCTTCTGTAATGCCTTCAGCGGCGGACGTGGCGGACGGCGGATCCTGCGGGCGTACTGAGGGCGGCCGACGGCGTACCAGAGCAGACGGGCGGGGAGCGGCAGGGGGCCGAGGATCATCGAGCGCTCGGTCCGATCGTTTCCGCAAGGAGTCGTGACTCCCGGCGGAGTCCGCGGTGGATGACCACCATCTCGTGAGTGTTGGGCCGAGTCACCGTTGAAGCGTTCGTCGTGTCCATGCGAGAAGCCTTGTCGGAGGCTCCTTAAGGGACTTGGAACGGACTTGGAGGAGATGGGACTTGGAAGATCGTCGGCCGTCTACGATGTGAGGTGAGATGGTGTGCATACGCGTGCTCGGTTCTTTCGGAGCCGAGCGGGACGGCGAGCCCGTCCCACTCGGGGGCCGCCGGCAGCGCTCGGTCCTCGCCCTGCTGGTATCGGCGCGCGGCCAGGTCGTGCCGGTCGACCGGATGATCGAAGACCTCTGGCAAGGGGCGCCGCCCGCCCAGGCCGTGACCTCATTGCAGGCGTACGTGTCGAACCTGCGTCGACTCCTCGAGCTCGGCAGGGCCCCGCGTACACCGGCCAAGGTGCTCGTCAGCGCGCCGCCCGGCTACGCGCTGCGCCTGCCCGACGACGCGGTCGACGCCTGGCGTTTCGAGCGGCTGCTCCGCGCCGCCCGCGAGGTCCTCAAGCCCGAGCCGAGCACCGCCAGGCGCCTCCTCGAGGAGGCGCTGTCGCTCTGGCAGGGCCCGGCGTACGCGGAGACGGCCGACGAGTCGTGGGCCCGCGCCGAGACCGCGCGCCTGGAGGAGCTGCGGCAGGTCGCCCGGGAGCTCCACGTCGCCGCAGGGCTGCGCTCCGTCGACGTCTCCGGAACCGTTCCCGAGGCCGAACTGCTCACCCGCGACGAGCCGTTGCGTGAGGAAGGCTGGCGCCTCCACGCCCTGGCACTCTGGGCCGTGGGCAGGCAGGCCGATGCGCTGGCCGCTCTCCGCCGGGCCCGTGCGGTCCTCGCCGACGAGGTCGGCCTCGACCCCGGCCCCGCCCTGACCGAACTCGAAGAGGCCGTCCTCACCCAACGCGTAGAGGTCCTCCACGCCGCAACGAGTCCGAGCTGGCGCTCCTCACCACTGCCGCCGACCAGGCGCTCACCACCGGTCCGGGTGTCGCACTGGTCACCGGAGAAGCGGGTCTGGGCAAGTCCGCGTTGCTGGAACGGCTGGCGCACCGCCTGCGCTGTGACGGATGGCTCGTCGCGATCGGCCGCAATACCGACGCCGAGGGCGCCCCGCCCGCCTGGGCCTGGGCCGAAGCCCTCCGTACTGTCGCCGCCGCCCTCCCGCCCCCATCCGAGTCGGCCGCCGCCTTGGCCCCCCTCCTCCGCGACGGAACATCCGGCGCCGAATCCCTCGTCCACGAGGATGCGGTCGCGGGGCGGTTCCGATTGCATCGGGCTGTCCGGCAATGGCTCGCGACGGTGGCGCGTGAGCGGCCATTGGCGGTCATGCTGGACGACCTGCACTGGGCCGATGCCGAGACGCTCGCGATGCTGGCGGGCCTTGTCGACATGCCCTCGGGAACGCCCATCCTGGTTGTGGCGGCGTACCGACCGGACGAGATCGAGGGGCGGCTCACCGATGGGCTCGCCGTTCTGGCGCGACGGTCGCCACCGAGCTGGAGTGGCGCGAGCGGGCCGAGCTGGGGCAGGAGCTCGACCGCCTCGGCATCAAACACGATGTGCCCATATACCGCTGGTACGGGCTGTTCACCCAGTCGACCGCCGCGGCAGTCGAGGGCGACGTCGCCGGGGCGTACCGCCTCACCGACGCATGCCTGGAACTCGCCCGCACCTATCGGATGCCGGAGCCCCTCGCGGTGGGCGAGAGCATGCTTGCGACGTTCGCGCACATCGAAGGCAGAATCGCAACCGCCGAGCGTCTCTATGCCGAGGCCACCGCCCGGATGGTGCGCCGGAGTTCACCGCACGCCGCCAGGCTATCTGCTGATCGCCACGGCGACGATCAGGGCGGGCCAGGGACGGCTCGGCGAGTTCCTGCCGCAGGCCAGGCAGGCGTTCGACGCCTACGGCCCGCTGACCGAGGACCTGCTCGCCGCGGCCCTGGCCGCCGCCGACCAGTTGGACGAGGCCCGGCAGGTCCTGGCACAGGCCGGGCCGATCCGAACGGACTACTTCTTCAAGGTCTTCGCGACCTTCCGCGCGATGGCGATGGTCAGGCTCGGCGAGAAGAAGGGCGCCGAGGAGCTGTACGCGTCACTGCTGCCCTACCGCGACGCACCGCCGCCCTCCTCGGGTTTCACGTTGGCCATCCGGCCGGTCGCGTACACGCTCGGCGAACTCGCGAGGCTCCTCGGCCGCGACGACGAGGCTGCCATCCACTTCGCCCGCGCGGCCACCATCGCCGAACGGTGGAACAGCTTATGGGGGATCACGGGGTGATGGTCGTGAGGAGGCCGCCGAGGGCGTCAGGCGGAAGACCGGGCCTGGCTCTTCTCATCAGGGGCTCGGTAGCCGGGAACGGAAGGCCAGCGGACTGTGATCACGACAGATTCTTCCTCCGCGTACCAGGAGTGCTCCACATCTCGGCTCCACACGACGTAGTCGCCTTGTTCGGTCAGGAGCACGCTGCGTCCAGGCAGATCAACGCGGAACTGGCCACTGATCAGGACGAGCAGAGCTGTACGCGCCTCGCCCGTCACCCACTGGGCACGCTCTTCACCGCGCGGGTGAACACCCCACTTGATCTCAACGGCCTCGCTGTGCCGGGGATCGCCGGTGTCCTTGAAGTGTCCCAGCAGCCATCCTCGGTCCATCGCCGCGTCTCGGCCTGCCTTGCCCACGTACACACTGTCGTTCATGCACGCGGACGGTAGCAGCCAACCACCTTGCTACCTGCGATGGGCGTGACCAGTGCTTTCGCAGCAGACTCCAGTGCTGAGAAGAGCCGAGCTGCTGTTCAGGGTCACGGGTTCGATGACGCCAGTGGCGGGGGCTGTGCCTGGTCCAGGGGCAGATGGGCATGAACGTGACCGTTGTGCTGGTCCGTGGCGAGCCTGGCGTCGTTTCGGCGCAAGGCGGCGATTGCCCCGAGGTTGGTGGCGGTGGTCTCGGCGACCACGAGGCGTGCGTCTGCTCCCGCCGCTTCGTTGAGGAGCGCCCGGAGGGCGGCGGTGCCGATTCCGCGCCCGCGTGCGGAACGCGCAAGCCACATGCCTGTTTCGAGCACCTCTTGACTGTCGCGGCAGGCCAGCCGTGCTGATCCGACGATGTGCCCGTCGGTGAGGATCGCGAATGTGCTTTCTCGGAGCGGACCGGATAGTCCTGGCCGGCGATCCCGATGCCAGGCCCGGAAGGCGTCCTGCCGTGCCGGCGTCCAGCCTGGCGGACCGGCCACGGGTGGCATGACCTCGCTGGGTGCCGCTTCGTTGACAGCCACCGCGAGGAGCCCTTGGAGCATCTCCTCGTCGACGTGACGCAATTCCACCGTCACGATCACAGCGATTCCTCTCCACTCTGTGAGCCAAGCCGATTCTCAGGCCGCTTGGTGCTGTCTTTCGATCATCGCGTTCTGCCGATCAGCGTGCCAGCGGTTTTAGGGGTCGGCGCAGGAAGCTCGGCCGGGGAACCGTGACCGACCTGCTGCGAGGCGTAGAAGTCGTCCCGGTGCATGCCATGCGCGCACCGCTACGACTGCTGAAACGGCAGAGCACGGCCTCGCGGGAAACGATCGACAGTCCGGCGCGAAGCGATCTTCAAAGCCCGGGGCGCGGCGGCGAGCTGCGTGGCCGTCAGCAGTCCCGCCAGCAGGGTGCCAGCTCGTGCCGTTCGCTGCTGGCGAGGCCCTCTGATACCGGTGGGGCCCAACTAGGGGGAACGACACATGAGACACCAAGGGACAGCCCGTACGGTAGGCGGGTCCGCGGCGCGCAGGGACCCCGACATATGTCAGGTCCGTTCGGGCGGGGCCGGGTCAGCGTGTGTACTCCCGCTGCTTTCGCGTCGAGCAGCCTGCCCGAGACGCGGGGTCCGCACCATCCTTTCGATGTGGTTCAAGATGACCACCAACCGGACTGTTCTTCGCGGGTACGTACTGCCAACGAATCCCTGACGCAGGTCACTAGCCCGTTCGCCGTCCTTCTGGTGTTTCCTCCGGCGTGACGGTCTCTGCTCCGGTGACCTGCGTAAACGATCAAGCGAGAGCAGCCACTACGCCTGCCTGGGTGACGGATATGGCGATGCGTCATGTTGCGGAGCTGACGGACTGTCGGTTGCCTCGGGAGCGGAGCACAGCAGAGGCGCCGCGCAGACAGGCCGGACACTGCTCCGTTGGAGGATCCTCGTGCGTAACACACATGTTGGTGTAGGTATCGGCCTGGTTCTCGGTGCCCTTTGCCTGTCGGTCCCGGCCGCTTTCGCCACCGGTGACTCAGGCCTTGACATCGGCCCGGGGAGCGTTTCCCCGGGCTCCACGGTCACCGTCAGCACCACGGCCTGCGGCCCGGACGTGACCTATGGCAAGGGCGAGTCGGAGGCCGGAGGGGCGTTCCACCTCTTCGAAGGTGACGGTGAGGGTGTGCTCACCGGCGAGTTTCAGGTCCCGGAAGGGACTGAGCCCGGCAGCGACACAGTCACCGTGAAGTGCCCGCCGCGGACCAAGGTCACGGATACATACCAGGTCAGTGGCCGCCGGCCGAGCGGCTCGGTCGAGGCCGGCTTCGAGCCGGCCAAAGACAGAAGTAGGCAGTACGCCCTGGGCGGTGTGCTGCTCGCCGGAGCCGCCGCCGCGGGTGTGGTCAGGAGACGCCGACGCCTGAGCGGCATGGGAACCTGACTGCCCAACTCCCACCGCATCGGTCCGGACCTGCATCGGCCCGGGGGCCGCGAGGACCCCACGCCACCCCGCCGCGAAGCAGAGGCTCAATCGCGATGGAAACAGGGCACAAGACCAGCGCTTGCCCACACTCGTCCACCCCGTCAGTGAGGTTCCTGGCCTGCGCACTGATGGCCGGTGCCGTGCTGGTGATCAGCGCGGCACGCGACGAGCAGCCACCGCAGCCGTCGGCTGCCCAGGCCTTCTCCACCTCTGTACGTCCCGCCCGCAGCGGCACCGCCTCAGCCGCGGGCCGCGCCGTCCAGCCGCTTCCTCCGTCGAGTCCGGTCCGCCTCAGGGTCCCCGCCATCGGCGTGGACGCCCCCATGACAAGACTGGCTCTCGACGCGGCAGGGAGGCTACGGCCGCCGCCGGCCGACCACCCCAGCCGTGCCGGCTGGTACGGCGACGGCACTGTTCCCGGCTCGGTAGGAACAGCCGTCACCGCCGGGCACGTGGACACGCCCACCGGCCCCGGCGTCTTCCACGGCCTCGGCGCCCTGTCCAAGGGCGACACCATCGAGATCAGCCGGGCGGACAGGCGTGTGGCCGTGTTCGCCGTCGACGCCGTGGAGGTCTACGACAAGAAGAAATTTCCGAACGAGAAGGTCTATGGCGGCTCCGACGTGCCTGAACTGCGGATGATCACCTGCGGCGGCAGTTACACCAAGCGCACTGGCTACCGGGGCAACGTCGTGGTCTACGCGACGCTGACGGCGGTGAAACAGCCCCCCGGACCATCAGGGTCCTCCGCGCTGAGGTGAGCGGCGGGTGATCGGGTTGGATCCGACGGCACCGGCCCGATGATTCTGCGCCGCGGCGAGAGTCCTGTCTCCGACCGCACAGTTGAGAGGGTGGACCCATGACCGATCTGCGCGACACGCTGGAGACGCACGTCAGCAAGGGCTCGGTGCCGGGAGCGGTGGGCCTGGTGGCCCGCGGTGACCGGGTCGAGGTGCAGGCGGTGGGATCCGTCGACGTCGAGGGCACCGCCCCGATGGCCAGGGACTCGATCTTCCGCATCGCATCGATCACCAAGCCCATCGTCGCCGCGGCCGTCATGATGCTCGTCGAGGACGGCCGGATCGCGCTGGACGACCCGGTCGGGCAGTGGCTGCCGGAGCTGGCGTCACCGAGCGTCGTCCGTACGCCGGCCGGGCCGGTGGACGACGTGGTCCCGGCGGTCCGGCCGATCACCGTGTTCCACCTGCTCAGCTCCCGTGCCGGGTACGGCTTCCCGTCCGACTTCTCGCTGCCCGCGGTTGCGCCGCTGTTCCGCGAGCTGAAGCAGGGACCTCCGCAGCCGCAGAGCGTCCCCGCGCCGGACGAGTGGATGGCGGCGCTGTCCCGTATTCCGCTGCTGCACCAGCCGGGCGACGGCTGGCTGTACAACATCAGCTCCGACCTTCAGGGCGTGCTGATCGCCAGGGTCACGGGACGACCGCTGCCCGAGTTCCTGGACGAGCGGCTGTTCGAGCCGCTCGGGATGGCCGACACGGCATTCGCGGTACCGGCGGCCAAGCTCGACCGGTTCACCGGCTATTACCGGACCGATCCCGAGGGCGGTCTCGAGCTGGTGGACGCCGCCGACGGGCAGTGGAGCAGCCCGCCGACGTTCCCGAGCGGCGCCGGCGGTCTGGTCTCGACCGTCGACGACTGGCTTGCCTTCGGCCGGATGCTGCTCGCCGAAGGGACGGCGGGCGGCCGCCGGCTGCTCACGCCCCAGTCGGTGCGGCAGATGACTGCCAATCACCTGACCCCGTCCGAGCGTGAGTCCGCCGGGTTGTTCCTCGAGGGCATGGGCTGGGGTTTCGGCGGTGCGGTTGATATCGAGGCCGTCGAACCGTGGAGTGTGCCGGGACGCTACGGCTGGGTCGGCGGCACCGGAACAACAGCGCACATCACACCGTCCACCGGCGTGGTCACCATCATGCTCAGCCAGCTGCAGATGGGCGGACCGAGCTTCCCCGCGCTGATGCGGGACTTCTGGCGGTACGCGGCCGACGTCTGAGGTGGAGCGTGGTGCCTGGCTGAATCCCCGCCGATGATGAGTGTCCGGCACCCAGGCCTGTTCGGCTCGACATCGATCGGGCCGTGGCCGCGCGGGCCGGTGTCGGCAAGGACACGATCTACCGACGGTGGGCGGGCAAGCCCGAGTTGGTCTTCGAGTGGCGGAACAGCATCCGTCCGTCCCCACCGCGACCGCGGTCGTCATAGCCGCCATTCTCACTGTTGCGGCAGCGTACGCATGGTCGGCAGCCGGGCTGCTGCGTCCGTTGCCCAGGCTCTCGCCGGTACTGATCACGATCACCGCGATCTACCTGTTCCGCGGCCTCGCCCTGCTGCCCGAAATTCCCCTGATCGTGTTCTCCCCAATCACGCTGCCCCCCGCGGGAGCTCGCCTTCCCGGCCTTCGCCCTGGCGACCGGAGTACTCCAGTCGCAGGACTGCGTGGCAATCCGTCCCTGCTTCCCGAGCGGATCCAACGGCGCCTTGCCCCACGTGAGACCGCTCGACGCCCGGGCTGACGCCGGGGTGACTGAGCTGAAGCGCGACCGCGTCCAGTGCTGTGACCGGAAAGGTTCACCGGGGTGGTGCCTTCCGTTTCTTAGTCGGGGGCGTGAGTGAAGCCAGCGCCGTAGGCTGCACCGCGCCGGCGGCGGCCGAGCCGAGCAGCAGTTCGGTCAGGTCATGGGGCTGCGCTTGCTCATCGGTTGGAGCCGCTGCGGTGATTCGGTCCAGCCGGAAGCCTCGGCCGGCCTGTCGCGCGCGGCACCAGGCGATGAGGTACCACCGGCCGTCGGCGGTGAGCAGTCCGGCCGGTTCCACCGCGCGGTCGCTTTCGCGTCCTGCCGCGTCGATGTAGGACAGCCGCAGGACCGTGTTTGTGGTGAGGGCCTGCTCCACTGCGGCGCGGACCGTGGAGTCGGTCGGCGAGGGCAGCGTAACGATCCGTGCGGCGAGCTCCTGTGCCGCCACCGAGGCGGGACCGGTCATCGAAGCCGCGATCTTCTGGGCTGCCGTGCGGGCCGCACCGGCGTACGGGGCGGAGGCGTCTGCCGCGGCGAGCGCGACGGCCAGTGCCGAGGCTTCAGCGGCGGTGAACCGAGTCGGGGGCAGGGTCATCTCCGGGTCGATCGACCAGCCCCCGCCTCGCCCGGGTGTGGTGCGCACCGGGACACCGGCCTCCATCAGCGCCTGGAGGTCACGCTGCACCGTGCGCGTATTCACCTCGAATTGCGCGGCGCTCGCCGCGCGCAACTCTTCCACCAGCGCATAGAGCCGAGCAGTGCGGTTCACGCTGCCGACGCTACCCTCCCGTGGTGGACAGGAAGTCCCGCTCGCGCCGCAGTTCCCGCTCGGTAATGGTCAGCGGGAACAGGGTGAAGCCGTGCATCGCGCCGGCGACGACACCGAGCTGCACAGGCGCACCTGACGCCTGCCACCGTTGGGCCAGGAACAGCGAGTCGTCCAAAAGTGGATCCTCGGTGCCGACGACGCCCCGGGCGGGCGGCAAGCCGGCCAGGTCGGCGAACTGCGGTGAGACCTCGGGATCGCGGCGCTGTTCCGTCCCCAATGCCGGTGTGAACAGCTCGTAGCTGCCCCGCAGCGTGTCGGTATTGCTCAGCAGCCGCTTTGATCCAAACGATCGCTGGCCTGGTGTCATCGACAGGTCGTAGGGGCCGAAAGGCAGGTGGGCCGCCCGGAACGCGCCGGTGATGCCGTGCCGGTCGCGAAGGCGCAGCAGTGTCACGACACTCAGGTGGGCACCGGCCGACTCACCACCGATCAGCAGCCGTTGAGTGCCGAACTCGGCTGCGGCCTGGTCCACCAGCCACCGGGCGGCCGCTTCACAGTCGTCGGGCCCGGCGGGGAACGGGTGTTCCGGCGCGAGGCGGTACTCCACGCTGACCACGGCCAGCCGTGCCTGCTCAGCGAGTCGCCACAGCCTCTCATCCTGCCCGTCCGCGGAGCCGCCTATCTGCGCCGTGCTCCAGGACAGTGCGTCCGTATCGGCCGGGAGGCCCTCAGAACGCTGCTGATCCGGCGTCAGATCACGTTCCAACGGACCAAGACATGGAAGGAGTCCACCGACCCGGATAAGGAGACCAAGCTCGACCGGATCGAGTACGCCGCACGGTCTGGGGCCTGGACCACTTCGAAGGCCGTTCCTGGCCGGGCTGGCACCACCATGTCAACCTCGTGACCGCCGCCCACGAAGAACGCCTGGCCCCAAGAGTCCCCGCGTCGGCCTCACTCTCTACCAAGTCCTCGACACCCTCCAGGACGTACTGAGGTGCTGGACGGGCATCTGGACCACCTGTCATCAGTCCCTGCCCAGCAGGACCCCAGGATCGAGACAGACCTAACGGAGTCCTACGAGAACAAGGGGATCCCACCGAAGAGGCCACGCGGGGGCAGGGCTGTTCCTATGCTGCGGCAATGGACTGGACGGCTGTGGTCGCGGTGGCGTTGGGCGGGGCCATCGGCGTGGGCAGCACCCTGGCCACGGACCGGGTCCGCTGGCGCAGGGACAGCGTGGCTCAAGACCGAGAATCGCTGCGGTCGGTGTACGTCCAGTACCTGGAGGCATTGGCTCAGGCGCGGGACGTCATATCCCATGCGAGCCGGGAGGTGCACCGGTCGGCGGAGGAGCGGGCGCAGATGGCGTGGACGGTCACCCGGGACCACGGGGTGTATGCAAGGCAGTACGCGCTCGAACTGATCGCGCCCGTCGAGGTCGTGGAGAGAACCAAGGGTGTCGCCGACAAACTCGTGACCTATCGGGACGCGGTGGTGCAAGGCGAGACGTGGAGCGATGCCGGCTGCACCGAGGCACGACGGGCACTGCGGGAAGCCCGGCACGCTTTGATGGACGCCATGCGTACCACCCTCGCCCGGCCGCAGTAGGCGCGCAACAACGCGCCCCCCGTTACCGTGAGCAAGCCAGCATCCGCCAACTTGGACCGCGGTGCCGCTGTAACCCCGTGCCCACTGCGAGTTCCGTGCGCTCTGACCGCGGAAATCGGAACTGCTGTCGCAGTGCTTCCCATCGCGGTATCCGTCCCTTGCAGGAGAACGTACCCCGCTGTTTCTGTTACGGTCCTGTATCCCATCTCGCGGAATTTCGCGATCTCTTGAGCCTCTTGCCCTGGACTGATGGGCCAGCCTTGGGATGTGGCGGTGTCAGCGACGACCCATTCAGGGTTTCCGTGATCACTGGGCAATCCGAAGACCGTGACGGTGCAGCGATTGGTGAGTTGGGGAACGAGTCGGTTGGAAGCCGCGACGGTCGATCCATCGGGGATCATATTGAGAATATGACGCGCGGCTGCAATGCGGGGACCGGGTTGCCAGGTTGCGCTTTCTGTGAGCTGCGCGAACGGGAAGAGCGGCAATGTGATGATGGTGAAGGTCGCGCTGATGACAAGAGGCCAGTGCAGGTTTCTTGCACTGTCTCCTACTGGGTTTTCTCGGCGCATCAGAGTGAGAGCGTGGATGAAAGAGCCGAACACGATGGGCATCAGCACGGCGCTGTAATGGAAGCGAGTCCCCCAGTAGTCTTCATTGCCGGAGATGAACCTCCATGCAAGCGTGGGCACGGCAAGCAGCATGAAAGGTGACCGCAGGGCGATAAACGCTGTGGGTGCCAGCAGCATCAGGAGAGTGATCAGCTTCGTTTCCGGGGTGACCAGGCCGAAGGTGTAGTGCAGGAGAAGGCCGAGCGGGTCGTCGTCAGCGCCGTCCGGCACTTTGTCCCAGTAGGTGAATACGCCGTCGGGGTTGAAGGCCGGTATGACCACCAGCATCTCTATGAGCGTTCCCGCAAGGCCGGCGGCTATCGCGAGGAAGCCGAGTCTGCGCCGGCCGCGGTAGGCGATGTAGCCGCCGATGACCGCGATGGTCAGGCCCAGGTCTTCCTTGACCAGCAGAAGGGGAAGGGACCATGCGACTGCCGCGCGCCAGCGCTCGTTGCCGAGAGCTTCGAGGGAGAAGGCCAGCAGTGGTACGGCGAAGCACACCTCGTGGAAGTCGAAGCCGACTGTCTGGGCGATGCCCCAGGAGACGCCGTAGCCGAGCCCGATCACCAGTGCGGCTGCCGTCCCCAGCGCGCGGTGTGCCCAGCGGGTCAGCGGGACGACGGCCACCGCGAGCAGAACTGCCTGTGCCAGGAGCAGAGTGATCGGCGACGGCCATATTCTGTAAAAGGGCGCGATGACGGCAGTGATGGGAGAAAAGTGATCGCCCAGCAAGGGGTAATTGTGGCCCTTAAGGTCTGCTGTCGGGAGATGGCCATGTGCGTAGGAGCGTATGGCCTGCTCGAATATACCAAGGTCGTATCCCGTGGTCAGCATGAGCTGATGCCGACGCAGTGACAGCGTTGTGTACACGATGAAGCACAGTGACGCCATTGCCCAACCCAAGAGAGTGCTACGGGATACGGGCGCCCTCCCCCCTCCCCGTCCTGGAGCGACAGACCTCGCCGCTGCCAATCGTTTGACAGTCGACAAGGTGGGGGGAAAGATTTGCATCAAGCTGCCTTCCGATGAACCGGCGTCAAGTGCGCATGCCAATCCCTTCAGTGATGCGAAAAGCGAGTCTCATCAATGAAGCCTGCTGGCAAGAGGTCGCACTTCTGGCGACCAGTCAAGGGATTGCCCAGCAGGTTTCTCAGGAAGCAGCTCGATGCGGCAATCGCGCACCACGTATTACGGTAACCCCGACGCCGTCGGTTCGCGATACGCGCCAGAACCGGCGCAAAACAGGGCGAGAGTTGGCGGCCACACGCGATGTCGCCTGTGAGTACCGCGGATTCTGAAGGCCGCAACACCCAGTTGTAGTCCATGTGCGCGAGGGCCGCTGGCCCCGCAGCTCAGCAGCTCAGCACCAACCGTGCCGGCGGCGCTCACGGACCGTGCGCGCGGCCGGCACGCGGCTCACGACGCGCGCCAGCCGCTCCAGCGCAGGACCGAGACTTCGACCACCGGTCCGTCGGGTGGCCGGTCGGCGTACTGCTGGTATTTCGCCGTGAGCAGGCCGATGCAGCGGGCGGCCTCGGGGGACCGGTCCGGTGCCGGGAGCACTCGGGCTTCGCCATCGGCCCGGGCCCACCACAGGCGGTCCCAGTCCTCCTCGTAGTGGTCGGTGAGCAGGCAGACCGACGGGTTGGCGGCGATGTTGGCCAGGCGTTTCAGCCGCGTCGTCCGCTTCGGTTTGTGGTCCACGGCCAGCATCACCGTGTCGCCGTCCAGGGCGAACACCACAGGCACCAGATGCGGGTGGGCCGCCGTGTCGGCCGTCGCGAGGTGGGCGACGCGCGCCGCGGCGAACCGCTCCCGTGCCTCAGCGCTCGTCAGAGCGGGCATCGCACCCCCTTTCCGGCAGTCATGGCATTCACGGCGGCTATGGCGGCTCTGGCGGTTGCGGATTCTCGTATCGGTCCCGCATCCCCGAGCCGCAGCGGTTTCCGGCTTCTCAGCGGTACCGGGCAGCGACTCCGGCCAGCCGATCCAGGAACTCCAGCGTCTCCCGTTCGGGCATCGTCGGCACGTAGAACAGCAGCCGCTCGACCCCCAGACGGCTGTAGCCCTCGATCTGCTCGGGATCGTCGGGAGCC
The DNA here is from genome assembly GCF_042736455.1 of Streptomyces sp. NPDC060064. NCBI lineage: Bacteria > Bacillati > Actinomycetota > Actinomycetes > Kitasatosporales > Streptomycetaceae > Streptomyces > Streptomyces sp. NPDC060064. Next base: position 466,650 of record NZ_JBHWWF010000002.1, read on the forward strand.
GCGTACACCGTCACCGGCACCTCTCGGTCGGCGAGGGCGCGCAGCCGTTCGATCTTCGGACCGAGTTCCTGCGGCGGCAGGCTGTTGGCCAGCCACGCGTCTCCGAGCTGCGCCACCCGCCGGAACGCGCCCTCGCCACCGCCGACGTAGATCGGCGGATGAGGGCGCTGCACGGGCTTGGGCCAGGCGAAGACCGGATCGAAGTCCACGAACTCGCCGTGGAACTCGGCCTTCTCCGCGGTCCACAGCTCGCGCATGGCGCGTAGCCGCTCGTCGGCGAGCCGACCGCGGGTGGAGGGGTCGGTGCCGTGGTTCCTCATCTCCTCACGGTTCCAGCCGACACCGACGCCGAGGATCACGCGGCCGCCGGAGATCAGGTCGAGCGAGGCCACCTCCTTCGCCGTGATGATCGGGTCGCGCTGCGGGATCAACGCGATGCCGGTGGCCAGGAGCAGGCGTTCGGTCACGACACCGATCGCGGTCAGGGCGACGAAGGGGTCAAGGGTGCGGTAGTACATCTCCGGCAGCTCACCACCGCCCGGGTAGGGCGTCTGGCGGTCCGCCGGGATATGGCTGTGCTCAGCGATGAACAACGAGTCGAACGCGCGTTCCTCAAGTGCGGTTCCGAGCGCGGTCGGGCTGATGCCCTGGTCGGTGATGAAGGTCGAGACTCCGAATTTCACGACGGCTCCGTCGAGGGTCGAGTGCGGGAAAAGACGGGTGGCACAGAACTGCTGACTACCCGCCCCGGGCGATCCCGCTCCCATGACCACCCGGGAGAACCATCGCGGAGCACGGTTCCCCGGGCCCGCGGTCGCAAAAACGCGCGGATGGCCGGTCCGCCGGGCCCAGACCCCGGCGTGGCGTCCCCGCAGGGACGAGCAGATAACTTCTCCCCCTGAATGGGGGAAATCTGTCGTGGCTGAGATAGACATTGCGTACTCGCGCGGCTAGGGTTCCTGACGTAGCCAACGAAGTCAGCGATACGCGGCAGAGACGAACTGGCGCGAGCATTGCACGGCACGGCAGTGGAGTCCTGGGGCCAGGAAGTGCGGGAAGGCTCCAGGACTGGTTGCCGGGCCTGGCGGCCCCAGGGGTCGCCGAGCAGCACCGCGTGTTCAGAGAGCAGTACCGACCCAAAGAAGAGATGAGTGAGAGAGGAGCAGACGCCATCAGGATCGCCCGAGCGAGGTTTCAGTTCGCTCGGGTACCGCAGGCCCCGGATTGGAAGGTGGTCCCCGGTCAAGCATCCGCGATCCCCGTATCTCCGACCTCCCAGGCGGACATGCGGAAACCGAAAGTCGGCGCTCAGCGCCGGTAGATGGTGTTGAAACCCCTCGGGGCCCCGGTGCCGTACGGCACCGGGG